>CABVCJ010000034.1 GCA_902496845.1 uncultured Collinsella sp.
CCCTACCCCACCACTCCACCCCCTAACTATTGGGCGCCACCCCCGAGCATATGTTCGAAAACACAATATGTTGTGTTTAATGCAAAGGCGGGATGCCACCTGTAGCACCCCGCCTTTCAACCTCAACCTTCAAGTTGACCTTGAGGCGATTTTTATGTCCCTTTACATCCCGTTCACATCGCCCCCAAACTCTCCCACGCGCGGCATGTGCACCCCGCCGCGCCATTGGCCGGTGGCGCAAAATGGGACGGACCCCCGATTGCCAAAACGTGCGCAACAGCACGTTCCAGCAATCGGGGGTCCGTCCTCGGATAGCATGTAATCGCAGCTCAGCAGCGTATTAGCGATGTGCCAGCGGGTGGGCCGCCAGGTAAACCTCAGTCAGCTGCGTACGATCGACATGCGTGTAGACCTGCGTCGTCGATATATCGGCGTGTCCCAAGATCTCCTGCAGCACGCGAAGGTCCGCGCCGCCCGCGAGCATATGGGTGGCAAAGGAGTGGCGCAACGTGTGCGGATGGAGTCCCACCAACCCCACCTGGCGTCCGTAGCGCTCGCATATGACGTGAACACCCTGACGCGACAGACGCCCGCCGTTCTTGTTTAAAAAGACCGCCGGCGTCTCTGTCCCACGAGCATGAGCCGCCAGAAGTCGGCGCCCATCACATATATAGTGCGTCAGGGCACGCGCCGCGCTTCCCACCAAAGGGACCAGACGCTCCTTGGAGCCCTTGCCGCGAACCAGCACAAAGCCGTCATCGACATGGATATCACTCACATCGAGCCCCACCAGCTCGCTCACGCGCAGGCCGCACCCATACAGCACTTCCAAGATGGCGCGATCGCGCAGGCCCATCTCTCCATCCGGAAAATCCTGGTCGAGCAATGCCGAAACATCCTCCACCGAAAGGCACTCCGGCAGGCGCTCGGCCTTTTTTGGCAAGCGCAATGCCGCCGTGGGATTTTGGGCCACGGCCCCATCGCGCACCAGAAAGGCATGCAGGCCCTTCACGGCCGCGAGCGCGCGCTCCACCGAAGCGTCGGAATAGCCCCCGTCACGCCGATCGGCAATAAAGTCCTCGACGACCCGCCGGCTCACGTCCTCAAAGGATGCAATGCCCGTCCGCTCCAAATAGGCACAGTAGGTCGTCAGATCTCGGCGATAGGCGGCAATCGTGTTGCGCGCCAAGCCCCGCTCGACTGCAAGGTAATCAAGAAACTCCCCCGCCGCCACAGCGAGCGACGAAGGAGCTTCTTCGATATGTTCCCTGTTCGACGGCAACCTTAGTCCGTCGCACGATTCATGGGCGTCACCTGTAAACGATCGACACCCTCATGCTGGCCAATCGAGGCGCGCACGAACTCACGGAACAGCGGCTGAGGATTGGTGGGGCGGCTCTTGAACTCAGGGTGGGCCTGAGTGGCCACGTACCACGGGTGCACGTCGCGCGGCAGCTCGACCATCTCGACCAGACGCTCATCAGGCGAAAGACCCGAGATGACAAGACCGGCGTCCTCGAGCTGATCGCGGAAGGCATTGTTGAACTCAAAACGGTGACGGTGGCGCTCGTAGACAAGCTCCTCGCCATACGCCTCACGCGCGAGGGTATCGGCAGCGAGCTTGCACGGATAGGCGCCCAGGCGCATGGTGCCGCCCTTCTCGGTCACGTCCTCCTGCGAGCTCATCAGGTCGATTACGCTAAACGGACCGTCCGGATCAAACTCGGAGGAGCTGGCACCGGCAAGGCCGACAACGTTGCGGGCGAACTCGCACACGGCAACCTGCATACCCAGGCAAATGCCCAGATACGGAATCTTGTGCTCGCGAGCAAACTCGGCAGCAAGGATCTTGCCCTCCAGGGCGCGCTTGCCAAAGCCGCCGGGAACCAGGATGCCCGATGCGTCACCCAGAACCTCATTGACGTTTTCGGCATCGAGGCTCTCACCATCGACCAGCTGCACATCAACGTGACGATCGTAGAAAACGCCCGCGTGATGCAGGGCCTCGATAACCGACAGATATGCATCGGGAAGCTGGGTGTACTTTCCCACGACGGCAACCTTAACCTTATCGGCGTGATGGTTGGCATGGTTTTGCTTGCGCAGGAACTCATTCCATGCGCTCATATCGCGCTCGCGCGGATCGAGGCCAAGGCGCTCGCAAATGCGCAGGTCAAAGTCCTGCTCCGCGAGCAGCTGCGGCACGTCGTAAATGCTCGCGCAATCCTCGTTGGTAAAGACACAGTCGGTGTCGACGTCGCAGAAACTCGCGATCTTGCCGCGGATAGCGTCATCAATATGGTGATCGGAGCGCAGCACAATAATGTCGGGCTGGATACCAAAGCTGCGCAGCTCCTTGACGGAGTGCTGCGTGGGCTTGGTCTTAACCTCGTGGGCGGCGGCGATATAGGGAACGAGCGATACGTGGATGTAGCAGACGTTCTCGGAACCGGCCTCCTTGCGGTACTGGCGGATAGCCTCCACGAACGGCTGCGACTCGATGTCGCCGATCGTGCCACCCAGCTCGGTAATGACAACGTCGGAGCCAGTCTGCTCCTCAATGCGGCGGAATTTGTCCTTGATAGCATTGGTGACGTGCGGGATCACCTGGACGGTACCGCCCAAAAAGTCACCGCGACGCTCGCGGGCAATCAGGCTCTTGTAAATGGCGCCCGTCGTAAAGTTAGAATCGCGGGTCAGGTTCTCGTCAATAAAGCGCTCGTAGTGGCCCAGGTCCAGATCGGACTCGTAGCCGTCCTCGGTCACAAAGACCTCACCGTGCTGGAACGGGCTCATGGTACCGGGGTCGACGTTCAGATACGGGTCGGCCTTCTGCATCGTCACCTTGTAGCCGCGCGACTTGAGCAAACGGCCCAGCGATGCCGCGGTAATGCCCTTGCCCAAAGACGAAACCACGCCGCCGGTCACAAACACATGCTTAGTCATATTGAATTACCTGCGCTTCCCGTAGAAGTTGTCCATACACATCTTACGGGTCTTCATTGTAATACTCGAGAAAGAAGCAGTTCGCCATTTTTCACCAAAGTGCTTGCATTTCTCCATCTCGAAACAAAACGCCGCCCGGGACCCGAGCGGCGTAACAACATCTTAGGCGGCAGAACGTTACCGATCGGCAAGCTCGTCCCTGAGCATATCCCGAACGAGCATACCCGCGCGGATGCCTTTCAGATACCACCCGCCACGCTCGGTAAGGCAAATACCATTTGCAAGCTGGCCGCCATCCTCGCTATAACGCGAAACGACCTCGATCAAACCGTCAGAATCCAAGCGCTCAATTGCGGCGCGGGCTCGATACGGAGACACTCCAACGTGCTCCGCAAGCGTTTTGCGCGAGAAGCCATATGTCCCGCCACTTTCGGATTGCTGGGCAATCTCCATCAACACCAGCACCTCGACACGCTTCATATCGTTGACACTCGCACGACCCTTGCCCGCCATGGCAGCCTCCTCAAACCGAGCACGAGCATCTAACGCGCCGTGCGCGACCGACACACCTCACGATGGCAGGTAATATCCATCATGCGGCATCCCGCCAAGGATGAAACAGTTACGGTTATTGTATACCGCTCTAATTGTTTCTAGGCAGGTAAACGGCTATTTTTCGCCGAAATAGGCGCTTTATTGATCAAAAAGCCGTACCGGGCGCTAACCCGATACGGCCAAAATGCAATGCAATTACCGCGATGCTTCAAACTTAGCGATGGAAGAAACCACGGCGCTCAAACTTGGGCTCGCAGCACACGTTGATACCCAGTTTGCGCAGTACCGTCTCGTCCGTCGGCGAGATGATAACGCTAAAGAAAGCATCGCAACCGCGCAACTGCTCCAGGCCCGAAAGGACGCGAGCGGCCGTCTCACTCGTGGCCGAGGTGATCGACAGCGCCATAAGCGTCTCGTCGGTGTGGAGGCGCGGGTTTTTGCTGCCCAGGAAATGCGTCTTGAGCTTGCTGATGGGCTCGATCGCTTCATCGCTAATGACCTCGAGCTCAAGGTCGACGCCCGAGACATGCTTGAGGGCGTTCATAATGAGCGAACTTGCGGCGCCCAGGCGCGTGGAGGTCTTACCGGTCACCACGGAGGCATCGGGCATGACCATGGCACCCACGGGACCGCCCGTCAGCTGCTCCCTGGTGAGGGCCGCCGAGCGCGCCGGTGAGTAGTTCTTATCGATGCCGGCTTTCTTCATAATAATCTTGAGACGGTCGACTTGCTCATCGCCCACGCCGGTACGGCGCACATTTTCGACCGCGGTAAAGTAGCGGCGGACGATCTCCATCTTGGAAGCGTCGCGGCAGGCATCGTCATCGGTGATGGCAAAGCCAACCATATTGACGCCCATGTCCGTAGGGCTCTGGTAGGGGCTCTTGCCCAGGATCTTTTCCATCAGGGCACGGACTACCGGGAAGGCCTCGACGTCGCGGTTGTAGTTGACCGTGGTCTTGTTGTAGGCCTCAAGGTGGAAGGAGTCGATGATGTTGGCGTCATCGAGGTCTGCCGTGGCGGCCTCGTAGGCAATGTTGACCGGATGCGTAAGGGGCAGATTCCAAACCGGGAAGGTCTCGAATTTGGCATAGCCGGCGGCCGTGCCATGCTTGTGCTCGTGATAGAGCTGAGACAGGCAGGTGGCAAGCTTGCCCGAGCCAGGACCGGGGGCAGTGACCACGACGAGCGGTCGGGTGGTCTCGACAAACTCGTTCTTGCCGTAGCCATCATCGGACACGATCAGATCGACATCGTGCGGGTAGCCCTCGATGGGATAGTGCAGCTTGGCAGGAATGCCGAGCGCGTTCAGGCGGTTGCGGAACACATCGGCAGCAGGCTGGCCGGCGTACTGGGTGATGACCACAGCCGCGACGGCAAAGCCGTTGCCGCGGAACAAGTCAACCAGGCGCAGCACATCCTCGTCATAGGTAATGCCAAGGTCACCGCGAGCCTTGTTTTTCTCGATATGGTTCGCGTTGATCGCGATGATAACCTCGACATCGTCGGCGATGCTCTTGAGCATGCGGAACTTGCTGTCCGGTTCAAAACCCGGCAGCACGCGGCTCGCATGATAGTCATCGAACAGCTTGCCGCCAAACTCCAAATAGAGCTTGCCACCAAACTGTGAGATGCGCTCCTTAATGTGAGCAGCCTGCAGCTCGATATACTTCGCATTGTCGAAACCCTGGCGCATGTATGGCTCCCGTCCCGTTTCCAATTAATGTTCTAGGCGATTATAACGGAGCAGACCCTCCCCAACGCCCAAGCAATCAACTGGCACCAACCAAACACGTCATCGATAAGTTGCGGTGGAATAGTTCCCGTTTAACCCCTCAAGACGGCCAAACAGGAACGATTCCACCGCAACTTCCCCTTTTTGGTTCAAACAAACCTGGCCTTTGTATCAATAATGGAAACGTCGCAGGTGGAGCATAAGTCAGCGAAAGCCCGCCAGAGCGAGCAAGGTGACGTGAAAGAGGAGGGCATAGGCCTTTTGGCCATGCCCGACGATTGAACGTCAGATTGCCGCTCTGGCGGGCTTGCAGCGTCGAGCGGTTCCGGCGTTTGGTAAAACGCCGGAACACAAGAGCGCCCCCTCCCGCGCACGGAACGGGAGGGGGCTAAAGGTAGGAGTCTACCGGTGGGTTGACCCCACCGGACAGACGATGACCAGGTGATCCTCTACAGGATCGTCAAGGTTTCCGTGGGGTACCCGTTGGGTACTTAGAGCAGCACGCAGGCGACGGTCAGGATGACGGCGCAGACGACGGAGAGAGCGACGATGAGCTTAAGGGCAAACTTGAGCCAGGTCGTCCACTCGATCTTGGCCAGGGCGAGACCGCCCATGATGGCGCCGGAGGTCGGGGTGAACAGGTTCACGACACCGATGGCGGCGGAGAAGATCATGACCATGACCTCGGGCGAGAAGCCGAGCTTAACAGCCAGCGGTCCCATGATGGGCATGGAGACGGTGGCCATACCAGAGGTCGAAGGGATCAGGAAGGACAGGCCGAAGTAGACCAGGAAGCTCATGGGAGCGAAGATCACGCCGGACAGGCCAGCCAGGGCATTGGCGGCAGCGTCGAGGACGAAGACATCGAGGCCGGTGTTAGCCATGAGGACGGAGATACCACGGGCGAGGGCGATGACGAGAACAACGGACATCATGTCGGCAGCGCCGGTGATGAAGGTGTTGACGATCTGCTTCTCGGACAGGCCACCGATGATACCGATCAGGACGGCCATGAGGAAGAACCAGGTGGAAGCCTCGTCGAAGTACCACTGGCCAATGGGCAGGCCGGTGATCAGGGCAGACCAGCCCTGGACGACGGCGTTACCGTCGGCGTCGTAGACAGCGCCGGCGTCGAAGAAGTTGGCGACGCCCTCGTTGAGGTCGGCCAGCGGAATGAAGCCGACGATCATGACGACGAAGGTGAAGGCGAAGGCGATCAGAACACCCTTCTGACGACCGGTGAGCTTGACCTCCTTGTGGACCTCGGAAGCAGCCTTGCCGTGAGCCTCTTCGGCGTCCTTGAGCTCCTGCATCGACAGGATGGTGGAACCCTTGTCAGCCTTGACCTTCTTGGCGTAGCTCATCACGAAGAAGATGGACATAGCGGTAGTGACAATCCACAGGACGGCACCGAGGCCGATGATGATGGACTGGTTGACCTCAATGCCAACGCCGGTCAGAGCGTCGACGGCAGCGCCGACGGCGAACGGGTTAACCGTGGAGCCCAGGCAGCCGCAGCCAGCGCCGAGCAGGACGGTAGCGGCACCGACCATGGGGTCGAAGCCAGCGGCCATCATGGTAGCGGCGAGCAGGGCGTAGAAGGGAACGGTCTCCTCGCACATACCATAGGTGGTACCACCGAGGGAGAAGATGAGCATCAGCACGGGAATGAGCATAATCTCGTTGCCCTTAAGCTTCTGCACCAGGACGGCGATGCCGTTGTCCAGGGCGCCGGTCTCGGTCATCATGCCGAGGAAGCCGCCCAGGATCATAACGAAGAGGCAGACGGGCAGAGCGTCAGCGAAGCCCAGGATCGGGGCGGTGCAGAAATCGCTCAGACGGGCGGCAGTAACCGCGCCACCGGACGTGCCGGAGACGATAACGGTAATCACTGCGACAATTGCCAGCAGAGCAAGAAGAATGGTGAACGATGAAGGCATACCGCGCTTTTTCTTAGCGGTCTCAGTCATAGTTCTCATCCCCCCTTCATAAATCATTTACTGATCTCGCCAGAAGCGGCTCTTCCGTGCCGTGCCTGCCGCTTGATGCGAGATTATTACCAGATAAAACCGCTCGGGGTGCGCAGTAATACACCCCGAGCGAGATGCTAGATGCTCTTACTTGAGCGTGGCGTACATGACAGCCTTAATGGTGTGCATGCGGTTCTCGGCCTCGTCGAAGACCTTGGAAGCGGGGCTCTCGAAGACCTCGTCGGTGACCTCCTGCTCGGTGATGCCGAACTGCTCGCACTTCTCGGCGCCAATCGTGGTGTTGGTGTCGTGGAAGCTGGGCAGGCAGTGCAGGAAGATGGCACCCGGGTTGGCCATAGCCATGACCTCGGAGGTAACGCGATACGGGGTGAGCTGAGCGATGCGCTCGGCCCAGACCTCGTCGGGCTCGCCCATGGAGACCCACACATCGGTGTAGATAACGTCGGCACCGGTGACGCCGTCCTTGACGTCGGTGGTCAGCTTGATGGTGCAGCCGTTGGCCTCGGCGATGGGCTTGCAGGCCTCGATGACGTCGTCGGCGGGCATGCACTCCTCGGGGCCGCAGGCCACGAAGTTCATGCCGAGCTTGGAGCAGACAACCATGAGGGAGCGAGCGACATTGTTCTTGCAGTCGCCCATGAAGACGAGGGTCTTGCCCTTGATGTCGTAGTTGAAGTTCTCCTGGACGGTCAGGATGTCGGCGAGCATCTGGGTGGGGTGCCACTCGGTGGTCAGGCCGTTCCACACGGGCACGCCGGACTTGGCAGCGAGCTCCTCGACGTCGTCCTGGGCAAAGCCACGGAACTCGATGCCGTCATACATACGGCCGAGAACGCGGGCGGTGTCCTCGATGGACTCCTTCTTGCCCATCTGCGACGAACCGGGATCGAGGTAGGTGACGCCCATGCCCAGATCCATGCCGCCGACCTCGAAGGCGCAGCGGGTACGAGTGGAGGTCTTCTGGAAGAGCAGAACGATGTTCTTGCCCTCGAGATAGCGGTGCGGAACGCCAGCGCGCTTCATGTCCTTGAAGTTCTTGGAAAGCTTGAGCAAGTACTCGATCTCCTCGGTGGAGAGGTCGAGGAGCTTGAGGAAGCTACGGCCGGAGAGGTTAACACCCATGGTTCGTTTCCTTTCGAAAAAATGAATTACATAAGTAATAGTGTTGCCCGTTTGACGGGCGAAACCGGTGCGGTTGTAGGGGGACCGCACCGGAACGTTAAAGACTTAGAGGTCCTCGCGCCAGAAGGGCATGCTCATGCAGCGCGGGCCGCCGCGGCCGCGGGAGAGCTCGGCGGAGGGCACGACGAGAAGGTCCAGGCCCTCCTTGTACAGCACGTCGTTGGTGACGGTGTTGCGGGCGTAGACGCAGATCTTGCCGGGCTCGACGCACAGGGTGTTGGAGCCGTCGTTCCACTGCTCGCGGGAGGCCGCGATCGGGTCGCCGCCGCCGCAGGGGATCAGCTTGACCTGGTCGACGCCGGTGGCGTCCTCCAGGACGTGCTCGAGGGTGTCCTCGATCAGGCGGATGTTCACGTCGCCCGGGTTCTTGCCGGCGGTCAGCTCGTAGACGCGCAGGGTGCCCATGATGG
Source organism: uncultured Collinsella sp. (assembly GCA_902496845.1). Taxonomy (GTDB): domain Bacteria; phylum Actinomycetota; class Coriobacteriia; order Coriobacteriales; family Coriobacteriaceae; genus Collinsella. The sequence goes on from CABVCJ010000034.1 coordinate 8,820, forward strand.
CGGGGTGGATCGTGAACTTATCGACGTCGATCTGGGTGAAGACCGTGTCGAGGTGCATGAAGGCGCGCGAGACCGGGATGTCGAAGGCCAGGATGCGCTCGACCTTGGAGTCGGAGTTCCAGAAGATGTTCTGGGCCATGACGTCGATAGCGGCGGCCTGGGTGCGCTGGGAGATGCCGACGGCGAGGGTCTTCTCGTTGATGTTCAGCACGTCGCCGCCCTCGGTGTGGAACTGGCAGTCGCGGCGGAAGTACAGGGAAACGTCCTTGTAGTCGGGGTGGTACTTGAAGACGTACTTGCCGTACAGGGTCTCGCGGTTGCGGGTGACCGAGTACATGCGGTTGAGGTTGACGCCCTCGCCGACGACCGCGAACGGGTCGCGGGTGAAGTAGAGGTTGGGCATCGGGTCGATGATCAGGTCGGACTCGGACTCGGAGTTGACCAGGGAGTCGAGGGTCGTGGACGCCGTGAGGGGCATGTCGATCTCGGCCTTGGTCATGCCGGCCATGGTCTTCTTGACGAACTCGAGGTTGTCCTCGATGGAGTCCAGCTTCTCGCGGACGATCTGCGGCATGTGCTGGCCGCGGATGCCGGCCTCGGCGATGTACTGGTCGGTGAACTCGGCGCGGGCGCCGGGGACCTGGTCGAACACCTCGGCGACGAGGTTCTCGAGGTAGAGGACCTCCACGCCCTGGTCCCTCAGGATCTGGGCGAAGGTGTCGTGCTCCTGCTGTGCGACCTCCAGGAACGGGACGTCGTCGAACAGGAGTCGCTCGAGCTCGTCGGGCGGCAGGTTGAGGAGCTCGTCGCCGGGACGGTGCAGGCAGACCTTCCTGAGCTTGCCGATCTCGGAAGGCACGTGCAGACCTTTCGTCATGGCCTCCTACCTTTCTTTCGGGCCCCTGTCAGGGCCGATTCGTTAGCGCCCCTCCGTGTGAGGCGTTATTGCTGACGACATATTTATATCCAAAATCAGTCCATACTTCCACCTCGCCCCCGAACGGTTTTATATGGGGGGTGAACGGCATACACATATACTTCACGCATGGCACACTTTGATTTAATAAAGTGTATTTACGTGCTTAAACGCCTTTTTAACCGATAAATCAATTGAAACTAATCTTTGTTAAACCACCCTCAAATTGCATATTTCGCGCAATGATATGAATAGAACTCGCAATTCTCGCTGTATCTCAACCATTTTGATTTTTATTCAGAAAGAAGTTCGTCCTATTCATTTTTGGCAAACAGATTACCGTTTACCAGAAGTTGGATACCGTTCACCGGAAGCTCAGTATAAGGCTGGTCGAATACCTGATCGATCTTGCGTCTCCATTTGTAACAACTTGACTTCTCGGTATAGAAAAACGGACCCGATCCCCTAGGGAAACAGGTCCGTTTTCGATTATTGCCGGCCAATTTGAATACGGCCTTCGAAGGGAATCGTGATCCTAGCGATCGAACTCCGCCAGTGCCTCGCCCAAAAGCCTCAGACCCTCGCGCAGAACGTCCTCGCTCGCGCAGTAGCCCAGGCGTGCGCCGCAGGGAAGCTCAAAGCGGCTACCGGGAACCAACAGCACTCCCCTCTCGGCCAGCAGGCGCTTGCAGAACTCCTCGTCGTCCTCGGGAATATCAAGCTTGATAAACGAGGTAGACACGCCCTGCGGGGCCGTCCAGGAAACGCGATGCTGCGTATCAATCCAAGCCTGCGCGATATCGCGGTTTCCAAACACGATCTTGCGGTTGCGCTCGAGGATCTTGTCCTTGTGCTTGAGCACATAGGTCGCCAGGGCGTCGTTGAACACGCCGCCGCAAATCATGGTGTAGTCGCGGTACTTGCGAATGCGGTTAGATACCTCTTCGTCTGCCACAACCCAGCCCACGCGGGCCGCAGGCGTCGAATAGGTCTTGGACACCGAGTTGGTGACGATGGCCTTCTCGTACACATCGGCCATCGACAAAAAGTCCTCAGTGTTCTCAAGCGGCAGGTACACCTCGTCGCACAGCACATAGGCGCCAACCGAGCGGGCGATCTCGGCAATCTGGCCGAGCATATCAGCATCGAGCACCGTACCGATGGGGTTCGATGCGTTGTTAATGCAGATGAGCTTGGTGGTGGGGCGAACCAGATGCTTGAGTTTCTCGATATCGGGCTTCCAGCCGAGTTCCTCGCGAAGCTCCCAATACTCGACCTCGGCGCCGAGCGTACGCGGGATCTCATAGAGCGGCGCATAGGTAGGCCACTCGGCGATAACGTGGTCGCCGGGCTCGACTACAGCCATGATGGCGTTGAGATTGGCGCCCGTGCAGCCATTGGTCTGCAGGATGTGATCGGGATTGACCTCGCGACGATACAGCTTGGCAACCTCGGCCTTAAACTCCGGCGAACCCTCGATCCAGCCGTAGTTCATCTTCTCGCGGTCCAGGCGTTCATAGAACGTGGCGCCGTCCTGCTCGTCGAGCGCGCGCAGCTCGCCCATGGTGAGCGAGGAGATCGTCGACTGGGCGATATCCCACGTGGCGCTCTTCTCCCAAACGTTGAGCCACTCTTCAACGCCGATTGTCTTGATATCCATGGCCAAGCTCCTTACAAAAGCAGTCATCCAATCGTGTTGACGTTCCTCATACAAGAATGGGGCGGTGCGAAAACCCGCACCGCCCCATTGGGAGACATCTAATGGCAGCTAGATGTATGTATTAAGACCTGTACGGGTCCTTGAAGACCTTAGAGGTCCTCGCGCCAGAAGGGCATGCTCATGCAGCGCGGGCCGCCGCGGCCGCGGGAGAGCTCGGCGGAGGGCACGACGAGAAGGTCCAGGCCCTCCTTGTACAGCACGTCGTTGGTGACGGTGTTGCGGGCGTAGACGCAGATCTTGCCGGGCTCGACGCACAGGGTGTTGGAGCCGTCGTTCCACTGCTCGCGGGAGGCCGCGATCGGGTCGCCGCCGCCGCAGGGGATCAGCTTGACCTGGTCGACGCCGGTGGCGTCCTCCAGGACGTGCTCGAGGGTGTCCTCGATCAGGCGGATGTTCACGTCGCCCGGGTTCTTGCCGGCGGTCAGCTCGTAGACGCGCAGGGTGCCCATGATGGCGGGGTGGATCGTGAACTTATCGACGTCGATCTGGGTGAAGACCGTGTCGAGGTGCATGAAGGCGCGCGAGACCGGGATGTCGAAGGCCAGGATGCGCTCGACCTTGGAGTCGGAGTTCCAGAAGATGTTCTGGGCCATGACGTCGATAGCGGCGGCCTGGGTGCGCTGGGAGATGCCGACGGCGAGGGTCTTCTCGTTGATGTTCAGCACGTCGCCGCCCTCGGTGTGGAACTGGCAGTCGCGGCGGAAGTACAGGGAAACGTCCTTGTAGTCGGGGTGGTACTTGAAGACGTACTTGCCGTACAGGGTCTCGCGGTTGCGGGTGACCGAGTACATGCGGTTGAGGTTGACGCCCTCGCCGACGACCGCGAACGGGTCGCGGGTGAAGTAGAGGTTGGGCATCGGGTCGATGATCAGGTCGGACTCGGACTCGGAGTTGACCAGGGAGTCGAGGGTCGTGGACGCCGTGAGGGGCATGTCGATCTCGGCCTTGGTCATGCCGGCCATGGTCTTCTTGACGAACTCGAGGTTGTCCTCGATGGAGTCCAGCTTCTCGCGGACGATCTGCGGCATGTGCTGGCCGCGGATGCCGGCCTCGGCGATGTACTGGTCGGTGAACTCGGCGCGGGCGCCGGGGACCTGGTCGAACACCTCGGCGACGAGGTTCTCGAGGTAGAGGACCTCCACGCCCTGGTCCCTCAGGATCTGGGCGAAGGTGTCGTGCTCCTGCTGTGCGACCTCCAGGAACGGGACGTCGTCGAACAGGAGTCGCTCGAGCTCGTCGGGCGGCAGGTTGAGGAGCTCGTCGCCGGGACGGTGCAGGCAGACCTTCCTGAGCTTGCCGATCTCGGAAGGCACGTGCAGACCTTTCGTCATGGCCTCCTACCTTTCTTTCGGGCCTTACTGGCCGAATGTATCAGCGCCCCTCCGTATGGGACGCTGCTTGCTGACAGCTCTAGTTATATCCAAAAACCACCCGCAATTCCACCTCGCCCCCGAACGGTCAGCAAAGTGCGATGAACGGTATATCGCATATGATTCCCCCATGATGCACTTCAGTTCTCTAAAGCAGGTTTTCAAAGGTAATCGTTCTTTTTTCTAAGGAATTGAGCAAGATTGCACAAATAATTTCATCTTTAGGAATTGCATAGCTAAAACTGTTTTCTGCATATATATGTCGTCTGTCAATGATTCAATTTGGATTCGATTATATTCAGCTAGCAATCATTCTTATTCATACATCCTCACCAGTTGAGTATGGATATAGATTGTTTTCAAAACGAGTCGGGCAGTTAGTTGCAAGCCTTGACGGCGTAAGAAGTAGGTAAAGATACCGTTCGCACAATACGTCCGTGCCACAGGTCGACTAAATTGAGACAATAGTGAATAAGAGTTAGGCTACCGTCCCCTACGGGGACTGAACGGACAGATGCATATGCCGAGCAAAATCGAAAAGAAGCAAGCCGCTGCAAAGCTGCGCAAGCCGCCGCGCGACTTCTCGTACACGCAAAACCGAGAGCTTAGCTGGCTGCGCTTTAACAACCGCGTGCTCGACGAAGCCTTCGATGAGACCGTTCCGCTGTTCGAGCGTCTAAAGTTCGTGTCGATTTTCGAGTCTAACCTCGACGAGTTTCTCATGGTGCGCGTGGGCGGCCTGTCCGATCTGGCAGAGCTCAAAAAACAGCCTGTCGACAACAAGAGCAATATGACCGCCTCCGAACAGGTCGATGCTGTCATGGCCGAAATGCCCGGGCTCCTTACTCGTTGGGAATCCATCTTTAAGAGCATCGAAGGCAAGCTCGACACCTTGGGCGTTCACCGCGCCCGCATCGATTCGCTTACGCCCGAGGAGCGCACCTTCGTAACCCGCTACTTCCAGGCCTACGTGTCGCCGGTCATCTCGCCGCTGGTCATCGATCCGCGCCACCCCTTCCCCAACCTGCGCAACGGCGCGCTCTATCTGGCCTGTGGTCTGGACGGCGCCACCGACGAGGAGAGCCTGCTGGGCCTTATCGAGATTCCCGCCTCGATGAACCGCGTGGTCGAGATTCCCTCGCCCACCGGCACCTACTCCTACATCTTGCTCGAGGACGTCATTCTCGCCTGCCTGGACAGCTGCTTTGGCTCCTATAAGCCGCTGGATCGTGCGCTGATCCGCGTCACCCGCAACGCCGACATCGATCCGGACGGCGAGGGCGTCGAAGAGGAAGAGGACTACCGCCAGCACATGAAGCGCATCCTCAAGAAGCGCCTGCGCCTGCAGCCGGTAGTGCTCGCCGTCTCGGGGTCGCTCGAGAAGGCGACGCTCAAGACTATCCGCAAGGCGCTCGAGCTCTCGCGTCGCTCGGTCTTTACCTGCGATATCCCGCTCGACCTGGGCTACGTCTTTGGCATTGAGGGCAAGATTCCCGAGCACCTGCGCAACGAGCTGCTCTTTACGCCGTTTAAGCCGCAGCCCAACCCCAACATCGACATGACCCGCTCCATCCGCGAACAGGTGCTGCAGGGCGACAAGCTGCTCTTTTATCCCTACGAGGCCATGAACCCCTTCCTGGATCTGGTGCACGAGGCCGCCTACGACCCCGAGTGCATCTCGCTGCGCATCACGCTCTACCGCGTGGCCAAGCAGAGCCGCCTGTGCGAATCGCTGATCGATGCTGCCGAGAACGGCAAAGAGGTCACGGTGCTCATGGAACTTCGTGCCCGCTTTGACGAGCAGAACAACATCGAGTGGGCCGAGCGTCTGGAAGAGGCGGGCTGCACCGTCATCTATGGTTCCGAGGGCTTTAAATGCCACTCAAAGATCTGCCAGCTCACCTATCGCGAGGGCATGGCGCTCACCCGTCTCACGCTTTTGGGCACCGGCAACTTTAACGAGAAGACGGCCAAACTCTACAGCGACTTTATGCTCATGACCGCCCATCCCGGCATCGGTGAAGACGCCAACCTGTTCTTCCGCAATCTGTCGCTGGGCAACCTGCGCGGCGACTACCGCTTCCTGGGTGTGGCGCCCGTCGGACTGAAACCGCTCATCATGCGCGGCCTGGATCGCGAGATCCAGCGCGCCCTTGCCGGCGAGCCCGCCCGCGTGTTCTTTAAGCTCAACTCGCTGACCGACCGCGAGGTCATCGACAAAATCGCCGAGGCATCGTGCGCAGGAGTCCGCGTGGACATGATCATCCGCGGTATCTCGTGCCTCAAGCCCGGTGTTCCGGGCAAGACCGAGAACGTGCATGTCCGTTCTATCGTCGGACGCTTTTTGGAGCATGCGCGCGTTTACGCCTTTGGCGTGGACTCGGACATGATCTATCTGAGCTCGGCCGACATGATGACGCGCAACACCGAGCACCGCGTGGAGATCGCCTTCCCCGTGCTCGACCCCACCTGCCGCGCCCTAGTACACGAGTACATGGGCATGCAGCTGCGCGACAACGTGAAGGCCCGCAGCCTCACGAGCGACGGCACCTGGGTCCCCGTAGAGCGTGCAGAGGGTGAGAAACCCTTCAACTCGCAGGAAGCTCTACTGGAGCGTGCCTATCGCAACGCCGAGGCCGCGCCCGAGCCCGTCATTGAGGCGGAACCTGCCCCCGAGGCCGAGCCGCAGCCAGTAGCACCCAAGGTCCAAGAGGTCCAGGCGACCGTCATTGAGCCCGAGCCTGCACCTGCACCTCGGCCCGAGACGCAGGTCACCAAGCCCGCACCCGAGACGAGCGCCCGTCGCGATAAGCCCGCTGGCAAGACCAAGGCCATCGAGCGCCATCGCCCCGGTCGCGTGCGCATGGGCCTGGGCCTGATCGGCCTGGGTCTTAAGACGCTCATTACCGGCAAGACGAAATAGTCGTTTGTAGAAGCAGTTTGTAGAAGCGCCCCGCATTTGAGGAAAGCCTCGGATGCGGGGCGCTTTTCCCTGCTACCATGGTGCGAACAACAACGCGAATGACAGGCAGGAATATGAAGCTCACTATAGAATCGATGACCTACGGCGCCGACGGGCTGGCGCACGCCGACAACGGCAAGGCCGTCTTTGTGCAGGGCGCCGTGGCAGGCGACACCGTCGAGGCCGAGGTCGTACAGGACGGCAAGTCGTTCATGCGTGCCCGCACCACCGAGATTCTGGAGCCAAGCCCCGATCGCATTCAGCCTCCCTGCCCCTTCGTGGGCATCTGCGGCGGCTGCTCGTGGGGCAATCTCTCACGCACGGCACAGCTCGCCGCCAAGGAGCAAAACCTGCGCTCCACGCTCGAGCGCATCGGCAAGTTCGCTCCTGAGCAGGTCGATGAGTTGGTACAGCCCATCTGCCACACCAAGGACGACTGGGGCTACCGCAATAAAATCGAGCTCGAACCGACCGTCGTCAACGGTCGCGTGCGCCTTGGCATGCACGGTGTCGACCCCAGCAAAATCGTGACCGTCGATACGTGCCCGCTGTTCGATAAGCGCTTCCCGAAGGCGCTCAAATCGGTCGTCGGCGCACTCAACTATCTAAGCGGCAGCCATGACTTGGGGCTCGAACGCGTGGGCATTCGCGCATCGCGCCGCACCAAGGCACTCGAGGTCGCACTCTGGACGCCCACAGGCTCTTTTCCGCGCTCGCAGGTCTCCCGCGTGCTGGCGGACGCCGCTCATCCCACGAGCATCGTGCGCGTGATGAGCAAGGGCGAAAAGAAGGCCCGTCGTGTCTCCAAGGTCGAAATGCTCGCCGGAGAGGGCTCATGGACCGAGAATATCGCCGAGGGTCAGATGCGCTTGTCTGCCCCGTCTTTTTTCCAGGTCAACACCAAGGGTGCCGAGATTTTGATCGATCTTGTCATGGAAGCGCTCGACCCGCAGGAAGACGAGCTTGCCGTGGACCTGTACTGCGGTGCCGGCACCTTTACCCTGCCGCTCGCCCGCCGCTGCGACTTTGTCGCCGCCGTCGAGGCCTACGGCCCCGCCGTGCGCGACCTGCGCCGTAACCTGGAGATCAACAAGCTCGATAACGTCGACGTCATTGGCGGAGACGCGGTGCGCGAGTTCCCCGACCAGGATGCCGACGTCTTGGTGGTCGACCCGCCGCGTGCAGGCCTCGCCCCCGAGGCGATCGACCTTATCGCCAGCACGAGTGCTCGCGATGTCGCCTACGTGAGCTGCGACCCGGCCACCCTGGCGCGCGATCTCAAACGCTTTGTCGAAGAAGGCACCTTCTCCCCCGTAAAGATCACGCCAGTCGACCTGTTCCCACAAACCTTCCACTGCGAGACCGTCGTCCACCTTAAGCGCAACTAGCCACTTAATCATTGCTCAGAAAAATCATTGGGAAATCGAGCGTGGCAAGCGGAGGTCTTCGGGGTATAAGACGGCTAATTGTATGCCGCCTATGAAAGGAACCCTCATGCCCAGCGTTGCCGTTCTCGCCGCCGATGGCTTTGAAACTATTGAATGCTTGACCATGGTCGATGTCATGCGTCGCGGCGGCGTACGTGCCACGCTCGTCTCGATCATGCCCACGCGTGAGGTCGTAAGTTCGCTGCAGATCCCCGTGACCTGCGATGCGCTCTTTGATGAGATCGACTTTGACGAATACGACTGTGTCGTGCTGCCCGGCGGCCTACCCGGTGCTACCAACCTGCGCGCCGATCAGCGCGTCTGCGACGTGGTCCACGAGTTCGCCGCAACCAAGCACGTCGCCGCCATCTGCGCCGCCCCGTTTATCCTGGGCGAGCTCGACCTGCTCGAGGGGCGCCATGCCACGTGCTTCCCTGGCTTTGAGAAAAGCTTCCCCGAAGGCGCCTATACCGGCGAGAAGGTCACGCAAGACGGCAACATCATCACTGCCAGCGGCATGGCACAGTCACTCCCCTTTGCATTGGAGCTGCTGCGCACGCTCGCCGGCGACAAGGCCGTCGAGAAGGTTGCCGAGGGCATCCAACTATGATTTTGGCTTCGCAATCGCCGCGCCGCATAGAGCTGATGCGCGAGGCGGGCTACAACATTCGCGTGATTCCCGCGGATATCGACGAAACGCCCTTTGATGGCGAAGCTCCGCTTACGCTCGTCGAGCGCTTGGCGCGTGCCAAAGCCGCTGCCGTCGCCGCCGAGCATGCCGAACCCAATGAGCTGACCGTCGCGGCCGATACCATCGTCACCTTCGATGGCATGATTTTGGGTAAGCCGGCAAACGAAGACGAGGCGCGCACCATGCTCCGCGAGCTTTCGGGCCGCACGCACCAGGTGGCGACCGGCGTCTGCATCGTTAAAGCCGGCGACGCTACAGCTCCGCATGCCGCCGAGAGCCTGTCGTTTGTCGATGTGACCGACGTGACGTTCTATGAGCTTACCCAGGAGCAGATCGAGCGCTATGTCGCCTCCGGCGAGCCCATGGACAAGGCCGGAGCCTACGGCATCCAGGGCACAGGCGGCCGCATGCTCGTGCACGACATTTCGGGTGACTTCTACAACGTGGTGGGCTTGCCCATCGCTCGCGTCGCACGCGCGATTCAAAAACTCTCGTAATTGCATCTGGCGCTGGGTATCCCCCAGCGCCTACAATTTTGCCGTACCGTACGGATCCCGACCGGGCATAAGGCCCGGCGGAAAACCGATAGGAGAAAATATGGACACGCTGCTCGAAGCCATCGATGTTTGCAATGTCGATGGCTTTTGCTTTGGCAACTATACGGACGAGGAGGCTGGCACCGGCTGTACCGTAATCGTGGCGCCCGAGGGTGCCACTGGTGGCGTTGACGTACGCGGTGGCGCCCCCGCTTCGCGCGAGACCGATTTGCTGCGTCCCGAGAACACCGTCGACAAGGTCCACGCCGTCTGCCTTTCGGGTGGATCTGCCTTTGGCCTCGAGGCTGCAAGCGGCGTCGCTCGCGAGCTTGAGAGCCGCGGCATCGGCCTTCCCGTCGGCCCCACGCAGGTGCCTATCGTGTGCTCCAGCTGCATCTTCGACCTCGCCTTTGGCGATCCCACCGTGCGCCCCGACATAGAGGCCGGCATCGCCGCCGTGCGTGAGGCACTCGACAACACCCCCACCACGCTCGAGCAGGGCAATGTAGGTGCCGGCACGGGTGCCACCGTCGGAAAGCTCATGGGGCCCGCCACCTGCATGAAGGCAGGCCTTGGCGCTGCCGCCGTGGCGCTCGGCCCCATCAAGGTGGGCGCCGTGGTCTCGGTCAACGCCTGTGGCAACGTTGTCGACCCCTTCACTGGCGAATGGGTCGCCGGCATGCGCGCCGCAGCCGATAGCGAGCAGATCGTCGACATGGAGCTCGCCGCCTTTGCCGCCGCAGGCTCTATGCAGATGCCGCTCGACCGCACCAACACCACCATCAGCTGTATCGTCACCAACGTGGAGCTCACCAAGGCCCAGGCCACCAAAGTCTCTCAGATGGCCGCAGACGCCTACGCGCACGCCATCCGCCCCACACACACCACCAACGACGGCGACACCATCTACACCCTCGCCAGCGGCAAACTGGGTGCCCAGGCAAGCGCCGCCGTTCCCCTAGACCTGCTGGGCATGCTCGCAGTAAGGGCCCTAGAAGCTGCCATCGTAAACGGAGCCAAAACCGCCAAAACCTCCCACGGCATCCTCGGTGCCGCGAAGTAATCTCACTCGACCATCGGTCGGAGGCGGGCGGGCATTACGTTTGCTGCTCTACAGTCCTATGCAAGATGAAGGCCACATTAAGTGGCCTTCATCTTGCATGCGGAACTCGCGACAAACGTAACGCCCGCCCGCCTCCGACCGACTTCCAACCTAATTCTTTTCAGCCCAGGCCCCTGTGTACCGCGCGTCTAAGATCTTCAAATTCTGGCAGCCTGACAATCGATTCTTATAGCAAAGGCCCCTTGGCCTTTAGTTTGATACAAGTTCCGCACGAGCCGGAAAGCACTTAATGTGCTTTCCGTGCGAGCAGGACTGTTCGCAGTAGCAAACTAAAGGCCAAGGGGCCCAGTCAACCTATCAGCAGCGATTGTTCAGCAACTAGTTGAATTTGAAGATCTTTGAGGCAAGACGGTATAGGCCGAGTGTGGTTTTGTCACCGGCACGACCGCGCAGATTGGTGAAGAAGCCGACCACGCCGTAGCGGGCACGACGATACATGCGCTCGTCGTAGGCCTTCAAATCACTCCACAACGTCTTCAGGCGCTCGTCGGCACAATCCTCGTCGGAAAGCTTAGTAAGCACCGAGCAGATTGCCATCATCATGGTGAAATAGCCCATCATGTACGAGCGCAGACGCGACGACTCGACATCGCTGTACAGGTGGAACGACTCCATCATGATGCGCGTCACGCGAAACTGTTGGTCCAGACGCTTGACCATCGTGGCCTCGTTGACGCTTTGGCCCTCACGGCCGATAAAGTAGCGGTAGAGATCGATGTCGGCGTAGTACATGGTCTTGCAACGCGGCAGCGGCACGTAGGCGTAGATGTTGTCTACATAGAACGTGTGCGGCGGCATAGGTAGATTGGACGCGCGCAGCACATCCGTGCGATAGCACAGGCTGTGCATGAGCAGATTCTGATCTAGACGGAAATGACCGATCTGGTCCCAGGTAAAAATCTTTTTGCGCGGTAGGGCAAACTTGTAGCCAATAGCGGTATGCGTACCCTCGTAAACCTTCTCGTACACATAGTTCGAGATAAAGAGGTCGACGCGCTGGTCGCGCTCCTCAAAACCGCGCAGGATCGAAAGCATGGTCGACAGAGCTGCGCCATCGAGCCAGTCGTCCGAGTCGACGACCTTGTAGTAGGTGCCCTGTGCCTCGCGCAAGCCCGAAAGGACGGCAATGCCGTGGCCACCGTTCTCCTGATGCACCGCGCGAATGATGCCGGGATAACGTGTCTCCCACTCGTCGGCCTTAGCTGCCGTCTCGTCCTTGGAACCGTCATCGACGATGATGATCTCGATATCGGTGGCGTAATTGCTCCCCTCCAGAATGGAGGTGATGCAATGGTCCATGTCCTTGGCGGCGTTATACGAGGGAATACCGAATGATATGACTTTATGCATGGCAGGCGATAATCTCATCCGAAAGATCGAGGGCGGAGTTGGTCACGGCATCCATATCGTAGTAACGATACTCGGCCAGGCGACCCACCGGGTGGAAGTTCGTCAGGTTTTGGACGCGCTCAAGATAGCGCTCATAGAGCTCACGGTTCTCGGGCTCCAGAATGGCGTAATAGGGCGTCTCGCCCGAGCCGGGCGTATAGGCCTTGGAATACTCCTTCATGATGGTGGTCTTGCCGGGCAGGACCTGGCCAGTCATGTTCTTGAACTCGGTGATACGCGTGTAATCCTCGCTCGTGGTGTAGTTGACGGTGCCCACGGGCTGGAACTGGTCCATATCGAGCGTCTCGAACTTCATGTCGAGCGTACGGTACGGCAGAGCGCCCAGGTCGAGGTTGAACAGCTCGTCGAGCGGACCGGTGTAGACGATCTCGCCGCCATAGACCTTACCGTCGATCTTGACGGTGGTCTCGTCGATCTCGAAGAGGTCGCGGGCGTCCACGTCGCAGAACACATCAATCAGATCGTGGTCGAGCATGTGCTCGAACAGCGCGGTATAGCCGTCCTGCGGCATGCCCTGGAAGGGAGCCTGCGGGAAGTAGCGGTCATCGTCGCCCACAAAGACGGGAACGCGACCGGTGATCGAGGGATCGATCTGGTCGGGCGTCTGGCCCCACTGCTTCATGGTGTAATGCAAAAAGACGTTCTCGTAGACGTAATCGGCGACCTCGGCAAGATCCGGGTCGTTCTTCTTGCGCAGCTCCATGATGGGCACCTTGACGTCCTTGCCAAAGGTCTCCACGAGCTTCTGATACAGCTCCTCGCCGCGCTCGTCGCCAAAGGCGAGCTTGAGGCTCGCGTGGTTAAAAGGCACGGGCATGAGGGTGCCGTTGATGTTGGCAAGCACCTTGTGCTGGTAGTCCGTCCACTTGGTAAAGCGCGACAGGAAATTGTGGACGCGCTCATTAAAGGTATGGTAGATGTGCGGACCATACTCGTGGACCAGGATTCCGGCCTCATCAGCGCAGTCGTAGGCGTTACCCGCAATGTGGCTACGGCGCTCCAGAACGGCAACACGATAGCCGATGGTCTCGGCGAGACGGCGGGCACAAACGGCACCGGCATAACCGGCACCGACGACAATCATGTCGTATGCGCCGGCGTTAAAGCCTTCAGGCAGGCCTGAGGTAATCTGCATCGATACTCCTTGTCAAAAGCCACGGGCTCGTTAGCTGGGCTTTTCTCGAACATTCTTCGAGACATATTTATCAGAGCGATTATAGCGCTAATGCGTCCTATAATGAGCTTGCCACACAAGGAAAGCTCAAGCACCGCGGCGTACATAATTGAAAGGTAAACCCGCTAGCAGCGGGTTTATTCGTGAACAGCCGGGCGCCTGGAGCTTAGCGAAACGCTTGTAAGGAGTAACATGAGCGATTTCCTAAACCGTATGAAGTCTGCCGCCAAGGCCGACCTTAAGACGATCGTCCTGCCCGAGGGCGAGGATCCGCGCACCATCGTCGCAGCCACCAAGATCATCGAGGAGGGCCTGGCAAAGATCGTCATCCTGGGTAACCCCGACGAGATCGACGTTCCCGGCGCTACCGTCATCGATCCGCGCAATGCCGAGAAGCACGAGGAGTACGCGCAGAAGTTTGCTGAGCTCCGCGCCAAGAAGGGCGTCACCATCGAGCAGGCTCGCGCCCAGGTGATGGACGCTACCTACTTTGGCACCATGATGGTCAAGATGGGCGACGCCGACGGCCTGGTCTCCGGC
>CABVCJ010000035.1 GCA_902496845.1 uncultured Collinsella sp.
CCGAAGATGCCGGCGAGCAAAACGACGATTCGGCCGCTCAGGACGACGCCCCCGAAAAGGACGCCGCCCCGCAAGGAGAAGGCCCCATCAAGGTGTCTTCGGAAGAAGAGCTCGATGCCGTCATGGACTCCATGATGGATGCCGTCAAAGCGATGAAAAACGCCGTGGCCGACGCCGATATCGACACCGAAGAAGAGGAGGCCGCCGAGGCCGCCTCGACCTTCGTGCCCGGCGAGACCCCCGTTGCCGACCAAGGCAGCACCATGCCCTCGTTCCTGCAGCTCGAGCATCCCACCATTGGCGCCGATGCAGTTGATCCGCACGCTGCCGGCTTTTCCGTAGTCGAGGGCGGCACCGGCAGCATCGCCACGTCACAGGCGCCCGATGTGGGCACGGAAAACGCCGCTCACCCGACCGCCCCGCACACCCCCGCAGCCAGCCGCGATCTGGGAGGCGCCGTCTCAAACACCGCCAGCGCCGTGGGCGCCTTTATCGCGCAGGGAGCCTCGGCCCTGCGCGAGATGAATGCCGCAAAGAAGGCACTCGCGGACGCCCGCGCCCACCTGGCCGAACTTGAGCAGCGCATTGCCGACCAAGGCGAGGAGCTCGAGACGCGCCAGGACATCGCAGGCCGCTACGACCAAATCGTCGCCGAGCAGCGCCAGACTATCGACACGGCACAAAAGACCACCGCGGCTGCACAAATCGGCCGCGATACCCATGCTGCCAAGGCAGCAGGGCTCAAGGCACAGCTCGAACAAATAAAAGAAGAGGACGATGCCACCGAGCGGCGTCTCAAAGCCGCACTCGACGCGGTGGAGGCGCGCGAAGCCAGCTCGCGCGAGACCGGTAACCGGCTCGTTCGACGCCTCGAGGATTCCAAGCGCATCCGCGACAAGGTGCAGGCCGAACGCGACGCCGGCGTTGCCGCCGCGCAGCAAGCCGTCGACGCCACGCGTGCTCAACTTGAAACGCTGCGCCACGAGTATGCCGAGCTGCAGCGCAATCCTTCGGCAAATCCCGCCAATTACACCGTGCGCACCAGCGAGCTTTCGATGCAGATCTCCGACACGGCCGATGCCCTGCGCAAAGCCGAGGAAGATGTCCCTCGCATCACCGCCGATCTTGAGCACTCGCTCGCAGCCGCCGAGCACGCCGTCGAGCAGGCGCAAGCCCCCATCGCTGACGCCAAGCGAGCCCATCAGGCCGTGACGGCCGAGGCCGATGCCGCGCGCGACGAGCTGCAGACCGCAAAAGCCGCCGCCGCAACGCGCCAGCGCGAACTGCGCGAGAAGATCGCCGCCGAGGACAAAGCGCGTCGAGAGCAAGAGCAGGCTATTGCCAATGCCCAGGCGGACGTCGCGCACGCACAGTCGATCATCGAGCAGGCGACCGAGGTGCATGACCATCCCGAGATTACCGAATCGCTCGCGGGCTCCCTGGCCCGCGATAAGGCCGAGCACGCCGAAACTGAGCGTGAAGTGGCTCAACTCGAAGCCGCCGAGGACGACGTGCGCGAGCGCACCCGCGACTCACGCATCAAATTCACCGGAGCCATCGTCTGCATTGTCGCCGTGATTCTGGTGATCATCCTGGTCTGGCTCTTCGCAAGCAAGTAAACCAGCTGCCAAAAAGCGCTCACCGCAACTTATTTAAATCGGCGCAAGGCAACCTACCCCTCTTGCACCAATCTCTTGACATAAGGAGTATCCCCAGGTGCCGGCACAAAAGGAACGTCCCCAAGTGCCAACAACGGCAACGCCAATGTTTTGGCGAAGTCAGCGAAAACGCCCCTAAGCGAGCAAGGTGACGTGAAAGAGGAGGGCATTGACCTTCTGGTCATGCCCGACGATTGAACGTCAGATTGCCGCTTAGGGGCGTTTGCAGCGTCGAGCAGTTACGCGGTTCGTAGAACCGCGTAACTAACAAATGAGCATGGCATCGCCAAAGCTGAAGAAGCGATAACGTTCTTCGATAGCGGCGGCGTAGGCATCCATGATCTGGTCGCGGGAGGCAAGCGCGCTCACAAGCATCATGAGCGTGGAACGCGGCACGTGGAAGTTGGTGATCAGTGCGTCGACCACGTGATAGGTCGAGCCAGGCATGAGGTAGAGCTGCGTTGTCGCGTTCTCGCGTACCACGATGTCACCGCGGCCGAGCGTGTCGGCGCCATCCTCGCGGCCTTCAAAATAGCGCGCCGTCACGGCCGGATCGGACACCGGCGCGTCTGCGTCAAACGCGCTCTCGAGCGAGCGCACCGCGGTGGTGCCGACGGCGATCACGCGATGTCCCTCGGCCTTCGCCTTATGCACGGCGTCGACAACTTCCTGCGACACGTGGTAGCGCTCGGTGTGCATCACATGCTGCGTGGGATCGTCCTCCTCCACCAGACGGAAGGTATCGATGCCCACCTCGAGCTCGACGGCGGCAAACTTCGCACCCTTGGCCTCGATAGCGGCCATAAGCTCGGGGGTAAAGTGCAGACCCGCCGTGGGAGCGGCAGCCGAGTGCTCTTCCTTCATGGCGTAGACGGTCTGGTACTTCTCGGGATCGCCCTCGTAATCGGTAATGTAGGGCGGCAGCGGCACGTGGCCGGCAGCATGGATGGCCTCGTCGAGCGTGCGCGGCTCGCCGGCGGCATTGCAACCGGCCGGCTCAAAGCGCACCAGACGGCCACCGCGGCTATCGGTGACAAAGTCGATGACCTCGGCCGTCAGCACCACGGGCGCGCCCTCGGGCGCATGGGCGCCACCGGCGCGATACTCAATCTGAGCACCGGGCTTCAGACGCTTACCCGGCTTGACCAGGCACTCCCAAACATGGCCCAGCGGATCCACGTCCTCGCGGCGCTTGAGCAGCAGCGTCTCGACCACGCCACCCGAGCCGGCTTTGCGACCGATCAGGCGGGCCGGCATCACGCGCGTCTTGTTGATGACGAGCACATCGCCCGGCTCGATATAGTCGATGATGTCGCGGAAGATACGGTGCTCAACGGTACCGCCGTGCTCCAGCGGCGTTCCCGCCTGGGAGCCCTTGCGATCCACCACCAGTAGGCGGCAGGAGTCACGCGGCTCGGCAGGCGCCTGGGCGATCAGTTCCTCAGGAAGGTTGTAGTCAAAATCATCGGTACGCATAGACACGTCGGATTCTCCTTATATAGCTAAAGTCCGCTCTACATCCTAGCAGGCTGACGTCCCAAATGAACTACTTTTTGGCGGCTTTGCGCTCGTCGCGGATGCGGGCTCGATCCATGGCCGCCTCGACGGCCGAGAATCGGCAGCCGCAGTAATTCTGCCGATACATACCCAGCTCGCGCGAACGACGCGTGGCCTCGGGGTAATACGGGCGAAAATCGCGAATGACCGGGACGAGCCCATGTGCCGCCGCCAAGCGCTCAAGCACGTCATTGCAGGTTTCGAACAACTGATACGGCGAGACGGCGAGCGTCGTACCCACAAACTCAAACCCACGCTCCTGGGCCACACGACACGCCTCGGCCAGACGCAGGGCATAGCACGCGCGACAGCGACGAGGTCGATCGGCGCCCAGCGGGGCCACGCCGGCCTCCCAGCGCTCGCGGTCCTCCCCCGCCTCGATAAGCTCGATGTCGCCATCGGCACACCACCGGCGCAGCTCGTCCAAACGCCGCTGCCATTCATCACGCGGTTGAATATTGGGGTTTGTCCAGCAGATTGTGGGCTCAAACCCTTCCTCGCGCAGCAGGCGAACCGGCTCCAGCGAGCACGGCGCGCAGCAAGCATGCAGCAGCAACGGCTTCATGGACATCTCCTCTCCCACAATGATTTTTTAATCCCCGTCCCAGAAAAATCATCCCAAAAGACTACCTTGCGAAAAAGCGGACGCCAAAGGACGTGTCCTCGCAGGCGACAATGCGGCGGTCGCGCAGGATGGTCCGCACGTAATACCAGTCGCCCACACAGCCCGACAAATGCAAGCCGGCCGCCAGGTAGCACATCAGCGGATAGCCCGAGAACGCAAACCCCAGGGCAAGCGCTGTCGTCACAACAACCGTCGGCGCCAGGCAAACCGCCACGTACCGCCGGCGCGAATACACCACGCCCTCGGCGCAGGCATAGATCATCGCCGTCTCGCGATTCGCCCCAAAGGTCACCTGCGCGCCCGCAGGCGCCAGCAGCTTAAAGAAAACCGCGTGCACCAGCTCGTGCACGGCAAATGACGCCGCCGAAACCGCAGCCAAGCCGACTATCCAGCCCAAGACGGCCGTCCAACCACCCGCGTCAGCCGCATCCAAGTCCGCGGGCCCGCCCAGCAGCATAAACACCGGCACCAGACACACGGCAAATGCGCCAAGCACTGCCATCCCCCACACAAAGCAGGCGTGCAGAAAATCCTCGTCCTCAAACGCATGTATGTTGGAAATCTCATTCATAGTATCTTAGGATAGCGCCCCTGCCACGTACCCGTCCGCATGTGCGATAATGTCGAACGATATGCACGAATTGACCACCGCGTCGCCAGGCCTCGCGCCCGGCTGCGCTCTTACCATATGCGAAGGAGTCCCATGGCAACCAAATACTCCATGAACGACCGTCCCAGCTGGCCTCGCCGCGCCATCGTTACCGCCGGCGAGCCCTATGGCAACAAGGGTCTTCACTTTGGCCACGTCGGCGGCGTCTTTGTCCCTGCCGACTTCTTTGCCCGCTTCCTGCGCGACCGTCTGGGCCGCGAGAACGTCATCTTCACCTCGGGCACTGACTGCTACGGCTCGCCCATCATGGAGAGCTACCGCAAGCTCAAGGAGAACGAAGGCTACGACAAGTCCATCGGCGAGTATGTCGAGTCCAATCACTCCCGCCAGGCCGCGACCCTCAACAACTACAACATCAGTTGCGACATCTACGGCGGCTCGGGTCTTGAGCCGGCTGCACAGATTCACAACGAGGTTACCGCTGAGATTATCGAGCGCCTGCACGAGCAGGGCACCATCTCCAAGCGCTCCACGCTGCAGTTCTACGACGCCAAGGCCGGCACGTTCCTCAACGGCCGCCAAGTGATCGGCCGCTGCCCCATTCAGGGCTGCAAGTCCGAGAAAGCCTACGCCGACGAGTGCGACCTGGGTCACCAGTTTGAGCCCGAGGAGCTCATCGCGCCCAAGAGCCAGCTCACCGGCGAGGTGCCCGAGCTGCGCCCGGTCGACAACCTCTACTTCGACCTGCCGGCCTACCTCGACTTTATGAAGACCTACACCGCCAAGCTCGCCCAAAACCCGCAGGTTCGCTCCGTGGTCTCCAAGACCATGGAGGAGTGGCTGCTGCCGGCACAGCTCTACATCCAGAACAAGTTCCGCGAGGCCTTCGACGCCGTCGAGGATCAACTGCCCGAGCACACCGTGCTGGAGCCCGAGGGCAACAAGAGCAGCTTTACCGTCACCTTCCCCAGCTGGAAGGAGCGCGACGACGCCCACGCGGTGCTCGCCAACGGCGGCGTGCGCTTCCGCAGCGGCAAGGCGCTCGTGCCCTTCCGCATCACCGGTAACATCGACTGGGGCGTTCCGGTGCCCGAGGTCGACGGCGTGAACGACGTCACCTGCTGGTGCTGGCCCGAGAGCCTGTGGGCGCCCATCAGCTACACCCGCACCGTGCTCGCCCGCGATGCCAAGGCCGCCGGCGTAACCGAGGGTATCGCCGCCCAGGACGCCGCCCTCATGGGCGAGCCCGCCGCCGATTCCACGCAGGTCCCCGCGCCCACCTATCAGCACAGCTCACTCGACTGGCGCGACTGGTGGTGCTCTGACGACGCTCAGATCTACCAGTTCATCGGTCAGGACAACATCTACTTCTACTGCATCGCGCAGACCGCCATGTGGGAGGCCCTGGGCTGGAACCTCACGCAGAGCACCGTCAGCGCCTGCTACCACCTGCTCTACATGGGCAAAAAGGCCAGCTCGTCCTCGCAGACGCCTCCCCCGCCGGCAGACGACCTGCTCAACCACTACACCTGCGAGCAGATGCGCGCGCATTGGCTGTCGCTCGGCCTTTCCGAGAAGCCGGTGAGCTTTAGCCCCAAGGCATACGACACGCGCGTGACCGGCAAGGACAAGGACGGCAACGAGGTGCGCGCCTGCGACGACAAGCGCGTTATCGATCCGGCCCTTAAGGAGAGTGCCCTTTTGACCGGCGTGTTCAACCGCCTGGCCCGCAGCTGCTTCTACGGCGTCGCCGTCAAGGAGGGCGACGAGAGCCCCTATCGCAACGGCTGCATTCCGGCCGGTGCCGCCTCTGCTGCCGTGGTCGAGGCTGCCGAGCAGGCCGCCCTTGCCTTTGAACAGGCCATGTACAAGTTCGAGACGCACCGTGCGCTCGCCGTGTGCGACGACTACCTGCGCGCCGCCAACAAGCGCTGGAGCGACGCCTCCAAGGCCGCCAACAAGCTCGAGGGCGAACCAGCCAACGCCGCCATGAAGCAGGCCCTGGTCGACGCCTTTACCGAGCTGCGCGTGGCGACCGTCCTGATGCACGGCATCGTCCCGGCCGGCTGCGAGCTCATCTGCGAGTACTTCGGCATCGATCCGGTCGCCTTCTTTAGCTGGGACAACATCTTTGCCTCCACGGACGAGTTTGTGGAGAGCCTGGGTGAGAAGCCCGGCGAGCACCGCGTGAAGCCGCTGCCCCCGCGCTTCGACTTCTTTAGCAAGCACGAGAGCCAGTACTAAAGCACGCCAGCAGCAGCGTACCCGGAAAGTAGTCAAATTGGGACGGGAAGGAAAGACGGATGTCGAAGCCGCGTCGTCGTAGGCAGAAAAAGCAGGTTAAGCCCGAGCTCAAGCTTAGGCAGTTTGCCGCCACCGAGCTTTCCGACCAGCTTGCCGCCCAACACTCCGCCGCCGACCTGCCGCGCTTTATGGTCGACACGGTTGCCGGCGCCTACACGCCTACCGATGCCGAGCTCATGATCGAGGGCTTTGGCGCCGCAGCCACGCGCCCGGTCACGCTGCGCGCCAACACGCTCAAGGCGACCGCCGAGGACATCGCCGCGGCACTCGATGCCGCCGGCATCGCCCACAACCCCGTCGCCTGGTACCCAGAAGCCTTTATCCTGCCCGAGGCCCAGGTTTCCGATCTGTGGGATCTCGACATCTACCGCGACGGCAAGATCTACTTGCAAAGTCTGTCGTCCATGATGCCGCCTTTGGTATTAGGCGCTCAGGCCGGCGAGGACATCTTGGACATGTGCGCAGCCCCCGGCGGCAAGACGACGCAGATCGCCGCCCTCACCCAGGGACAGGCGCACCTCACCGCCTGTGAGATGAGCATTCCCCGCGCCGAAAAGCTCGAGTCGAACCTCCATCGTCAGGGTGCCAAAAACGTGCCCGTCATGCGCATCGACGCACGCGAGCTCGACGAGTTCTTCCGTTTTGACCGCATCCTGCTCGACGCCCCCTGCACCGGCACGGGCACCGTCATCAGCGGCAACGAGAAAAGCCTGCGCGGCCTGACCGAGCAGCTGCTCGTCAAGTGCGCCCGCTCGCAGCGCGCGCTTCTGGACCGCGCCATGGGAGCCCTCAAACCGGGCGGCACGCTCGTCTATTCCACCTGTTCGATCATGCCGCAGGAAAACGAGGACGCCCTGCAAGAGGCCCTCGACAAGCACATGGATTGCGAGCTTATCCCCCTCGACGGCACACCGAGCGAAAGTGAAGCGCGTCGCGCCCAGGATGCCGGCGAGGAGCCGCATATCGAGTGCAACGCCCTCACCGAGGCCATCGCCGCCGGCCATGTCTCGGCCATCGCCAACGGTATGCCCGGCACGCTGACCATTCCGCCTAGCCGCGATTTTGAGGGCTTCTACATTGCCCTGATCCGAAAACGCAGCTAGCGCACGGATCAAAAACTCAACAAGCTATCTCTGTGCGCGTTTGCCCTGCTGGTCGCGATGCTGCTTAAGCATCGCGCGCTCCTTGCGTTCGGCCCTTTTGCCCTTAATGGCCGTGACCACAAAGTAGATGACCGCGGCGGCAACGATTGCGCCCACGCACAGGCCAATCGAGCCAAACATTGCTGTCAATTCCATACCGCGTCACCTCTCTTTTAAACGGGACTTTCAAGATAGCACCTCGATCCTCGCCACCACAGCTCCTTCACGTTCTCCCGCCCTTCGGTCTAACGGATGGTGCGGCGGGGAAAAATCAACTCGTCAAACGATTTAGCATTCGCAATTCCGGCTGCATCGCGCCGGCCACCATCGCATAGAATCGAGCCTCCATGGATACCCTCAACGACCTAAACGAACGCGTCGACGCCTTTGTCGGCACCAGCTCCTTCGACACGCCTGCCGCGGCAAACGACCAAGCTCCCATCGATGTACCCGCCGAGGTTCACGAGGACATCGTCGCCTCGGTCGATTTCTCCGAGGTCGAGCTCGCAGACGAGTTCACCGAGCCCCAGGTAGCCGTGACCCCCAACGGACTGCTCCCCATGGAGCCACTGCCCATCGACGGACGTTTGCGCAAGGCGGCCCTTCGCATGCCCGACGAGATCGAGGAGGCCAGCGGCTTTACGCTCTTTGGCCGCCGCATCAAATCGCTCATCTACACCACCGACGTGGCGGTCATCCGCAATTCCAATGCCGACGCCGTGTTTGCCGTCTACCCCTTCACGCCGCAGCCCGCCATTACGCAGGCGCTGCTGACCGTTGCCGAGTGCCCGGTCTTTGTGGGCGTTGGCGGCGGCACCACCACCGGTAAGCGCTCCGTGCAGATGGCGGCCGTCTCCGAGATGCAGGGCGCGGCGGGCTGCGTGGTCAATTCCCCCGCTACCGCCGAGATGGTCGAGCACATCACCAACATCGCCGACATCCCCGTCATCGCCACGGTCGTTCGCTGCGACGACGATGCTCACGCCAAGGTGCGCGCCGGAGCCAAGATCCTCAACATCGCGGCCGGCAAGAACACGCCGCAGGTCCTGCGTGAACTGCGCGAGCACTATCCCAACCTGCCGCTCATCGCACCGGGCGGCAAGACGCCCGAGAGCATCCGTGAGACCATCGCTGCCGGCGCCAATGCCATCATCTGGACGCCGCCTTCGGCCCAGCAGCTTCAGACCGACATGATGCAGCGCTATCGCAAGATGAAG
The DNA here is from genome assembly GCA_902496845.1 of uncultured Collinsella sp. Classification (GTDB taxonomy): domain Bacteria; phylum Actinomycetota; class Coriobacteriia; order Coriobacteriales; family Coriobacteriaceae; genus Collinsella. The sequence goes on from CABVCJ010000035.1 coordinate 9,114, forward strand.
GAAGACGCCACGCCCGTCATCTCGCGCGACGATGTGCCCATTATCGACCAGGTCGCCGCCGCCGAGGTCAGCCAGGTCGAGAACATGAATCCCGATGTGCCGATCCCCGACGAAGTCATCGAACGCGTCGCTTCAATCCACGATCATATCGAGGAACGTCGCGCCAACCGCGGACTCAAGCCCTCGCTGCACGGCTTTTTCTTCCGCGGAAAGAAACGCTAGCCGCAACAGAAAAAGGCCCGTCCCGCAAACAACGGGACGGGCCTTTTTCTGTTATCAAGTGTCAGGAGGGACAGGCGCAGCCGTTAAAACCGTCAGCCAGCCCACAAACGCTAATCCACGCGCTTGTCGCCCATAAAGAAGACGGCCACCGTGCCGGGGCCGGTATGCGAGCCAATCAGGGCACCGATGCTATTGATCTCAATCTTGCCTTTGAGCTGCGGAACCTGTTCCTCTATCAGTGCCGCAACGGCCTCGGCGTCCTCGCGGCACGCCGAGTGCGACATGATGCACTTGCCCGAATAGTTCGCGCCGTCCTGCACATGCGCCATCACGGTCTTGGCCATCTCGGAGATCGCGCGCTTCTTGGTGCGAATCTTCTCGCGTGGCGCCAGCTCACCTTCGCAATCGACCGTCATAAGCGGGCAAATCTTGAGTGCCGTGCCGATGATCGCGCTCGCGGCCGAAATGCGACCGCCGCGCAGGTAGCTCGACAGATCGGTCGAGAAGAACCAGTGGTGCAAGTTGAGCTTGTTCTCCTCGATCCAGGCAGCCGTCTCGTCGAGTGAAGCCCCGCTATCGCGAACGTCGGCGGCACATTCCGCCAGCAGGCCAAAGCCCGAAGACGCCGCCAACGAATCGATGACGCGCACCTTGCCGCCCTGGGGATAGCGATTCGCGAGCATCTGCGCCGCAACGCAGGCCGATCCATACGTGCCCGAAATACCCGACGACAACGTTAGGTGCAGCACGTCTTTACCCTCGGCAACAAACGGCTCCCAAAACTCCTCGTACTCGCCCACGCTTACCTGAGACGTCTTGGGCATGGCGCCCGCGGCAATCTGGGCAAAAAACTCGTCCGGCGTAACCGACTGATACAGATCGTCCGTATAGACAACATCGTCGATCTCGTAATGAAAACACACGACAGGGATATTGCGCGACGCAAAGAACTCACGGGTTCGGTCGGCGGCGGATTCACAGGTCAGGACAAAATCACTCATATGAGGCTCCTTAGTCATTGCTGCGCAAATTATCGCACAGCAAGCGTGAATACGGTACAAATGTCCACTATTTACCAAATTGAACCAAAGATAGTGAACATCTTTACCGTCATCATCTCTATCGATCCCGGAGGCATGCGTCTGCAAAAACGAACCTGCGTCTCCACTCAACCGCCATATCTACCTCAACTAAATCGATTTACCAAACCGTTCGGCCAACAATTCGACCTCCCATCTCCATTCGAAACAAAAGCGGCGCATACTGATAAACGTTTGACGCTGTTTGTCAGTTTTACCAACCACATCGGAAGGTGCTTCATGGTCGCATTCGATCGCAATCCGCAAGACTTCAAGTATCTGCGCCTGCTGTCGAGACAGTTCCCCACCGAGCAATCCGCATTCACCGAGATCATCAACCTCTCGGCCATCCTCAACCTACCCAAGGGCACCGAGCATTTTATGAGCGATGTGCATGGCGAGTACGAAGCCTTTATGCACATCCTCAACAACTGCTCGGGCGTCGTACGCGAGCATGTCGACGAGATCTTTGGCGACACGCTCTCCTTTGACGAAAAGGGCGAGCTGTGCACGCTCATCTACTATCCGCGCGAGAAGATCGATCTTGTCCGCAGCCGGCGCGAGGACTCGCCCACCTGGTACAAGACCATGCTCGACCAGCTCATTGTGGTTGCCCGCTCGCTTTCGAGTCGCTACACCCGCTCCAAGGTGCGTAAGGCCATCCCGCGTGATTACGCCTACATCATCGACGAGTTGCTGCACACACATCCAGACGAGAACAACTACCGCGTGCGTTATCACGAGCGCATTATCGAATCCATCTTGGAGACCGCCAGCGCCGACGACTTTATCGAGTCGCTTGCCTCGCTCATCAAGCGCCTCGCCGTCGACCACCTGCACTTGGTGGGCGACATCTTCGACCGTGGCGGAGGTGCGGCCAAGATTATGGACCGCCTGCTCACCTATCATTCGCTCGATATTCAGTGGGGTAACCACGATCTGCTGTGGATGGGCGCTGCGGCCGGTGAGCCCGCCTGCATCGCCACGGTGCTGCGCAATAACCTGCGCTACGACAATTACGAGATCCTCGAGAACGATTACGGCATCTCGCTGCGCGAGCTTGTCGCCTTCGCCGACGCCACCTATACCGCCGGCGAGCCCATCACCCCGCTGATCAAGGCCATCAACGTGCTGCTCTTTAAACTCGAGGGCCAGATTATCCAGCGTCACCCCGAGTTCGACATGACCGACCGCCTGCTGCTCGACAAGATCGACCACAACACCGGCACGGTCACGCTCGCCGACGGCAGCGTGTGGCCGCTCGCGACCAACGACTTCCCCACCGTCGACCCGACGGACCCTTACACGCTCACGCCCCAGGAGCAACACATCATCGACAAGCTCGTGTCCGAGTTTGTCACCGCCGATCATCTGCATCGCCATATCGATTTCCTCTACACCCACGGCTCGATGTACAAGGTCACCAACGGCAACCTGCTGTTCCATGGCTGTGTGCCGCTCAACGAGGACGGTACCTTTAGCAGCATGAACTGCCTGGGCACCTGGCACGCTGGTCGCGATTATCTCGATTTTTGCGACCGCATCGCCCGCCGCGCCTGGCGCGTGGGCGACCGCGACGCCCTCGACTGGATGTGGTACCTGTGGATCGGCTTTAACTCACCCGCGAGCGGACGCCTGGTGCGTACCTTTGAGCGTGCCTATATCGCCGATAAGAGCACCTGGGCCGAGCCGATGGACCCGTACTTCACGCTTACCAAGTCGCCCTCGGTCTGCGACGACATCATGCACGAGTTCGGCGTTGCCCCCATGGCATGTTCGCCGACCGGCCACATCATCAACGGCCACACGCCCGTCAAGACGACCAAGGGCGAGCAGCCCATCCGCGCCAACGGCAAGCTGCTGGTCATCGACGGCGGCTTCTGTCGCGCCTACCATCCCAAGACGGGCATCGCCGGCTACACGCTTATCTCGAGCTCGCGCGGATGCCGTCTTAAGTCGCACCGGGCCTTTACCACCGTTGCCGAGGCGCTCACCCGCAACGTGGACATCGAAAGCGAGACCAACCGCTTTGACGAGGCCGACCGCCGCCGCATGGTCAGCGATACCGACACTGGCGCCAAGATCCGCAGCCAAATCCAAGACCTACGCCAGCTGCTCGATGCATATAGAAACGGTGCTATCGAGGAGCGCGCCTAGCCCCGCCTGCGGGGATTGGCTAAACTTGCTGAGTTTGTCATCCCCGCGGCGCTCTGGCGCCACTCTAAGGCAGGTACCATGCAAAAGCTCCTTGCGCAGATCATGAAGTTTGGCGTCGTCGGCGTCGTCGCCACGGTCATCGACTTTGGCATCATGAATCTGCTTCACTACGGTCTGGGCCTCAATATCCTGATCGCCAATACCAGCGGCTTTATCGTCTCGCTTATCTTTAACTACGTCGCGAGCATGAAGTACGTGTTTGCGCACAAGGAAGGCATGAGCCGCCGCCGCGAGTTCATTATCTTTGTCGTGCTGTCCGTTATTGGCCTGGCGCTCAACGACGGCATCGTGCTGGCGCTCAACGCCGGCCTGGGGCTCGAGGCCAATATCGCCAAGATTTGCGCCACCGCGCTTGTTATGGTCTACAACTTTGTGACCCGAAAGATCTTCCTGGAGGGCGACGAGACCAAGTAGCTCGACTTTCCCGCACAGCTACGGGGCCCACGGATGACGTACGTCGAGCACTGCGTTGTTCGTGGGCCTTGCTCGTTTACGGGAAGATTTGCAACGTTTGCGGATTACCTCTTGAATATTTGGCGAGTTCGTATAGTTCTTGGCAAAGCCCTTACGTTTCCCTTGCAAAAGCTCTAAAGTATCCTCTGCTCGATTCGTCAACGCATTGGATGTGATTACGTGCGCAAGGCACTGGCACAACCTCATACCAAGCAGTTCCTCAAGTTCGCTGTCGTGGGTCTTATCTCCTTTGGCATCGACTGGGGTATGCTCATTGCGCTCGTCGAGCTGTTCCACCTCGACTTTTTGATGAGCACCACGATCTCGTTTATCACGTCCGTCGTGGTCAACTACTGGCTCAGCATGAAGTACGTGTTCGACCATCGCGAGGGCATGAGCCGCAAGCGCGAGTTTACGATCTTCACCATCCTGTCGGTGATTGGCCTGGGTCTCAACGATCTGTACATGTTTGTGGGCGTCACGTTTTTGAGCATCGGCTACCAGGCCATGAAAGCCATCGCCACGTTCCTGGTCACCTGGTATAACTACTTTAGCCGTCGCTTCTTCCTCGAGGGCGCGCAGTCGTAGTTTGCTCGACATTAGCTTGAAGGTATAACCGGTTGGAATTCTCGTTCCAACCGGTTTTTTGTTTGCCGAGAGATCCGGCGACCCAGTCCTCTACGCATGAAAAACGGGCGGCCCGGATGTTTGTCCGAACCGCCCGCATGGCGTGTTATGTCGAGGCATTTAGCCCGTTACGTAATACCAGACGACACTGTCGCCGTTGTGTAGGACGTAGTTGCTGCACGCTGTGTTTGGCGCCACGCCGTTGACGGAGTACATCCAGCCGCTCGTGCCGCCGTGCTCCTTCTCTGCCAAGCCGCCGATAGCGGCGACATACGTGCCATACGACGAGCCGTGCGCATAGACGGAAAGGCCCAGGGCGCACAGGGCATCATAGACGGTAGCGCCTTCGTTAAAGGTAAAGGTGCCACCAGAAGACACAGGATTGCCCACAGCGCTCGATGTGACCGAAACCGTCACCGTAACGTAGCCGGACTCCTGCGAACCGCCCTGATTGCCCGCAGAGGCGCCGCCACTGTTGGATGCAGACCCACCGCCAGCCACCGAGACGCCGCCCGAAGAAGAGCCGTCAGAAGAACTCGATCCACCGGCGGATTCGGAGCCCTGTCCAGCAGACGCGTTGTTGGACGTCTTGCCGTTCTTGCCTTCGGACTTCTTCTCCTTCGAATCCTTTTTTGCGTCCTTGTCCGAAGATTCGGAATCGTCCTTGGAATCCGATTCATCCGACTTCTTGGATTCAGAGTCCACGGCATCAGAAGACGAGGAACCCACCTCTGTCTTGTGAGAGGCAGCAGAGCCAGAGTCGGCAACGCTCTTCCCCGCCACGGCCCGAGTGATCCAATCGATGGACCAAGCACCGCTGGAAGAAGGCTGGACAAAGCCTAGCGACACAACGATCAAAACGGTGCAGCCGGCCGTCAGGGCACCAACAAGCGCCTTGCGCCGAGGGGCGGACGCCGCCGAAGCGGCGCCCTTTTGCTTTCCATCGTCGAGCTGGATGAACGACGAATCGGGCTGCTTGGAGCCGGCGTCCTGAGGTTTATTGGACACAGCCCTCACCTACCGACGCTTGGTAAACACGAACACGCCGATGACGGCGAGACCGATCACGCCGGCCGCCACGCCAGCAATGGCGATCGGATTGAAGCCAGACTCCTGCGAGGGAGCCGCAGCGGGCTTCTTGGCAGTGGTCGCTGCAGGCGAGCCCGTGTCGGACTTGCCGGACTTGTCATCCTTCTTGCTGGACTTCTTGTCCTTCTTGCCGGACTTATCGGATTTCTTCTTGGAATCCTTATCGTCCTTGGTCTCGGTCGTAGTCGTGGTAGACGACACCGGCTTCTTACCCGGAGCAACAGCACCGCCAGCCTGCTGGCCGTTTGTGCCGTTACCGGAGCCAGAACCAGCACCGGCATTACCCGAACCGCCGTTGCCGCCAGCGGAGCCAGAGCCACCGTTACCGCCAGGGTTAACAGCATTCTTGATCCACTTGGCATACAGCGTCATATCAGCCGTCACCGCAACGCTAAAGTCATATGCCTCCGTACAAGCCTCGTCGGTATACCAACCAGCGAAGGTGTAGCCTTCGCGCGTCGGATCGGCAGGCTTGGCGATAGAGCCGTTGGCGGCCGTAGTCTGAAAATCGACCTTGGACCCCTCGCCGGCGCTAAACGAAACCTTAACGCCAGCATTCAGCTTGAACAGCGTGCCAGAGTCGTTGATGTAGTACAAGTTGCCCTGGGCATCACAAGCGATTGGCGAGTCACAGAAGTTGTAGTGGCCCGTTGCGCTAAACACACCAGAAGCCTCAGCGTCACCCAACTTGTAACGATATACGCCACCGCCTGAGGTGTAGTTAACGAAATCAGGGCTCTCGCCGTAGTTAACCGTGAAGTAGACATACGCGTCTTTGCCCTGAACACTCACGAGCGGAGCGCCCTTGATGCCGCCAGCAGGAAGCGCAGTGCCATCAGCAGACGAAACCAGCGTCTTGGCAAAGTTGTTGGCCGGATCAATAATCGCCAGCGCAGAGCCGCCAGCAACCTCGCCGCCAACAATCAGCTTGCCATCATACGTCGTCGTAGGCACGCATGCACATCCCGTAAGGCCAAGGTCGACCACACGCTCCTCGGTAATACGCGAAGCGGCATCCGCATCGCGTGAGTCGCCATCAGAAATCGCCAAGACGTGCAGCTTGCCGTCGCGCGAGATGAGATAGGCATGGCTGCCGTCAGCCGAAAGCACGCAGGTGGAGTTGACAACAGCACCAACCGAAACCTTTCCGAGCACATCGCCCGAAGACTTGCTGAGCATCTCGACGGTACCGGCACTGGTGGGAACCAAGACAAAGTCATCGCCCACCGTCGCGCCCGTCCAGTAATAACCCTCGTCGGCATTGACATGCTGCCAAGAAACAGCGCCGGTCAGGATGTTAATACGCGTCAGATGACCGTTATTGTACGTACCCTTTCCATAGTCGACATCAACGGTGCCGACATAGAGGTAATTGCCATCAACCGTCAGCTGAGAATTCGACTGGGCAATCCCGCTCACGGAGTCAGTGACCCAAACCGTTGTGAGCGCGTCAGCCGTCAGGGCCTGGACCGCACCGCCGTCAAGCGGAACGATAACCAAACCGCTCGCATAAATCGGGCGCGAGGTGTAACCGACCGCTTTCTTAAGATTCGACTCGGCACGGACCTCGCCCGACTTGGCGTCAATCTTTAGCAAACGCTTGTTGACGGCGAGGTATACGTAGCCGTTCACGACGATAGGTTCACTCGCGTTGGGATACGCCGAACCAGAATACGCCTTCCAATCGAACGTCCAAGAGCTCGCTAGCGCACCCGTAGGCGTCGAAACGTTCTCGACCGCCGCATTGGACTTGCCATCCCAATCGGACTTCCAATCGGTCGGACGCGGGGCGCTCGGATTGACTACGACCTCGTCGGGATTAGGCACCGTACCGCCGGCAGCATAAGCCCAGACGATCTCGTCATGCGACTTGAGCACGTAGTCACTATCGAGCTGAGAACCGGGAACACCGTTAACAAAGTACGACCAAGCGCCGGCCAACTTAGTGCCGTCAAGCGGAGAGACAAGGCTGTGAACGCCCCAGAAGCCCAGCTGATCGTACATCTCGGACTTGATGCCCAAGGCATCAAAGTAGGCGGCAGTGGCGTCCTTGATCGTCGTGCCCCCAACAAACACCTGCGTCGAAGGATCGGTCCAGCGCTGTGCCTTATCGTCCTTCTTACCGATGATCTCCATCGAGACAGCAACCTGACCGGGCATGGTGCCATCGGAACCATAGACCCAGGCAATCTCATCGCCGGCCTTGAGCGTGTAGTTGCCGGCGCCGACATTGGCCATCTTGCCGTTAACGAAGAACTGCCAGGACTTCCAGGTGCTTTCGTTTACCTGTACGGTCGATAGCTTCACGCTCTTATTGAACGGGGAAGTCAGCGAATTGAGGAACCAACCATACGAACCGGTTTGGACGTCGGCGCCAATACCGGTCTGCTTAAAGACCTGCTCGGAAAGATCAGCGGCAGTTGCGCCCTCTTCCACCAGCGAGGTCGTTGGTTGCGTCCACGTCTGCTGAGCACCCGAAGCGTCCTGGCCGATAACGGTGCAGCTTACCGAAAGCTGGTCGGTGGGCGCCGGGTCGCCGTACTTGGAGTAGCACCAGACGACAGAGTCGTCCGCCTCGAGGGGGTAGCTGCCAGCGCCAACCGACGCCGCAACACCATTGATAAACAGCTGCCAATAGGCGCCCGTAGCATGGTCGTATGCAAGGGTGCGATCGGCATCGAAAGGCGACGTAATGGAATTGAGCACCCAACCCCAAGAGCCGTTGGGGTCATAGTCGGCCTTGAGGCCGGCCTGCTTAAAGAGCTCCTCGGAAAGATCGGCAGCAGTCGAGCCGTTCTTGAGCGTGTACTGCGAAGCGGCAGCCCACGTCTGCTGCTTGCCCTTAGCGTCGACGCCAATAACCGAGCACGTCGCTGTGACCTCGGGGCTGTTTTGACCACTCGTGCCCACGACCGTCAACGTTGCCGAAACATCTTGGTTGGCAAGCTTGGCATACGTGGCATTGTCGGGATAGCGCTCGGCATAGCGAGCGTACTTCTCGCTCGTCAGGCGCGAGGAAACGACAACCTTCGTGTTGTACTGCGGCTGCGTGACCTTCAGGTTCTCTGCGGAGACAATAGAGCTGTTGCTCGACTTAAACAGACGCCAGTCCTGTCCGGACATCGCATCATAGCCAGGTAGGTCAACCGGAACAATGCCGGGGGACGTCGAATCGGTCGTTGCCTTGTTGTAGCTCCAGGCAAGGTTGCCGTCGGCATCAAGATAAGCCTTCTGGAACGCGTGCATGTCGGCCGAAACGGCATTGGCTTCCTGGCCATTCAGAATGGCGGCAGCATAGCCGGCCTTCGCCTTTTCCATAAGGGACAGCTCGGCATCGAGCTCGCCCTGATCCTGCGGAGCAATCGCAAAGTCGAGGGTCTTGCTTGCCGTGACCTCGGCGTTGGACTTATCGGTCACCGTGAGGGTGATCTTGGTCTTCGCCGCCTTGGCTCCGGGCAGCGGCTGGTAGACCGTACCCTTGTAGCCGTTGAACGTAATGTCATCGGTGCTGGCAGAGTACTTGACCTCGTAATACTTGCCGTCGATATTAAGCGTGCTCGTGCGCGGCATCTGCAGGTCGGCGGTCAGGCCATCCTTGTTGGCGACCGCGTCAGTGCCGAAGTACTTGATATTGTCGTAGGTAAAGGCCGCATCGACCTTCTCCTGCAGCGCCTTCTTGTCGGCGGCGACCTTCTCGGGATCGCCCTTGACGGTCACCGTGAAGTCGTGCGCGCCCTTAACGTCAGACGGGCCACCGCTCACAAACGAAACGGTCGCGGTCAGCGTTACGGTGCGATCGCTCGAAACGCGCGTCACCTTGCCGGTGTAGTCGTCCCAGCCATAACCGGACGGCCAAATGACATCGCCGTCGGAGCTCTTCCAGCTAACCTCGAACTTGCTCTTGGAGCCTGCGCGGTACGGAAGCGTGAGGTTGGACGTAACGGACTCGGCCGAATCGCCCGCAGCGTAACCGATGGCAACCTGCTCGGCGGCATCGTCGAGCATCTGCTGCACACGAGCCTCGTCCCAAGCAACCTGCACCGACTTACTGGGCTGGTAATACTCGGTCTTGCCATCGCGCGACAGCTCAAACACGACGTCGGCGCTACGCAGACCGTCGATGTTGTAACCGGTGTAGTTGTTGGGGTCGATGTAGAAGAACGTCACATCGCCGTTGGTCTTACCCTGGGCGTCGGAGATACCGACCGTTGCCTTGTCATCCTCTGCATTAAAGGCAACGCCGCCCTCGGAGACCTTGACGTCAATATCGGTAAATCCCAAATCGGCAAGCTGCGCCTTCAGCGCGTCGTTAACGTTGCCGCCCTTTGCGCTGTAGTCAACAACAATCTGCTTGTTAGCATCGGTGAGCTTTTGGGCTGCAGCCTCGAGCGAGCCCGCGGCGATAACCTTGTTGGCGGAGACGAGCTCGACCGTCGAGCTGCCGCTCGTGGCGACAGCCTTCAGATACTTACCCGCGGCAGAAGCCGAAACCGTTGCCGTGGCGCCCGACATATCGGACAGCAGCGTCCAGTCGGCCTCCGGAGCCTTCGCATCGTCCGCCGCATACCAGGCAACAGTCGCCTGAGTGGTCACGTCAATGCCGTTGGTGGTCGAACCGTCGGCGCGCTTAGCCTGCGCCGTCGCCTTAACGCTATCACCCGAAACGAGATGGGTCGAATCACTATTGATCTGTGGCGTAGTGGTCACGCGCAGCAGGCTATACTCCCCCGCCGCGGTAACGCTATCGGGCGAAACCCACTCAACGGTGTTGTCGAGGGCGTTCGCCGTAACTTTGATGCGCTTGCCAACAAGCGCGTCCGAAATAGTCAGGCTGCCATCGGTCATATCGATGCCGTCGGTGAGCTCGGTCCAGTCGGCATCGCCCTCGCCCTTGGCATACCACGCCATAGTGAGCTCGGCATCGTCGGGCACGTCCTTGGTCGAGCCCGACCAGCTGCCCGGAACCTGCACGCTCGGCGTGATCTTTGAACCCACGCTCAGCGTAACGTTCTTATCGGCAAGCTCGATGCCCGCCAGCTTGTACTGGCCCTTGAGCGTCACGGGGCCGAGCGGGGCAACGGACTGCGTGCCGCCGTAGGAGCTCTTCTTCTGCGTGCTGGAAACGGTATTTTCGCTCGTAACCTTCACGCGCAGGTACTTGCCAGTATAGGCGGCGTCAACGACATAGGTCGCTTCGGTGGCACCGGGGATATCGGTGTAAGCGGAGTCGTAGCTCGAGCTGCTGTTTGCATACTGCCACTGGTAGGTCACATTATCGGTGCGGTCGATATAGTGATAGTTGGAGCCGTCCTTTTTGCGCACCTTGGTCTTGAGCGTATCGCCCACGTGCACGCCGTTGGTGGCAGGAGAGCCCTCGAACTGCACGTCATAGAGCTCCACTTGGCCCGCAACGGAAACAGGACCCGCCGCATAGTAAGGCTTCTGCTCGCCGTAACCGCCGTTGGCCTTGGCCACGACGTAGTAACCCTTAAGGGCGGCGGTCACCGTCAGGGTGTTGCCGGTCTCGTCCTCGATAGGCGTGTTGCACGAACTCGCGTAGTTCGAGGTGCCCTTATACCACTGCCACGTGACATGTGAATCGGTGGTAACGTCGGTGGAACCCGCCTTGGCGGTCGCCGTAATCGTGGAACCAACCTCGACTTTGCCCGAAGTCGGGCTCATAGTCACGCTCGTGACATTAATTGAACCGGCGGCAGCAACGAGAGCGCCCGTCGAATTGGTCAAGCTCGAAGAGCCAATCTTCGAGGACACCTTGCACTTGAGGTACTTGCCGCCCAAAGCGTCGGTTAGCTCGAGGGTCTCCCCCGTGGCACCCGCAATGTCGGTATACGTGCCACTCTTGGTGTTAGAGCTCTGCCACTGATAGTTGAGCTTGCTCGCGTCGACGAACGCGCCGTACGCGCCGCCCTTCTCCTTGGCGCGGGCCTTAGCGGTATCCCCCACCGCAAAGACGCTCGTGTTGTCCTTGGTGTTAACGATAGACACGGCCGAAAGTTCGACCGCACCGGCCTGTTTGACCTTGCTGGAAGTGGTCTTGTTCACCGTGTTGACGCCAGCGTTGGCCTCGACCCTGATGTACTTGCCCTCAAGGTCGTCGCCCACCACGAGCGTAGCGCCCGTCTCTCCCTCGATCTTGGTAAATCCCGAGTACTGCGAGGTGGATGCGGACCACGTGTAGGTGACCTTGGCATCGGCGGGGGCTTGCTGATAATAGCTTATGTACGGAGTCGCCGTCAGGGTATCGCCTATGCTCGGCGTGTCGCTATTCAGCTTGACGCTGTTAAGCTCCATCTGACCGGCGCCCAGCACGGGACCGGGGATGTAATTAGCGTTGATGCCCGAGCCGTACGCAGCGGGACCATAGTAGTCCTTGCCGTCTGCCGTAACCTTGCAGATGAAGTACTTGCCCACCATAGCGTCGGTAACGGTGAGCGACTGCTCGTGGCCTACGACCTCGGTGTAGTCGACGATGTTGCTGCTGGCCCTGGTCGTGCCGGCGAGCCAGGTGTAGGTCCAGGTGCCGGGATTGGTAACGGACTCAGTCGAAGTGCCGTACCAGTCGTCCTCGACCTCATCGTACATATTTGCCCAGAGCGTATCGCCCGCGCTGAGCGCGCCGGACTTCGTGGAATACGAGTTGTCTTTATCCTTGGCGTCCTGAATGAAGACCTTTGCCTCACCGGAAAGCGTTGTGGCGGATGCGGCGGCAACGGCGTTCTTCTGCTCCGAAGCAGCAGGCGCCGCCGCAGAGTTCTCGGACTCAGTCGCGTTGTCTGCGGCGGTGTCAGCACCATTCGCGGCACTCGCAGTTGCGCCCTGACCTGCGTCGGCGCCATCGGCAGCAGCGTCACTGGCGCCCGCGCCGTCCTCCGCAGCAGCACCGTTCGCACCGGCATCGGCGGCAGCAGCGCTATCGTCGGCTGCCGCGCCCTCGCCGCCCGTCGTAGCCTGAGCCACGGCCTCGGCAATGCCCTCGGCGCCCTCGGCCCAAAGTTGCGCCGGCGTGGTGCCAAAAGCCATGGCAAAAGCCAGGAACGCCACCAGACCGCGCTTGGCTACGCCACGGACAATCGCTCCATGGCGACGCCACGAGGCGCGCTGGCGCTCGTCCTCAAACATATCCATTTGTCTCCTACTGTCTGCACTGGGAGCATTACCCAGCG
>CABVCJ010000036.1 GCA_902496845.1 uncultured Collinsella sp.
TCGATTCGCGAGCGTAAGGCCGACGCGCTCAACGCCCGCTCTCTGGAGGCCGGCGCCGCTCAGGCTGCCGCCGGTGCCGCCGTGCCCACCATCTCGCGCGGACGCGTGACTTTTGTGGACGCCGCCCTGCCGCAGGGTGTGGTGATACCCGATGCCAATTTGGCCGTGTTCTCGATCGCCGACCTCAACGCCCGCATGGACGCCAACCGTGCGCGCAGCCGCCGCAAGGTGGATATTACGCAGATCACCTTCCCGTTTAAGCCGGGCGACTACGTGGTGCACGCCACTCACGGCATCGCGCTCTTTAGCGAGATTGCGCGCCAGGAAGTGGGCGGCAAGGAACGCGACTACTTTTTGCTGGAATACGACGATGGCGACAAGCTCTACGTGCCGCTGGAGCAGGTTGACCGCATTACGCGCTACGTTGGTCCCGACGGCGATAAACCGCGCTTGACCAGGCTCAACACCGCCGACTGGACGCGGGCTACCAACAAGGCGCGCAAGAATGCCAAAAAGCTGGCGTTTGACCTGGTCGATCTGTATACGCGCCGCTCATCGATTACCGGTATCGCCTGTCCGCCCGATACGCCCGAGCAGATTGAGATGGAGGAGAGCTTCCCCTACGACGAGACGCGCGACCAGCTGGAGGCTATCGCCGACATCAAGGCCGACATGGAGGCGCCCAAGCCCATGGACCGCCTGCTGTGCGGCGACGTGGGTTTCGGCAAGACCGAGGTCGCCCTGCGCGCGGCCTTTAAGTGCGTGGACTCCGGCCGCCAGGTCATGGTGCTCTGTCCCACGACCATTCTGGCCCAACAGCACTACGAGACATTCTTTGAGCGCTTTGCCCCGTTTGGCCTGGAGGTCGAGGCGCTCAGCCGCTTCCGCACCCCGGCGCAGCAAAAGCGCGCACTCAAGGCGTTTGCCGAGGGCACGATTGATGTGCTGATCGGCACGCACCGCCTGCTTTCTGCCGATGTGAACCCCAAGAACCTGGGCCTGGTGATCATCGACGAGGAACAGCGCTTTGGTGTGCAGCACAAGGAGCAGCTCAAAAACCTGCGCGAGCAAATCGACGTGCTCACGCTCTCGGCAACGCCTATTCCGCGAACCATGCAGATGGCCACGAGCGGCGTGCGCGACATGAGCCTGATCACCACGCCACCGACCGGGCGTCGTCCCGTGATCGTGCACGTGGGGGAGTACGATCCCGACGTGGTGAGTGCGGCGATTCGCCTGGAGGTGGGCCGCGGCGGTCAGGTGTATTACGTGTCCAACCGCGTCAAGACCATCGATGATGCCGTGGCGCGCGTGCACGAGGCCGCGCCCGAGGCGCGCGTGGGTGTGGCACACGGCAAGATGAGCCCGCGCGAGGTCGAGGACGTGATGATCGAGTTCGCGACCAAAAAGATCGACGTGCTCATCGCCACGACCATCGTGGAGAGCGGCATCGACAACGCAACGGCCAACACGCTCATCATCGAGGACTCGCAGCGTCTGGGCCTGGCGCAGCTCTACCAGCTTAAGGGCCGCGTGGGCCGCTCGGCCACGCAGGCATACGCGTACTTTATGTTCCCGGGTGAACTGCCGCTTACCGAGGAGGCCACGGCACGCCTGACTGCACTTTCCGAGTTCCAGGACCTGGGCAGCGGCATGCGCATCGCCATGCGCGACCTGGAGATCCGCGGTGCCGGTTCGCTCATGGGTGCCGAGCAGCACGGTAACCTGTCGAGTGTGGGCTTTGACCTGTTTACGCAGATGCTGGGACAGGCCGTGGCCGAGGCGCGCGGCGACGACGATGCCGGCGTGGAGGCGGCGAGCGTGGGCATCAACCTGCCGGCCGACTACTTCTTGTCCGAGGAGTACATGCCGGCGGTGGACCAGCGCGTGCTCGTGTACCGCAAGCTCGCGGCCGCCGAGGACCTGGAGAGTATCGACGAGGTGCAGGAGGAGACCGAGGCTGCGCATGGCGAGCTGCCGTTGGCGGGACTCAACCTGTTCAACCGCGCGCGCATCCGTATCCGCGGCGAGCGCCTGGGGCTCGAGAGCGTCACGCTCAGCGGCGGACGCATTACCTTCCTGGGGGTTGACGTTCCCAAGAAGGTGGCCTTTGAGTTCAAGAACCGCTATGGCGCGGTGAACTTTCCCAAGAGCCGCAAGCTGTCGGTGCCCTACAAGGCGGGCGCCGGCGCGGGCAGCGGCCTGGGTCGCGGCCTCGACGCCAACGACGGCACCGGCCCCGTGGCTGCGGCGCTCATGCTACTGCAGCAGCTCGGTGCGTCCGACGATGACTAACAAGTAGGGGCGTGGCGGGGCTACCAGTTGTTCTTTGTCCCGCTACCTTGCAGGTTGATTCCAGTCCCATCGAAAGGAAAGCATGTTCGGATACATCTATAAGAAAGATGTCGCCATTATCGCGGCCGTCCTGTGCCTTTGTCTGCTCACGGGCTCGTTTTTCGATTATCAGATCTCGAGCGCGCTGTTCAACATCGGCAGCATGTACGGTCGCTTTGTCGAGGCGGCCGGTGAGCTGCCGTTCGAGCTGACGGCGAGCATCGCGGGCGTTATGCTCGTGCGCTCGGCACGCCCCGATTCCAAGGCGAGCAAGTGGCTCGCTGCGCTGGGCGTTTTGATCAACGTGGGTCTGGTCGGCTACGAGATTATCGGATCGCTGCGCGTCGGCGGCAAGCTTATTGCGTTTCAGCTGGTTCTGACGTTTGCGCTGGTCATCGCAGCCAACTTCATCGCCTATCGCCTTACGCGCACGACCGAGCCCGACGAGCTTACGCGCTGGGCGTTGATGGTGCTTGCCGTGTGGGTCGCTCAGGCCATCATCCTCAACGTCATTGTTAAGCCGTTGTGGTCGCGCCCACGCATGCGCGTGATCGAGGTCACGCCGGGGCTCAATTTTCAGCCGTGGTGGGTGATCGGCAACCCCGACAAGTGGGCCTATATCGCCGCCGGCGTGATCAGGGACGGGTTCAAGTCGTTTGCGAGCGGACACACGGCGCATGCGGCGATCGGCCTTATGCTCGCTGGGCTTCCCGCGGCAGCCTTTAAGGAAAAACCTTCGCGTCGCCGCGTGATCTTTTGGGCGGCGGTTGTTGTTACGGCGTTCGTCGCCTTTGGGCGCATCGTGATCGGCGCGCACTTTTTGAGTGACGTGAGCTGCGGTTTTGCCCTGGTACTGGCACTTGAGTGCCTTGCCGCACGCATTGCCTATCCCAACGGCGTACAATAGCTCCGTTTGAGTCATCTGGCCGATACCCGGTAAGAGAGGATTGCCATGCTCGCGTTCAACAACGATTATTCCCACGGCGCACATCCGGCAGTGCTGCAGGCGCTCGTCGACACCAATATGGAGCCGCAGCCCGGCTACGGTACCGATGCGCACACCGAGCGTGCCAAGCAGCTTATCCGCGAGGCCTGTCAGGCCCCCGATGCCGACGTGTTTTTTCTGGTGGGCGGCACGCAGGCCAACGCGACGGTGATCGACATGTTGCTCGCGCCGTACGAAGGCGTCGTTGCTGCTGAGACTGGCCACGTCGCCTGCCACGAGGCGGGGGCCATCGAGTTTGGCGGCCACAAGGTGCTCACCATCCCCGGCTACGAGGGCAAGATGCACGCCGAGGACCTCGAGAGCTATATCCAGGTGTTCTACGAAAACGAGAGCTACGAGCACACGGTGTTCCCGGGTGCCGTGTACGTGAGCCTATCGACCGAGTATGGCACGCTGTACTCCAAGGCCGAGCTCGCGGCGATTCACGCGGTGTGCCAGAAGCGCGAGATTCCGCTGTTTGTGGACGGTGCCCGCCTGGCCTATGCGCTGGCGGCCGATGAGTGCGACATTACCCTGCCCGAGCTGGCGCAGCTGTGTGACGTGTTCTACATCGGCGGCACCAAGTGCGGCGCTCTGTGCGGCGAGGCCGTGGTGTTTTGCGGCATGCACGCTCCGGCGCATCCCATTCCGCGCATTAAGCAGCACGGCGCGCTGTTGGCCAAGGGCCGCCTGACGGGTGTGCAGTTTGAGGCGCTCTTTACCGACGGCCTGTATTTTGAGATTGGTCGCCAGGCGATCGAAACCGCGCAGGCGCTTCGTCGCGTGCTGCACGAGCGCGGCTACCAGTTCTTCTTGGAGACGCCGACCAACCAGCAGTTCGTGATTCTGCCCAACGAGGACATGGCCCGCATTCGCGAGCACGCGGCGATCGAGTACTGGGAAAAGTACGACGATACCCACACGGTGGTGCGCTTTTGCACCAGCTGGGCCACGACGCAGGAGGATATCGACGCGTTGGCGGCTGTCCTGTAGCCTGATGTAATGACGAGGGGCCGCCTTGCGCTAGGTTTGGCGCAAGGCGGCCTTTGTTTTTGAGGGAGAAGGGTTGTATGACCGAGATGTCCGAGCCGACGATTCGCCTGGCGACGCCCGATGATGCGCCGGCGTTGCTTGCCATCTATGAGCCGTATGTGCGCCAGACGGCGATTACCTGCGAATACGAGGTGCCGAGCGTTGAGGAGTTCGCCGGGCGCATCGAGCGTACGCTCAAGCGCTATCCGTATCTGGTGATGGAGTTGGACGGGCGTCCGGTAGGCTATGCCTACGTGAGTCCGCTTAACAGCCGCGAGGCGTACGACTGGTCGGTCGAGACGTCGATCTACCTGGCGCGCGATGTACGCCACGGCGGGCTGGGCCGCAAGCTGCACGATGCGCTCAAGCAATGCCTGATCGCGATGGGCATCACCAACATGTGCGCCCTCATCGCCGTGCCGCACGATAAGGACGACGAGTACCTGACGCACAACAGCCAGGATTTCCATGCCCATATGGGATATCGCCTGGTGGGCGCTTTCGATCGCTGCGCCCAAAAGTTCGGCCGCTGGTACGACATGTGCTGGATGGAGCTGGTCCTGGCCGAGCGCACACCCAACCAACCCAAGCCAACCTGGTTTCCCGACCTCCCCAAACCTACCATTTAGGGACAGGTTTATTTTGGCCGCTTTGTAGCGCCAATCCACCGCGAGAAGTATGGATTCACGCGTCTTTTGATGCGGATGGGCTTAATTTGGCTTCGATTTGGGTCCGTTTGGCTTCGATTCGAACTAAGTGAGTAGACTTTTTGGCGCAGGTCGAGCACAAGGCGTATTTGCCTTAGTAAAACCGCAGGTCACAGAGGTGACAGTTTTTGGTGTGCTCGACAGGTCACGAAAAGTCTACTCACTTAGATTTGCGGTACTGGATATTCTGAGCAGGAACAGTTGAGCTTGGACGGCGCGTATTGCCAGGCGATGTTGGCATTTGTGCCATGCTGGCTTGAGATTTAATAAAACCGCAGGTAAAACGTTCATTAGGTACAGTTTGCCTCGTTTGGTGTGCTAGCCGATGGGCTCGGTGTATTTGGCGCGGTCGGTGCGCTGGATGCGCTTGGAGACGTGGAGCGGGCGGCCGTCGGTGTCGTAGACGTAGTCGGTGATTAGGATCAGCGCCTGCCCGCGCTCAACGTTGAGCAAAAACGCCTCGTTTTGCGAGGCGTAGCACACCTCAAAGGTCTTATGCCCCTGTGCCGGTGCGCGATGGAACTCCTGTCGCAGCGTGGCGTAGAGCGAACCGTTGATATCGCGATCGATGAGTGCCTCAAAGCTCGGTGGTAGATAGGTGGTCTCCAGGCACAGCGGCGCATCGTCCAGATAACGCAGACGGACAAGTTTGACGAGCTTGCTGCCCACGGCGGCATCAAAGAACTTAGCTATGCTGCCGCCCGCCTTGGTAAAGCCCGAGTCCACGGTGCGCGTGGTGGGCTTCATGCCCTGGCCTTCGACCTGCTTGGTATAGCTCGAAAACACCAGGTTGTTCTCGTGGAGCGCGGGCGTGTCGGCCACAAAGGCACCACGTCCGCGCTCGGTGCGAACCAGGCCCTCATCAACGAGCACCTTAAGGGCATGGCGCACGGTGCTGCGCGACAGCCCCGATTCGTCCATGAGTTCCATCTCGGACGGCAGCTTGTCTCCGCGTGCGTAGGTGCCGGCGGCGATGCGGTCGCGCAGCATGCCCGCCAAGCGCTCGTATTGGGCCAGTTTCTTTTTAGACGAAGCGTTCATGCGATCAACCTGTATCTAACTTGTATACTTACCGAACAAAGCATGTATCCAACATGACAACAAAACCGCTGGTAATGGATTGCCGAAAACCTTACCAACAAAATTTCTAAGACAAATATAGCATACAACTAGTCGACATAACCAAAACATGTATGTAACTTGTATGCCATCGAGAGCATCAAACGAGAAGAAAGGCTGATGCACGATGACTACTCAGGAACAGGTTAAGGACGTCGTCTCCCAGGTTTTGGCTGACAAGGCTGACAAGGGCGGCATCAAGCGCGTCGTGTGGATTGGCGCCGGCGGGTCCAACGGCGGCAACTATCCTGCCCAGTACTTTATGGAGCACGAGGCCACGCAGGTCGTGAGCTCCAGCTACACCAGCAACGAGTTCGTGCACGCCACCCCGGCCTACGTCAACGAGAACACCCTGGCCGTCGTCGTGTCCATGCGCGGCACCAAGGAGACCATCGTCGCCGCCCAGGTCGCCAAGGACCACGGCGCCAGCACCATCGCCATCTATGTTGACGAGTCCGGCCTCACCGAGGTCTGCGACTGCAAGATCCAGTACGACAGCCTGGCCGTCGACGAGTCCTGCATGGGCCGCACCAACTCCGCCGTCGTGACCATGATCGCCATGGAGCTTACGCAGCAGACCGAGGGCTATGCCGAGTACGAGACCGCTATGGCCGCGTTCGACTTGGTCGACCCCATCTATCGCAAGGCCGTCGAGTACACCCGCCCGCTCGCTGCCAAGTGGGCCGAGCAGAACGCCGACAAGCCCTGCATCAACGTCATGGCTCAGGGTCCGCTCTTTGGTGCCGCCTACGTCTTTAGCATCTGCAACGTGCAGGAGATGCTGCAGATCGACTCCTGCACCATCAACACCTGCGACTTCTTCCACGGCCCCTTCGAGATCCTGGACAAGCGCACCTCGCTGTTCCAGCTCATCAGCGTCGGCCGCAGCCGCTGCAACGACGAGCGCGGCATCCGCTTTGTCAACCAGTACGGTGGCGAGCGCGTCTATCAGCTCGACGCCAAGGAGCTCGGCCTCAACGACATCAAGGACAGCGTGAGCGAGTACTTCAACCACCTGATCTTTGCCCCGATCCTCAACAACGTGTATATGCGTGCGCTCTCTGCCGTCACCCACAAGGACTACATGACGCGCCGCTACATGTGGAAGCTGGACTACTAGGGGATATTGGTTCCGCCGTTCTACCGAACGGCGGACCGGCCGACGCTGCGCACCCGGCATTTGGCCAATCTGCCGTTCAATTTCAAAGGCGCGACCAGAAGGTCAGCGCCTTTTCATTTCACGGCACCTTGGCTCAAATGACGGGCGCTCGCTGACATTGCCAAAACGTCGGCGTTGCCGTGGTTGGCACTTGGGGACGTTCCTTTTGTGCCGGCACTTGGGGACACTCCTGGGAATCATTTCCTCGTTTGCCGATTTGTGTCTTGAAAAATGTATATAACGACTATAACGTAGTGTGAAACATATTGGAAACAATACCGAGGAGGCTGCGTTGAAGAAAAGCAATCTGGGCTATGTGCTGGTGCTGGTCGCCGCGCTTATGTGGGGCAGCATCGGAATCTTTGTAAACGGCATCTCGGCCATGGGCGTTTCATCCCAGAGCATGGCTGCCTTTCGCTTGTTGGTCGGAGCGCTTATCTTGGCACCGGTCCTGATGTTTATGGGCTGCCGTCCGGGTGAGGGGTCTACCGTGGCTCAGGGTCCGCTGGCCCTGTTCAAGGCAAGCCCCAAAGAGCTCGTCCCCTGCGCGCTTGTCGGTATCGTCGGTCTGGCCGCCGCCAACACCTGCTATTACGAGTGCATGGGCGAGGTCGGCATGTCCACGGCCTCGGTGCTGCTCTACACCTCGCCGGTGTTTGGTGTCATGCTCGGCCGCGTACTTTATCGCGAGGACGTGACCCCCAACAAGCTCGTTGCCATTGTCTTTAACATCGTTGGCTGCGTGCTTGCAGTGACCAATGGCGACCTTTCCGGTTTCCATTTTTCGGTTTGGGGCGTCACGTCGGGCGTGATTGCAGGCCTTTGTGGTGCGTCGCTCGCGGTGTTTAGCCGGATAGCAACCAAGACGGTCCACCCGCTGGCTGTCACGTTTTGGGGCTTTGTTTTTGGCGGTGCGGTTATGGCGGCTATCGCGGCTCCGTGGCCGGATGTCGCCGCGGCAATGTCGCCACAGCTGCTGCTGCTGTTCCTTGGCTTTGGACTCATCCCCACAGCTGTGGCCTACATCTTATATATGCAGGGTCTGTCCATGGGGCTCGAGACATCGAAAGTTCCCGTCGTAATGTCATTCGAGACGGTCGTCACCGTACTGCTGGGCATTGGTGTCTACGCCGAGCCCGCCGGCGCGATCAAGGTCCTGGGCATCGTGCTGGTGCTCGCGTCCATTCTGATTATGAACACCGACTTCTCCAAGCTGCGCAACAGTGAGTTTGTCGGTCATGTCGTTGAGAGCATGACCTTTAAGCCTAACGCGTGGTGGACCGAAAAATCTCAGGACATGGATCTGTTTAAGGAACGCACCGGCATCGCGCTGGAGCCCACCGTACAGGAAAGCCCCTGGTACTTCGTGCGATAGGGGATGGGCGAGGCGTCTGATCGGGTGCCGACAAGACAGTGCCGGCCTGCCCGGCCCCAACGTTTCAAGTACGTTAAACCCGTCAACGGTCGATTTTCACCCGCGAACGGTCTTTATACTAATTAGCAATATAAGCAACGTATAAGACGTTATAATGACCATAACGAAAAGGAGGAGGCAAGATGAATCAGATCATTCTCGCATCTCATGGCGGCCTGGCCGCAGGCGCCAAAGACACGCTCGAGATGGTTCTCGGCGACGTGTCGAACGTCCACGTCGTGTCGCTTGCTCGTGACGACAAGGAGCCCATCACCAATAAGGTTGAGGCTATGATCGCCACGTTCAACGCGGACGACACCGTCTATGTGCTGACCGATATGCTCGGCAGCTCGGTCAACAACAACATGGTCGAGCTTTCCAAGAACGGCACGAAGTTCACGGTTGTCAGCGGTTTCAACATCCCGCTGGCGCTCACGCTCGCTATGAGCCCCGTCCCCGTCAAGGGCGCCGAGCTCGCGGCCCTCATCAACGAGGCCCGCACCGGTCTGACCAACCCCAACGCACCGGTCGAGGCCGCCGCGGCTCCCGCCAAGAAGGCCAAGGCGTCCCGTCACAGCTCCGGTCCCGCCAAGATCGTCCTCGCACGTCTTGACTACCGTCTGCTGCACGGCCAGGTCGTCTTTACCTGGACCACCAAGGTTCAGGCCGAGCGCATCATCGTCGTCGACAACGCTGCCGCCAACGATGACATCAAGAAGGGCGCTCTTAAGCTTGCCAAGCCCCAGGGCGTGCGCCTGAACGTCTTCACCGTCGAGCGTGCCCTCGCCAAGATGGACAAGCTCAACACCCTCGGCGAGCGCGTCATGTTCGTCTTTGGCAACACGGCCGAGATGCTGCAGTTCTGCCAGGGCTACAAGCTCGACGCTATCAACCTGGGCGCCACCGCCAACCACGACGGTGCCGATCAGATTGGCGGCAAGGACAGCTCCGTCTTCCTCGACGCCACCCAGAAGGCCGACGTCAACCAGCTGCTCGACATGGGCATCAAGCTCTACGTCCAGCAGACCCCTACGTATCAGAGCGTCGACATCGACGCCAAGCTGTAATCAACCAGGCTTTTGCCTGACTGAAAGGAGAAGGGTATGAATACGTTCATCAGTGCGGTGCTCGTCGGCCTCGTCGGCGTGTTCTGCATGTGGGACTCCCGCCTGCTCGGTCGTCTTAACTTCGAGCAGCCCCTCGTTGGCGCTACGCTCGTCGGTCTGCTGTTGGGCGATGTGCCCACCGGCCTTGCCGTCGGTGCCGCCGTCGAGCTCGTGTCCATGGGCCTGGTGCAGGTCGGCGCCGCCGTTCCGCCCGATATGGTCCTGGGCGGCATCGTGGCCGCTGCCTTTGCGTGCCTGACCGATGCTTCTGCCGAGACCGCCATGACGATCGCCATCCCGGTCGCCGTCCTGGGTCAGCTCCTCGGCATCGTGTTCCGTTCCATCATCGCCGCCCTCACCCATGTGGCAGATAACGCGATCGATAACGGAAAGTTCAAGACCGCCTACCGTATGCACATCTGCGCCGGCTCCGGTCTGTACGCCATCATGTACTTCCTGCCGATCTTCCTCGCCGTCTTTGTTGGCACCGACCTGGTTCAGGCCATCGTCAACATGGTTCCCGAGTGGCTGTCCACCGGTCTTAACGTTTCGACCAAGATCATGACCGCCTACGGCTTGGCCCTGCTGCTCACCATGATGATCAAGAAGGGTATGACTCCGTTCCTGTTCATCGGTTTCCTGCTCGCCGCTTACCTCAACCTGTCCGTCATCGCGGTCGCTCTGATCGGTGTGTGCCTGGCTGTCGTCTTCATGGGCTTCAAGTTCAACGATTCCCATGCAGCCGCCGGTGTCGATTCCGACTACGATCCGCTCGAAGACGACGAAGACTAAGGAGGAACACACTATGGCAACCGCAACCAAGGACGTGTCCCTGAACAAGAAGGTCAGCCAGTTCTTCTGGCGCTCCTGGGCCATCCAGGCCTCTTGGAACTACGAGCGTCAGATGAACATGGGCTTCCTCTACGGCATGGTTCCCACGCTCGATCGCCTCTATCCGGATGAGTCCGACCCCAAGCAGCTCGCTGCTAAGAAAGAGGCTTACCACCGTCACATGGCGTTCTACAACTGCACCCCGCAGACGAGCGCTTTCATCCTGGGCCTCTCCGCCTCCATGGAGGAGGAGTACGCCAAGGATCCCGAGAACTTCGACCCCGATTCGATCAACGCGGTCAAGACCTCCCTCATGGGTCCGCTTTCCGGCATCGGTGACTCCTTCTTCCAGGGCACCATCCGCGTTATCGCCTTTGGCCTGGGCGTTCAGCTGGCTCAGCAGGGCTCCATCATGGGCCCGATTCTGGCCATGCTCATCTCCATCGTCCCCTCTGTGCTGATCACTTGGTTCGCAGCCAAGATGGGCTATCAGGGCGGCCACGAGTACCTGAGCAAGCTTCAGGGCGGCGACCTCATGGAGAAGCTCATGTATGTCTGCGGCATCGTGGGTCTTATGTCCGTGGGTGGCATGATCGCTACGCTGATCGGCGCCACCACCCCGCTGCAGTTCGCTGAGGGCACCGTCGTTATCCAGGACATCCTGGACGGCATGATGCCCCAGATGATCTCCCTTGGCCTCACCGGCCTTATGTACTGGCTCATCAAGAAGAACGTCAACACCGGTTGGCTTCTCGTGATCGCCATCGTGGGCGGCATCGCCCTCTCCGCGGCCGGCATCCTGGCCTAGTCGCGACCAAGCGTCTAACCGCTTTCCCCCGGGGGCCTGCCTGGCATCCCATACCCCAGGCAGGCTTCCATTCCCAAAATGCGACAATGGGACAGTCCCCTTGTCGCATCCTCAACGGGCCGGCGACTCGGTCCAAACCACGGTAACCCTGCGAGCGCCCGGCAATGTGGCGCCGCAAAAATCGAAAGGAATGTGTCAGATGTACGAGATCGACCTTAACCTCCCTAAGCAGATCGTCGCTGACGTCCTGTCCAACCACGAGATCCACAGCGTCGCCTTCGTCGGCTGCGGTGCTTCCATGTCCGACCTTTACCCCGCCAAGTACTTCCTGGCCAACAACACGGACAAGCTGAACGTTCAGATCTTCACCGCTAACGAGTTCAACTACGACACGCCTTCCTGGGTCAACGAGCACACCTTCGTGATCACCTGCTCCCTCGGTGGCTCCACGCCCGAGACCGTCGAGGCCAACAAGACCGCCAAGAAGCACAACTGCCCGGTCGTCTCCCTCACCAACAAGGCTGGCTCCGCTCTGACCGTCGACGCTGACTACGTCATCGTTCACGGCTTCCACGCCAACTTCGCTGCCAAGTGCGAGAAGCCCGGCTACGCCATCGCTCTTGCTGTCGAGATCCTTCAGCAGACCGAGGGCTATGACCACTACGAGGACATGATCACCGGCCTCACCAACGTCTTCGAGCTCTGCGAGAACGCCGCTCAGCACTGCAAGAAGCTCGCCAAGAAGTTCGCCGAGGACTTCAAGGACGACAAGATGATCTACTTCATGGCTTCCGGTGCCTCCGAGAAGATGGCTTATTCTCACGCCGCCTTCCTGTTCACCGAGATGCAGTGGATCGACGCCGCCGCCTACAACACCGGCGAGTACTTCCACGGCCCGTTCGAGGTTTCCACCGAGGGTAAGCCCTACGTCTTCTTCATGTCCGATGGCGCTACCCGTCCGATGGACGCCCGCGCCCTCACCTTCCTTGAGCGCATGGGCGCCAAGGTCGCTCTGATCGACTCCAAGGACTACGGCCTGGCTGACGCCGTGCCCGCGAGCGTCATCACCTACTTCAACCCGCTGCTGCACCTCGCCGTTATGCGCGAGTACGGCAACCAGATCGCCGAGGCCCGTCAGCACCCGCTGACCATGCGTCGCTACATGTGGAAGCTTTCCTACTAATCACAAGTAAGTAGACCTTACGGGTTGATTGAGAGGGGATGGGGTTTTGCGCCCCGTCCCCTTTTTGCTATCGAAAGGAGATGCGTATGATCAAGGCAGTGCTGTTTGATATGGACGGCGTGCTGGTCGATACCGAGTGGTTCTACAACCGTCGTCGCGTGGCGTTTATGGAGGAGAAGGGCTTTCACTTTGACGAAATCCCCGATCTTTCGGGGTCTAATGAGCCGGCCATTTGGGAGGCGCTGGTGCCCGACGATGTTGAGCTGCGCGAGCGCCTGCGCGTGGAGTATAAGCAGGTTTACAGCCCGGACCATCCCGTTCCGTATGCCGAGCTGCTCAACGAGCAGACGGAGCCGGTGATGCGCGAGCTGCACGAGCGTGGCGTGAAGTGTGCCATCGCGAGCTCGTCCTATCGCGAGCTGATCGACGAGCTGGTGGAGATTGCCGGTATCGCCGACGTGCTGGACTACACCATCAGCGGCCACGAGTGCAGTGCGTTTAAGCCCGACCCCGAGATCTACCTGCGTGCCATGGAGGCGCTGGGGGTGGAGCCTGCCGAGTGCCTGGTTATCGAGGATTCGCCTTTGGGGATCGAGGCCGGCAAGCGCTCCGGCGCCCGCGTCCTGGCACTGCGTCCGCACGAGGGCGTCAACCTGGACCAGTCCGCCGCCGACACCATCATCGACAACCTGACAGACATTTTGACCGCTTTGTAGTGTCAATCCGCCGCGAGAAGCACTGGTTCACACGTCTTTTACTGCGGATTGGCTTAATTTTTCATCTATTTTGATCCGTTTGGCTGCGATTCGGGCTAAGTGAGTAGACTTTTTGGCGCAGACCGAGCACAAAACATATCTTCCTTTGTAAAACCGCAGGTCACAGAGGTGGCTATTTTTGGGTGTGCTCGGCAGATCGTAAAAAGTCTACTCACTTGGAATTTTGCCCTTTGGTCGTGGGCGTTGCTGGTCCCGTTTTGGTTGTCGAGGGAGGGTGAATTGAAGCGCCCTCGCACGCGCCATGCTACAATCGCCGACATGCCCCACAACTATATCTGCCTTCGAAAGGAGCCTGCGTGGCGAACGCCATCGAACAGCTCACGGACCGCGTGCTCGTGCTCGGCCGCCTCACCATCGTCCGCCGTGCCATCACCGCCGTGGCGGTCACCATTTCCGCCGTTCTTCAGACATTTCTGATCCAGGCGTTCATTCGGCCCGCTGACCTGCTTCCGAGCGGTCTCACCGGCGTCGCGGTCCTGCTCGATCGCGTTACCTCGCTTGGCGGCGTTCATATCGACATCTCGCTCGGCATGCTGGCGCTCAACATCCCCGTGGCGTTCCTATGCTGGAGTGGCATTAGCAAGCGCTTCGTCATCTTCTCGATGATGCAGGTTGTGCTCTCATCGCTGTTCCTCAACATCTTTCACTTTGCCCCGTTTTTGGGCGACAAGATCATGCTCATCATTTTTGGCGGCGTGGTCTCGGGTCTGGGCGCTGCCATCGCGCTCAAGTCCGGCGCATCCACCGGGGGCACCGACTTTATCGCGCTGTGGGTCTCCAACCACACGGGCAAGACCATCTGGGGCGTCATCTTTGGTTTCAACTGCTTTATCCTGGCGATCTTTGGCTTTATGTTTGGCTGGGACAAGGCGGCGTACTCCATCGTGTTCCAGTTTATTTCGACCAAGACCATCGACAGTTTCTATCGTCGCTACGACCGCGTGACGCTGCAGATCACGACGCGCAAGGCAGACGAGGTCATGACCGCCTATGTTGACCATTTTCAGCACGGCATTAGCTGTGCCGAGGTCATCGGCGGATACAGCCGCGAAAAGATGTACCTGCTGCATGCTGTTGTCTCGACCTACGAGAGTCAGGACATTATCAAGCTGGTGTGCGACATTGATCCCGGCGCCGTGATCAACGTGTTCCACACGCTCAACTTTGTGGGCGGCTGGTGGGGTGGTCATGTCGACGAGCCCATGCCCACGGCCGTACCCGATCCCGACAAGCCCGCACGTATGGCCAGCAGGCGGGCGCACCTCTGCGAGCAGGACAGCCTGCAGCAGGATGACGAGAAGTAGGGTTTTGGCATTTTGCCGGCCAAGCGTAGTCCATCCGAATGAGCCCCTCGAAAGCCTCGTTGCTTTCGAGGGGCTCTCGTTTGCCCAGATAAAACCTACCAAAATGAAGCTGTCGCTTTTTGGTAGGGAGGGTGTATCGTTTTATCAATATGAGGTAACATGAAACTAGACGTTATATACGTATTAGTTATTTCAATATTTCGATAAGAGTGATTAGATATGCCCGCGCCCAAAAATGCACCGCTTTACCAGCAGATTTACGACGAAATCAAGGATGCGATCGAGAAAGGTGTTTATGCACCCAAGGAGCGTATTCCGTCCGAGCTTGAGCTAGCCGAGCAGTACGACGTGAGCCGCATTACGGTGCGCCGCGCCGTCGAGGAGCTGTGCTCCGATGGCTACCTGGTTAAGCAGCAGGGCCGTGGCACCTTTGTCTCCACGCCGCACATCAATCGCCAGTTTCACGCCTCGACGCTGCAGACGTTTACCGCGCTGTGTGCCGGCAACGGCATGAAGGCCGGTGCGCACGTGATCGATCGCCAGATCGTTCCGGCGCGCCAAAACGAGATGGAGTTCTTTGGCCTGCAGAAGGATGCGCTGCTGCTGCATATCAAGCGCGTGCGTACGGCCGACGGCGAGCCCATCTTTGAGGAGAACATCTTTGTGCCGTTTGATGCCTACCGCGAGCTGTTGACGGCCGATCTTGAGGACAAGTCGATTTTTGCCGAGGTCGAGCGTGTTGGCGGAATCCCGATTGTCTCGGTTGGCTACCGCACGGTCGAGGCCGTTCGTGCCAATACCGAGCAGGCGGCCGAGTTGGGCATTGCTCCGCACGATCCGCTGCTCAACCTGCGTGCCAGCTTTACCGGTCCCAATGGAGAGCCGGTCCTGATGGGTAAGCAGTACTACGTGGGATCGCGCTACGTCATGGTCATGTAAGTTACGCGGTTTTACCAAACCGCGTAACGGCTCGACGCTACAAGCCCGCCAGAACGGCAATCTGCCTTTCAACTTCGGCGGCATGACCAGAAGGTCAATGCCGCCTCGTTTCAAGGCACCTTGCTCGCTCTGACGGGTTTTCGCTGTCGTTGCCAAAACATCGACTACCCGCAGAATGAGCGTGGAAAATCTCCCGTTTTTGGCTTGGTGACGGGCTTAAAGGGGGGAGATTATCCATACTCATCCGGAAAGTGCCCAAAAATCCACGCTCATTCGCCTTGGATTGCATCGCCCGTGGCCGGCAGCCGCGCGGCACCGGTCCGCGTGGCGGCGTATAATCGGCGGCAGATGACTTAGACGTTAGGAAACCATGACCGATAGCATGCAGCAGATGGCGCTTGACACGCTCGGCGCCTATTTTGGCTACACCTCGTTTCGCCCGGGGCAGGACCGCATGGTGGATGCGATCCTTGCCGGTCGCGATGCGCTGGGCGTTATGCCCACGGGCGCCGGCAAGTCCATTTGCTATCAGGTGCCCGCGCTCATGCTACCCGGGATCACCTTTGTGGTGAGTCCGCTGCTGTCGCTTATGGAGGACCAGACCCGTGCGTTGCTCGCGGCGGGTGCGCGACCCAGCTATCTCAACTCCAGCCTTACTCCGGCCCAGCAAAACACCGTGCTCAAGCGGGCGCGCGAGGGCCGCTATCAGCTTATGTACGTGGCACCCGAGCGTCTGCTCGAGCCGCGCTTTTTAGCCTTTGCGCAGGAGGCCGCGGCGGACGGCGGCATTGGCGTGCCGCTCGTGGCCATTGACGAGGCCCACTGCGTGAGCCAATGGGGCCAGGATTTTCGCCCCGCCTACCTGCAGATTCGCGAGTTCATCGATTCCCTGCCGCAGCGCCCTATCGTGGCGGCCTTTACCGCTACGGCGACCGAGCGTGTGCGCGCGGACATTCAGCAGATGCTCGGTCTGCAAAACCCCGCGACTGTGGTGACGGGCTTCGATCGCAAGAACCTCTACTTTGGCTGCGAGGAGATGGGCGACAAGGCCAAGGCAGCGTGGGTGCGTGACTATGTGATCGCGCATTCGAGCGAGAGCGGCATCGTGTATTGCTCGACCCGCAAGACGGTCGATGCGCTGGCAGGCGAGCTTGTCGAGGCACTGGGTCCCAGCGGCATTCGCGTTGGCCGCTACCATGCAGGCATGGGCAACGACGCCCGTCGCCAAAGCCAGCGCGCCTTTATCGACGACGATATTCAGGTGATGGTTGCCACCAACGCCTTTGGTATGGGCATCGACAAGCCCAACGTGCGCTACGTGATTCACAACAACGTGCCCGAGAGCATCGAGGCCTACTACCAGGAGGCGGGCCGTGCCGGCCGCGATGGCGACCCGGCCAGCTGCCACTTGCTGTGGAACGGCAACGATTTTCGCATGCGCCGCTTTCTGATCGATCGCGGCGATGCTGCCGATGAGGCGCTCGACGACGAGCAGCGCGCGTGGGCGCTCCAGAATCGCTACCGCCTGCTCAGCCAGATGGAGGGCTACTGCAATACCACCGGCTGCCTGCGCGAATATATGTTGCGCTACTTTGGCGACGAGGCCGCGGCCGAGCATGCTGCCGCGGCTGGTGCGGGCGCCACCGCCACGGACGAGGCCGAGGGCTGCGGCAACTGCAGCAACTGCCTCACGCAGTTCGAGGTCGAGGACGTCACCGATATGGCCCGCGCCGCTGTGCGCTATGTGGCCACGCGACCTATGCGCTTTGGCAAGTCGCTCATCGCCGACGTGCTCCACGGCGGCAACACCGAGCGCATTCGCCAGATGCATCTGGACGAGGACCGCGGCTACGGTGATCTGTCGAGCGAATCGGTCGGGCGCATCAAGGACATCATCGGCCAGCTGTGTGGCCGCGGTTATTTGGCCGCCTCGCAGGGGCAGTACCCGGTCGTGGGGCTGGGCCCGCGCGCCGGCGAGGTCGAGGACGAAGCATTCGCCTTTACCGTTAAGCGTCGCGCGTCCAAGCGCAAGGCCTCGGCCCGCGCCCGCCGTGCGGTGGATCTGCTGCGCGAGGAGGCCGAGCTGGATCAGCGCCCGCGCGTGGGTGACGACGCCGAGCTGTTCGAGCGCCTGCGTGCCCTGCGCAAGGAGATTTCGACCGAGCTGGAGATGGCGCCGTACATGGTCTTCTCTGACAAGGCCCTGCGCGGCCTGTGCCGCCTACGACCTCAGACACGCGACGAGCTTATCCAGGTCAACGGTATTGGCGAGAAAAAGGCCGATGCCTTTGGCGAGCAGTTTATGGCGGCGATTGAAGAGTTTGAGTCCGAGCATGCACGGAATGGAGCATAACGATGGCATCCGACGATAAAACCGAGCGCACTGAGGTGTCCGCCGTGCCGCTGTACCAGCAGGTTATGGATGACCTAAAGGGCGAGATCGCGCGTGGCGTGTACGCATCCGGCTCGCGCATTCCTTCCGAGATGGAGCTCGCGAAGTACTACGGCGTGGGACGCATCACCGTGCGCCGCGCCATCGAGGAGCTGTCGCGCGCGGGGTATCTCAACCGTCAGCAGGGGAGGGGCACGTTTGTGTGCGCGCCCAAGCTCAAGCGCAAGATTGTCCAGAAGGGCGACGTTCAGAGCTTTTCTGAGGGTTGCGCTGGCAACGACATGGTGGCCGGAGCACGCCTGGTGTCGCGCACGGTGGTTGCGGCGACGCGCGAGGACGCGGTGTTTTTTGGGGTGGAACCCGGCTGCGAGCTCATCGTGGTCGAGCGCGTGCGCACGGCAGACGGCGTGCCCGTCATGCTCGAGAACAACGCCTTTGTGCTGGCCGACCATCCCTATCTGCAGACGCTTGCCGACAAGGACCTCACGGACAATTCCATCTTTGCGCTCGTTGCCGAGCATTCGGGCCGTGCGCCGCTCAAGTCAGACCCCTGTACGGTGGAGATTGCGCTTGCCGATGCTCAGGCGGCCCCGCTGCTGGAGGTGCCGGTCGGCGAGCCGCTCTTCTATATGGAGGCATACTTTACCGATGCGGACGGGCGGCCCCTGCTGCTCGGACGCCAAAAGATCGTGGGCTCGCGCTACGTGTTCGACATCTAACGTCCATAGATAGAACAACATAGAACAAATTTGGTGAAATGACTTCACGTGCATCGTCGTGCGTGCTATAAATAGGACAACATAGAACGACCGCAGGTACGAGCTGTCGTCGTTCAAAGCCGCCACACAAGGAGGAACATCACCGTGAACGCACATGATCTGGTTCAGGAAATTATCGAGCGCAAGGGCAAGATTGAGAACGTCTTTTGGATCGCCTGCGGCGGTTCGATGATCGACCTGATGCCGGCCAACGAGCTACTCAAGCGCGAGGCCACCACGTTTACCTCGACGGTCTACACGGCACGCGAGTTTTGCCTGATGGCTCCCAAGAGTCTTGGCGAGAAGTCACTCGTCATCGCTTGCAGCCACAGCGGCAACACGCAGGAGGTCGTCGACGGCTGCGAGATGGCGCTGGCCGCCGGCGCCGAGGTTGTCGCCCTCACCGACCGCGAGGGCTCCAAGATCGATAACGGCAAGTGGACCACCTGGGTCTATCCGTGGGGCGAAGGCGTGCCGCAGGCCGAGGTGCCGCAGGGCATCGGCGCCCTGATGGCTGCCGAGCTGCTCGACCAGCAAGAGGGTTACGAGGCGCTTGCCGACATGTACGCCGGCCTTAAGCAGATGGATGCGCTGCTGCCCGCTGCCCGCGAGAAGGTCAACGCCGAGCTGGGCGATCGCTTTGCCGAGCTCTGCCAGCAGCACGAGTTCTTCTATATCCTGGGTTCCGGCCCCAACTTTAGCCAGACCTACGCTATGGCCATCTGCTCGCTCATGGAGATGCAGTGGCAGCACTGCTGCTATATCCACTCCGGCGAGTACTTCCACGGCCCGTTCGAAGCCACCGAGCCCGGTGTGTTCTATTTCGTGCAGCTCGGATCGGGCGAGTGCCGCCCCATGGAGGAGCGCGCGCTTGCGTTCCTCAACACGCACACCGATACGGTCATGGTGCTCGATGCACTCGAGTACGGCGTGGGCGAGGTGCCTGCCAGCGTGCGTTCGTACCTGGAGCCGATCTTCTTCTACAACATGAGCTGCGAGCTGCGTGCCGCTCGCGGCAAGGTATTCGACCACAGCCCCGAGGTTCGTCGCTACATGGGCATCGAGCAGTACTAGGTACCGGGAATTATCTTTTTTGACGGGGTCTGCGCTGCGCGCGGGCCCCGTTTTGCGTTGTGGCGGCCGGATTCGTGTCTGCGCGAAAACGAAGTTGAATACTTTTCCGCGAAGTGAACGACCTGTTTTGGACCCCCGAAGCATCCACACTTTTTGGTGGCAAAACCGCAGGAAAAACTCGACGAAACCGCAGGAAACAGCGCTTGAAAAATGTCGATGCTTCGGGGGTCTAATTTTGCTCGTTCACTTCGCGGAAAAGTATTCACCTTCGATTTGCAAACGTGTTGCATGAGCAAAAAAGCGGGCCGCGCCGGTAGTATTCCGGCGCGGCTCGCTTAGTATCGCGCTTAGATTCGCAAGGTTGCGGTAGCTAGCGGCCTACTTTGCGTCGTAGGCCTCGGCGTCCCACCAGTCGAGCTGGGCGATGTTGTCGCGGATGTGCTGGCAGCTCTTGTGGAAGCCCTCGAGCTCGTGCTCGGACAGGTCCAGCGTGTAGACCTCCTCGACGCCCTCGGCACCGATCACGCACGGCAGGGAGGTAAAAATACCCTCCTCGCCATACTGGCCGGTCATAAGCGTAGAGGCCGAAAGCACGGCGTGCTCGTTGTGCAGAACAGCAGCGCAGACGCGCGCGGCGGAGTTGGCGACGGCGTACTCGGTGCACTGCTTGCCCTGGTAGGTCACATAGCCGCCCTTGCGTGCAAGCTCCTCGACCTCCATGTGGTCGAAGGCGTACTTGTCGGGGTTTTCGGCCTGAAGCTCGTTGAGTCTCTTACCGGCGATGGTCGCGGCCTTAAAGGCTGCCAGTTGGCTAAAGCCATGCTCGCCGATCATGTAGGCGTCGATGGACTTGGGGCTCACACCGACCTTCTTGGAGATCTCGGTGCGCAGGCGGG
>CABVCJ010000037.1 GCA_902496845.1 uncultured Collinsella sp.
CACCTTGTCACAAATGCGACCCGCTCGCTGGCGTTGCTAAAACATCGGCGTTGCCGGAGTAGTCATTGGGGACGTTCTTGTTTGACTAGTCGTTTAAGAACGTCCAATGACTAGTCAGAAATGAGCGTGGATAATCTCCCGTTTTTGGCTCCCGTGCGGGCTCAAAGTGGGAGATTATCCACGCTCGTTAGTTAAGCGTCCAAAAATCCACGCTCGTCGCTACTTGAGTCCCGGGAGGCGGGTGTAGGGAAACGAGCGCTCCAGGAATTCGGAGCAGTGGGCATAGTCTTTGGCGAAGTAGCTGCTGCAGAGCGAATCGAGTACGTATTGCACGGCGATGTGGCTCGCGAACTGCGTGATGCGATGCGTCATGCTCTCGTGGTCACTCACCGTAAGGTAGGCGGCAAAACCAGGGTGCAGGCGCGCGCAATAAGGCGTGCCGATGACGATGACCGGGACATGCCGGCTGCTGAGGATCGGCAAGATGTCCTTGAGGTTGGGGGCAAGGCCGCTGTAGGAGATGACGATTGCCGCATGGTCGGGACCCGAGGCGAGTGCCGTTCGCACCTGGGCCTCGACACCGTCGTGGCACGTCGCGCTTTTACCGGCGGAGAGCAGGCGGTCGCGGAACATTCCCGCTGGATAGAGGTTGTGCGAGCCCGTGTAGATGTCGACCTGTCGGGCGTTCGCGATGAGCTTGGCGGCGTGGTCAAGCTGCGTGGGGTCGAGCAGCTCCTGCGTTTCGGCCAGCGTGGTCTGGTAGAGCCCCTCCATGCGCTCCATAACCTGCGCAGGCGTGGACGTAGCATCGAAGGGAAAGTTGATGTCCACGTCGCGCCGATTGCCCGCCTCGGTTGCTAGGCGAATAAGCTCGACCTTGAGGTCCT
The DNA here is from genome assembly GCA_902496845.1 of uncultured Collinsella sp. Taxonomy (GTDB): domain Bacteria; phylum Actinomycetota; class Coriobacteriia; order Coriobacteriales; family Coriobacteriaceae; genus Collinsella. The sequence continues at coordinate 888 of CABVCJ010000037.1, forward strand.
TGAAGCCCTCGAGGCCGAGCTTTTTGCAAAAGCGGTGCACGCTCGCAACAGAAACGTTGGTGCGCGCGGCAAATTCCTTAATAGAAAGCCCGCGGATGTCCTGACCGATGGCAAGGGCTGCAATGCCGAGCTGTTGCTCGGTGGGGGTGAGGCCCTGCGCCTCGGTGATCTTGCGTTTGATATCCATGCGAACTCCCACACTCGCCAAACCTGCCAAAAAGGGACAGGTTTATTTTGGCAGGTTTTGCCCGCAAAGGGTAACGGGGCCGAGGATGCCGCTGGGGGCGACGGGCTCGGTGAGGGTGAAGATGTCGGGGATCGCATGGTCGAGCGTGTTGATGGCGTCGATCGTGAGCTCATGAGCGCCGGCGGAAAGCGCGCCGACGGCAAAACGGTAGGGTGGGCAGATGCGTGTGCCGAGCGAGCGTCCATCGAGCGTGAGCGTTGCGGTTTCGTAGACGTCTCCCAGGTCGATCGTGGCGTCGGCGCAATCGTTGGCCAGCTCAAACGACGCATGATATCGGTAGGTGCCGCAGGTGCCGGTGAACAGATCGGCTGTGAGGTCGCACAGGTGCTCGAGCTCTTGCGCTTCACCAAAGGCGCCATTGCTGCCGGCAGGGGAGAGGGCAACGGTCCATGGGCCTTCGATGCGCAGGCTGAGCGATGTATCGGCGTCGATTGCGCCGTCTCCGGGCGCATCCTCGCTGCCCGCTTCCAAAACAACGAAGCAGCTCTCGAAGGGTGCGAGCTTCAACGCACCGTCAAACGCAACGGGCTCGGTGCCGTTTAGCAGGTCGAGCCGCGTGCCGCAAAGGCGCTCGCCTGTCGCAAGTGCAACCGTGCAGTCGATGCGCTCGCGTGGGTGCTCGTTGACGAGCATGACGTAGGTCTCGCCCGTCCGCTCGTAGCGAAGTGCGCGTAGCCAGGGCTGCGGTGTGTCAGGCACAACGGTCTGCAGTCCCGCACTTGCAAGCACGCGGGCGACATCGGCGAGCGGCGTTGCGACGAGCCCTCCCAGCTCGACCGCGCCATCGGAATCGTAGAATGCGCCGGGCACCTCGTCGACGGCAAGCACCATAACGCCTGCATCCGTCATGCATCTCGCCGCCTTTGCCGCCTCCGCACCAATAAACGTAGCACCGGGCATAACAAATGCCTGGTAGTGGCAGTTGTTAACACCAAGCAATCCATCGGCAATCGAAACCTTGTAGCGGCTCTTGTCCTCAAAAGCCTCGGCGGGCACAAAATCAAAGTCGATCTGCGCGCGCGTGAGCTCTGCCGCCGCGCGCTCGATAGGCATGGCGCTACCGGCCCATTCGGCATCGGCATGGTACAGGATGGCGACGGGGCGCGTGGCACAGCCTCTCGAAAGCAGCGTTGCCGTACGGTTCATATAGCTCATGAGCTGGCCAAAGTGCGGCCACTGCGGGTTGTTGCCGTGCGCGTAAAAGTGCGGCGGGCAGTCCCAATCGGGGAAGGGCGCCATGCTAAACGCGTGCGGCGTAAACCAATTGACGCCGCGGACGAGCATGTGGTCGGCAATCCACTTCATCTCGCGCAAGCCCTCGTGCCAGCCAAAGGCGCCAAAGACCTCGGCCATGCAGCGCCCTTGCTTTTTGGGGTCGAGGCGCGCGGCCGAAGAGCCCAGTTTGGCAAGCGCGTAGGTAAAGAACTCCATGTTCCATGCGCCATGGAAGTAGCTGTAAGGGCCGTGGTCGATGCCGGGGGCGAGCTGGTTAATAACCACATCGATGCCCGCCATGTCCTGACTGGCGACAGCGCGGAAGTAGTGCCCAGCGCCCTGGCCCAAGCGTGTGTGGCAGCTCTTGTCCTCGATTACATGGCCAATGTGCATAACGCCGCGCTCGCGGCACCAGTCACCAATCTGCTCGTCAAAGCACGCACGGTAGAGTTGCGTGGCGATGTCCATGTAGGTGTGGCGGACCCGAGCGCCGGCGGGGTCGCGCGTCCAAAGCTCGCGGAGCTCACTCAGCCAATTTGTGCCCAGTGCCTCGTGCAGGCGTCGCGCAAGTTCGTCCGACCATGGCAGCGCCATGTCGCCGCGTCCGATAAAGCTGCTGGTAGAAGCGTCTTCGAGGGTCGCACCCTTTTCGTTCATAAAGCCCGGTTCATCGGTAAAGAACCCCAGGATGGTCTTGCCGAACTCGTCGCCCAGATGCTCAAACGTGGGTTCGTAGACGGCGTTGATGAGCATGCGACACGAATCGGCATCGACCATGTTGATGTATTCATCGCGAAAGCCGGTCTTTTTGCTGGTGACGTAGAGCTCGAGGGCGGTGACGCCGGCGGGAGCGTCAAAGCGCAGACAGGCGGGAGTGCCGTCCTTGGTTCGCTCCACGGCGAGCTCAAGGTCGAGCGGCGCGCCGGCAGCGTCAAAACCCGCCGCGCCCACAAAGTGCTCCGTGGGATCCATGAGGTTGCCGAGCTTGATGGTCGTGGACGGCTGGGGTCCAACGACCGTTACTGTGTGATGCTTAAGCACGGTCTTCTTGAGCGCGGGGTCTACATCCTCGCCTGCAAGCGCGCCGTTGGCGTAGCCCGTGGGAAAGTGGGCATCATCGAGCAGCCAGATCTTCAGGCCCAGACGCTTGCACTCGCCAATGATAAAACGCAGGTCGGACCACCAGCCGTCGCGGCAAAACTCGGGATGCGTGCGCGACTCAAGGCAGACTTCACGGATGTCCGCCCCGGCAATCTGCTCTAAGTATTCGGTAATCGTCTCGCGTTCTTCGCCCTTGAGCCACAAGAACGGAAGCACATGGTTGTCATATGCTGCCATACCCACTCCTCTAAAACCAACCTTTTAAATCGATTGAAGTCAGAGTACGTCGTCCGCGCTGCCCTGCTAATATCAAAACCACGGCAGAGTATGACTAAATCAACGATGGTGGCACTATGGATATCGCACGTTTGGACAATCTTTTGCTCGAGCTGACCGACAGCGAGCGCGCTTACCGCGCGGGCGCCCGCTATGACTGGAACGATGCATTTAGACAGGGTCAACAGGCAGATATCGATGGCAGGCATGTTCATAAAATCGGTAACGCGACATACGCCCTGCACCAAGAAGGCATGCCCGAGGGCCTGTCGATTGTGCGCAACTCGCGCTTTAACCCCGTGCCGGAGCACGTGCACGATTATGTCGAAATCAGCTATGTCTATCGAGGGAGCGCGCCACAGATTGTCAATGGTACGCAACTCACGCTCGCCCAAAACGAGGTGCTTCTGCTCGATGCCGCCTGCCCGCATGCCGTAGGCGAGCTCGGCGAGCGCGACCTGATGTTGAGCATTGTCATTTCGCGGCCGATGCTGCGCCGCAGCCTGGAGCAAAGCTTTTCGTCCACAAGCGCCGTTTCGCAGTTCCTGCTCAACGCACTTAACGACGAGACCGACCACCGCGGGCATGTGCATTTCCACACGGGCGCTAGCCGTCGGGTGCGCCGGTATATGCAGGAGATGTTGTGTGAGCTCCTGGAGCCGACGACAGCGAGCGCCCAGATCGTGTCGAGGCTGTTTGAGCTGCTGCTGGTCGAGCTCATGCAAAGCTACGAGGCCGCGCTGCTGCAAACGGGTGGCCCCACGCTGCCTTCGGCGCAGGTCGCGGCCGCCGTGGGCTACATCGAGCGGCATGCCTGCGATTGTACGCTCGACGACGTAGCCCGCCACCTGCACCTGAGTCCCAACTATGCAAGCGCGCTACTCAAACGGCAGACGGGTCGCACGTTTATGCAGCTCGTGCAGGAGAGCCGCCTGGCACGTGCGGCAACGCTGCTTGACGCCGGCTCCACTGCGGAAGCCGCGGCGCGTGAGGCGGGCTATGCCAATATGAGCTTCTTCTACAAAAAGTTTGCCGAGTGCTATGGCTGCACGCCGGCCGCCTATCGTCGATGTTCGCCCAGATAAAAACTGCCAAAATAAACCTGTCCCTTTTTGGTCGGTGTCAGGAAGTGTCAGGGACGGGGCGGCGGCAGGACTCGAGAACGAAAAGAAGTGTCGGGTTTGGCGCGCCCGCTTCTGCCCGTCCCGTGCGCAGGCGATACTCAGCTTACCGACCCGCGATGCAAAGGAGATGCTCATGGCAAACATCAAGTTCCCCGAGGGTTTCTATTGGGGTGGCGCCACCGCCGCCAACCAGTTTGAGGGCGCTTGGAACGTGGACGGCCGCGGTCCTTCCGTCGACGATCATTTCTTGGGCGGCAGCTACAAGGAGCCGCGTCAGATTACGATCGACATCGACCCCAACCGCTTCTACCCCAATCATGACGGTATCGATTTCTATCATCACTACGAGGAGGACATCGCGCTGTTCGCCGAGATGGGCTTTACCATGTTCCGCATGTCCATCTCCTGGAGCCGCATCTTCCCCAACGGCGACGACGCTGAGCCCAACGAGGCCGGCCTCGCCTTCTACGACCGCGTTTTCGACTGCCTGCGTGCCCACAATATCGAGCCGCTCGTGACCCTCTCGCACTACGAGATGCCCCATCACCTGGTCGAGAAATACAACGGATGGGCGAGCCGCGAGCTCATCGGCTTCTTTGAGAAGTACTGCCAGACCGTCTTCGACCGCTATCAGGACAAGGTCAAGTTCTGGCTCACCTTCAACGAGATCAACTGCGGTACCCAGGACATGGGCAACCTCTTTGAGACCAGCATGATTCAGGGCTTTGAGGGTCCGGCGTCGGCGGTCCACACCACGTCGCAGGCTCGTATGCAGGCGCTGCATCACCAGTTTGTCGCCAGTGGCCGCGTCGTGCGCTATGCCCACGAGCATTACCCGCAGTTTAAGATGGGCAACATGGACTGCTTCATCCTTTCCTATGCCGCCACGTGCGATCCGGCCGACGTGTTCGCCACGCAGCAGGAGATGAATACCATGAACTGGTACTGCTCCGACGTGCAGGTGCGCGGCAAGTACCCGTTCTATGCCAAGCGCTTCTGGGCCGAGAACGATGTTGAGCTCGTGATGGAGGACGGCGACCTGCAGGATATCGCCGACGGCAAGGTCGACTTCTACTCCTTTAGCTACTACATGTCCGGCACCGTGGGCACCCACAAGGACCACGAGATGACCGAGGGCAACATGACCTTTGGCGGCAAGAATCCCTATCTGGAGTCCACCGACTGGGGCTGGCAGATCGATCCTCTGGGCCTGCGCATCGCTCTCAACGAGATTTACGCCCGCTACGAGATTCCGCTGATGGTGGTCGAGAACGGCATGGGTGCCTACGACGAGGTCGAGGAGGACGGCTCCATCCACGACCCGTATCGCATCGCCTACTTGCAGAGCCACGTCAAGGCCATGGGTGAGGCCATTGCCGACGGCGTTGACCTGATTGCCTACACCTGGTGGGGTCCCATCGACCTGGTTTCCGCCGGCACTGGCGAGATGCGCAAGCGCTACGGCTTCATCCACGTCGATAAGTACGACGACGGCACCGGTACCTATGAGCGCCGCCGCAAGGACAGCTTCTTCGCATACCAGAAGATCATCAAGTCCAACGGCACCGAGGGCTTGGATTAATCGACAATATGAGTGCCACTGGGAAAAGGTTTTGGGAAGGGCTTGGAAGGGCTTGCGATTCGAACCCTCGCCTTAGTATTTTGGTCATTTGGCACTATAATCACCATAGGGATGCGCATAACGTTGCGCTTAATCAAGAGGAGAAAACGCATGGGTCTGTTTGATATGTTCAAGAAGAAGGCTGAGCCCGCGGCAGCTGCTGCTCCGGCCTCCATCTCTGCTTCTGCCGGCGCCGACGTGCTGTGCTCGCCCGTCAAGGGCAAGGTCATCAAGATGGCCGACGTGCCCGATCCCGTCTTTGGTGGCGAGGTTCTGGGCAAGGGCTGCGCTGTGTGGCCCGAGGACGACCTGGTCTACGCTCCCTGCGACGGCAAGGTGACCGTCACCATGGGTCATGCCGTGGGCCTGCAGTCCGATAGCGGCATCGAGGTTCTGGTGCACGTTGGCGTCGATACCGTCAACATGAACGGCGACGGCTTCGAGGGCTTCGTCAAGGCTGACGACGTCGTGAAGGCCGGCCAGCCCATACTCAAGATCGACCGCGCCAAGATCGCTGCCGCCGGTTACAAGGACTGCGTCGTCGTTGCAGTGTCCAACACCGCCGAGTTTGCCGACGTCGAGCTCGCCGTCGAGGCCGAGTCTGCCGTCGCCGCCGGTGACGCCATCGTTAAGGTCGTCCGCAAGTAGCCTGCGGCAACATAAGGATGTGCAAGGGTGGTCGGGTTATCCGGCCGCCCTTTTTTAATAGACTGAGCAGGCGCATTTTATTGCAGGGGGCCTGCTTTACGGGCCATTCGTTCGTCAAATTGAGCCGTCCGCGCTTTTGCGACGTAGGGGTCTGGGCGGAGCCGCTAATATGGACTTGCTGTTACGACGTGCGCTGCGCGGGGAACGCAGCGCCGCTTGTTTGGAGGAATGTCATGAAAAAGAAGCTGCTGCTTGCGCCCCTGATGGCTGCCCTGGTCGCGTGCGTGGTTTTGCTTTCCGGCTGCGGAGGGCCTTCGGTGGAAGAGCTCATCACTAACGACCTTACGAGCCAGTTTGACGAGATCAAGAACGGCGGCGATGATTTCCTCTCCGGTCTGGAAGAGGCTTCGGGCGACGAGTTTGAGCAACTGGGCATCGATCCCAAGGAGTACGCCAAGAGCTATCTCGAGGGCTTTGATTACAAGATCGGCGATGTGACGGTCGATGAGGACAAGGGCACTGCGACCGCCGAGGTTACCATCACCTGCAAGTCCATGAATAAGATCGTCGAAGATTTCGCCACCCAGTATCAGGAGAAGGTCGCCGCACTCGATACGACGCCTTCCGAGGACGACCTGTACAAGATGGCCGGCCAGGTCATGGTCGACGTGACCAAGGCCGCTAAGACCAAGGACACCAAGGTCACCTTTAAGTATTCCGCCAATGAGGATAACGAGTGGTCTGCCGACGATTCCGCAACCACCGAGATGATGAATGCGATGATGAGCTAGGGGAGTTACGCGGTAGTTCGTTACGGCGTTTTACCAAACGCCGTAACTGCTCGACGCTGCAAGCCCGCCAGAGCGGCAATCTGCCTTTCAACTTCGGCGGCATGACCAGAAGGTCTATGCCGTCCTCTTTTCATGCCAATTTGTTCGCTCTGGTGCCCGCTTGCTACTCGCCCAGCACCAGCGCCGCGAGCTCTGCCTGGCTGTCCACCACGTAGTCGGCGCCGGCGGCTTCCAGCTCTGCGCGGCCGCGGAAGCCCCAGCTGACGCCCGCGCTCTTAAGGCCGGCGTTGTGACCGGTCAGGATATCGACATTGGAATCGCCCACATAGAGCGTGGTTGCCGGATTGGCGCCCAGCTCCTCCATCACATGCAGCGTGACGGGTGCTTCGGGCTTGGGCGGAAACGCATCGACACGGCCCTGTACCAGCGCAAAGCGCTCGGGACCAAAATACTTCTCGATAAGCGGAGCCGCCGAGACGTGGTCCTTGTTAGTGAGCACGGCTAACTGCACACCCGCGGCGCGCAGGCGGTCGAGCATCTCGATCGTGCCGGCATAGGGGGCGGTGTGGTCCTCCTTGTGCTCGCCGTAGTAAGCCCTAAACTCGGCAAGCGTCTGCTCAAACATACGGCTGTCGCCCGCATACTCGGCAGGCATAAAACGCTCAACCAGCTTGAGCATGCCGTTTCCCACCTTGTAGCGGTACTCGTCGACGGCAAATGTGGGCCAGCCGTGCGTCTCGCAGGTATGGTTGCCGGCGGCCGCCAGGTCCTCGAGCGTGTTGAGGATGGTGCCGTCCAGGTCAAAGATCACATGGGAAAAAGCTGCTGCCATGAAAGCTCCCGTCATTGGATTTAAAACGCACCTCATAATACTGGGCTTCCGCGTTGGGCGTGCTTGGAATCTGAACATCTCCAGGGATACCAAGCCGCATCGCGCCGACCGTGCGGTTCCGCCCTAGCAAATTCTCGGCAGCTGCTCTCCCACGAGCATGTCGAGGATACGGGTCGAGCCCCAGCCGGTGCGCACGCGCACGGCGGGACGGGAGCCCTCGGCAAGTGGCAGCACGCGACCGATGATGGCGGCATTCTCGCCGTAGCGGGCGGCGCGCATGGCGCTCAACGCGGCATCGGCTTGCTCGGCCGGCACGACGGCAACCATCTTGCCCTCGTTTGCCACCTGCAGCACATCGTAGCCGAGCATCTCGCAGGCGGCCTGCACGTCGGGACGCACGGGCACGGCATCCTCGTCAACCTCCATGGCAACGCCGCTTGCCTGGGCAAACTCGTTGAGCGTGGACGCCAGGCCACCGCGCGTGGGGTCGCGAAAGCAACGCGCGGTGGGCGCTGCGGCCAGAACGTCGGCAATCAGGTGGTTGAGCGGCGCGGCGTCGCTTTCTATCGTGCTCGAAAAGGCCAAACCCTCGCGCTGGCTCATGATGGCGATACCGTGGTCGCCCAGTGTGCCCGACACCAGGATGACGTCGCCGGGGCGGCAGTTGGCGCCGCTGAGCGCCACGCCCGTGGGAACCTCGCCCACGCCGGCGGTATTGATATAGACGCCGTCGGCCCCGCCGCGCTCGACCACCTTGGTGTCGCCCGTGATTATGGACACGCCCGCCTCGCGCGCCGTCTCGGCCATGGTCTGCACAATCTGGCGGAGCTTATCCATGGGATAGCCCTCTTCGAGGATAAAGCCGCACGACAGGTAGCGCACGTTGGCGCCCGAGGTCGCGACGTCGTTGACGGTTCCGCACACGGCGAGGCGGCCGATGTTGCCACCGGGGAAGAACTGCGGCGAGACTACAAAGCTGTCGGTCGACATGGCGATGCGCCCGCTCGCGGGCAGCGCGGCGACGCCGGCGTCGTTGCCCTCGAGCAGCTCGGGCGACCCAAAGGCATCCAGAAAGACCTCATCGATGATGCGTTTCATCATCTGACCGCCAGAGCCGTGGCCCAACAGGACGGTGCTATCGGTGATGCTATGGGACATATCCAAAACTCCAATCGTGGGTGGTGCCAGTGTGCGGGTGCGTCCAGGCTAGTTACGGTAGCGGTAGTACGCCGCGCAGCTGCCCTCGGAGCTCACCATGCACGGTCCGACGGGGTGCTCGGGCGTGCAGGTGCGGCCAAAGAGCGGGCAGCTGTTCGGCGTAATGGCCCCGCGCAGCACGTCGCCGCAGCGGCATCCACGCGGCTCGACCGTCGCCTCAACGGGCACGTCAAAGCGAGCGCGGGCATCAAAGCGCGAGAACTCGGGGCGGATAGAAAGGCCCGAGTTGGCAATCGGCCCCAGCCCGCGCCACGTGGTGCCGCATGGCTCAAACACCTGCTCGACCAGCTGGCGCGCCACGGGGTTGCCGTCTGCGTTGACGCCACGGCGGTAGGCGTTGTCGATCGCGGGCCTGCCCTCGACAACCATCTGGACCAGCATGCAGATGCCCTGCAGGATATCGACCGGTTCAAATCCCGTGACCACGCCCGGGGTATTGAACTCGTCGACCAAAAAGCTAAAGGGCGCCAAGCCCGTGATGGTGGCGACGTGGCCCGGCAGGATAAAGCCGTCGATGGCGGTCTCGGGGTCGTTGGCGATGGCGCGCAACGCCGGCGGCGTGGTCTTGTGGGCGCAATAGACCGAAAAGTTCAAAAGCCCGCGTGCCTCGGCCTCCAAGATGGCGGCGGCGATGGTGGGCGTCGTAGTCTCAAAGCCCACGCCCATAAAAATGACCGGACGATCGGGGTTTTGCTCGGCGATGTCGAGCGCGTCGAGCGGGGAATAGACGATGCGGATGTCGCGCCCTGCCGCCTTTTGCGCAGCGAGCGAGGTGGACGATCCGGGCACGCGCATCATGTCGCCAAAGGTGGTGATGATGGCGCCGTCTATGTTGGCGAGCGCGATCGCGTGGTCGATGTCGCGGTTGGCGGTTACGCAGACGGGGCAGCCCGGGCCACTCAGCAGCTTGAGCCCGGCCGGCATAATGGAGCGAAAGCCATAGCGGCCGATGCTCACGGTGTGCGTGCCGCAGACTTCCATAAGGTTGATGGTGCGGTCGCCGACGAGTTCATGGATGCGTTCGATGAGCTCGCGGGCCAGCTTGGAATCGCGAAATGCCGAAAAGTCGATACCGGAGCGAGCCGGCTGTCCGGCCGCCACTAGTATGCCTCGGCCGGGTTGCTGGCCAGTTGGTCTTCTTCGGCCAGTTCGGTCATGGTGTTGACCAGGTCGAGCGTCTCCTGCGCTTCCTGCTCGTCGACGATCTGGATGCCAAAGCCGGCGTGTACGAGAATATAGTCGCCAACCTGCGCCGTCGGCACGAGTCGTAGCGACACGGGGCGCTCGATGCCCATCATGTCGACGGTGGCCTTGAGGTCGTCGTCGCGTTTGACTACTTTACCGGGAACGGCAAGGCACATATTGTTCCCCTTTTAGACGCTTTGCGCTGGATAGGCGCTCAATAATCCATCAGTTGATGGTAGCGCTCGCGGGGTTTGCGGGCAAACGCGTTACGCCTGTGAGACGGCTGGGCACAGCGGCGTGTGAGGGCGAGCTACTGCGATGCAATCTGCGCAAGACGAGCGCTTGCGACCGCCGCCTGACCGTAGGCGATGCAGCCGTCATTGACGGGTACGACGTGGGGGACCAAGACAGCAAGGCCCGCGTATTTGAGCTCGCGGGTGAGGAGCTGGAGCAGAAGTCGGTTCATGAACACGCCGCCCGAGAGCGCGACGGTGCCAATGCCCTCGCGCGCGCAGATTTCGGTGGCGATGCGCGCCGAGAAGCGCGCGACGGCGACATGGAAGTCGAGTGCGAGCCTGTCGGCGGGCGCTCCGGCTTCAATTCCCTCCAAAAGTGCCTCAAAGAGCGCTTTCTGGTCCAGCACATCGGGGCCGTCCAACCACGATGGGCCAGATGTGGAATAGCCGACGTTGTCGTCGGGAAAACGGGCGATTTTGCCGTCCAGTGCACGCCAAGCGGCGGCTTCGAGCTCGATGGCGGGTTCGCCCTCGTAGGTTGCCTGGCCGCAAATGCCCAAAATCGCGGCTGCGGCATCAAACAAGCGACCCATACTGCTGGTGCGCGGACTGTTGATGCCGCGCTCGATCATCGTTGCCGTTATGCTGCGCGTTTGCTCGTCAAGGCTGTTCAAGAGCCCCACGGCTCCCGGGTGCTCGAGCAGGTCGAGCTCGCTGAGCAGGGCAAAGGCGTTGCGGCGGGCATCGTGTACGGATGCGGCGCCACCGGGAAGCGCCCAAGTGCGCAGATGCGCGACACGCTCAAAATCGGCGAGATGGGCGACAAGAAACTCACCGCCCCATATGGTGCCGTCGGTGCCGGCACCCGTGCCGTCGAAGGCGATGCCGAGGACGCGTGCATCGGGCGCAAGCCGGCCTGCGGCAATCGCCTCTGCCATGACGCTCGCGATGTGCGCATGATGGTGCTGGACTTCGATAAGCGGCAGATTGTGCTCCCGTGCCTGCTCGCGCGCCCATTGGCTCGACAGATAACTGGGATGCATGTCGCATGCCAAGGCGGCAGGCGCCAGGTCAAAGAGGCTTTCCAGACGCGTGCGTGCGGCGCTCCAGGCATCGAAAGTCGCGCAGTTTTCGACATCGCCGATATGCTGCGACACAAAGCAGGTCGTATGACCGTCGGCGTCCTCGCGCGTGAGTGCGATTGTGGCTTTTTGCTGCGGCCCACAGGCGAGTACGCAGGGCGTGGTGCCGTCGAGCGCCGGCAACGACAGCGGTTGCGGCGCATATCCGCGTGCGCGACGCACGGGCATGACGTCGCCGTCGACCACGCGTACCACGGAGTCGTCGTAGCGCGACAGAATTGCGCGGTCGTTGCCGAGCAGCGCATCGGCGATGCTGGCGGCAACAAGGTGCTCCCATGCAAGGGCGTCGTCGGTCTCGATGGGCTCTTCGCTCAGGTTTCCGCTGGTCATGACGATTGCGTGCATACCGTGCGCTGCAGCCGCGGCGAGCAGCAAATGTTGAAGTGGGGTGTAGGGGAGCATGACGCCGAGCTCGGGCAAGTCGTGCGCGACGGATGGTGCGAGTTCGAGGGCGTTGGGGGAGCCGTGGGCGTCGTTGCCGGCCGCGCGGCGTAGCAGCACAATGGGACGAACGCTACCGGCCAGCAGGTCGCGCTCAACGCCATCGACATGGCACAGGTGCTCGGCGTCGGCAAGGCCGCGCACCATAACGGCAAGTGGCTTGTTGCTGCGACGCTTGCGACGGCGCAACTCGCATACCGCTTGTTCGTTGGTGGCATCGCAGGCCAGGTGGAATCCGCCCAGACCCTTGATGGCGACGATGCCGCCGCCAGCCAGCAGCTCGACGCAGCGTTCGATGATGGCATCGCTGGCCTCGCGCGTGGAGCCGACGGCTGGTGTTGCGTCGGCACCCGCTGGCATAACACCGCGATCCGCCTCGCGCCACGTAATATGTGGCCCGCAGTCAAAGCAGGCATCGGGCTGCGCATGAAAGCGCCGGTCAAGCGGGTCGCCATACTCTGCGGCGCACTCGGGACACATGGGAAAGCGATCCATCGAGGTAGCCGCTCGGTCATAGGGCAGCGAGCGAATGATGGTAAAACGCGGTCCGCAATTGGTGCAGTTGATAAAGGGATAGTGAAAGCGTCGGTCGGCGGGGTCGAACAGCTCGCGCAGGCAGTCGTCGCACGTGGCGATATCGGGCGAGATGAGCGTCGTGTGGGCAGTTTGATCCTGCGACGCCACAATACGAAAACCCTGCTCGTTGGCGGCGTTCCAGTCGCCGGGCGCTAGGTCCACAACCTCGACATGCTCCACGCGAGACGCCGCGGGCGCATGCACGGAAAGCGCGTCAACAAATTCGTCGAGCGACTCGCTTAGAGCGTGCGCCTCGATATGCACGCCATCGCCCGCGTTGAGCACCCAGCCGTAAATGCCGTGCGCCATGGCCTCGCGATACACAAACGGTCGCATGCCGACACCCTGCACAATGCCCGTTACATGGATATGCACATGTCGCATGCGACCCTCCTTCATTGAAATGTGTGCTGTTACAGCCCCAGGCTCTGCTCGGTGGCGGCGCAGGTGAGCTCGCCGTGTTTAACGCCGCGCAGGCCCAGCAGACGGTCAGCCAGCTCGTAGACACGCTCGCCGCGACCCTTAAGTGCCAGAATCTCCAAACAGTTGTGGTGATCCAGATGCACGTGCATGGTCGATACGATCTCGTCGGTGTAGTCGTGCTGCACCTCGTCCAGGCGACGTGTCAGGTCGCCGGTGTGATGGTCGTAAATCATGGTGAGCGACCCGATGACCTGCTCGTCGGGCGTTCGCATCTGCTCCTTGGCAATCGAGGCGCGAATCAGGTCGCGTACAGCTTCGGAGCGGTTGGCCACGTCGCCGCGGCGCGCGATCTGCTCGTCAAAGCGGCGCAGCAGGTCGTCGGGCGCGGTGACCGAAAAACGGACCAGCTCTGAGGCGGAGCCGCTGCAACGGCAGCCCACGTCGCCGGTCGGCCCGTGGGGATGCTCGTGCTCGTGATCGCAGGCGTGCTCGTGCTCGGCCACGCTACACCAGCTTTACGGAGCCAACGGAGTTGTGGTCGGCCTCGATGGCCTCCTCGTAGCCCTCGAGTGCGTCGTGTGCCTCGTGGAGCGCCGCCATGGCGGCCTCGAGCTTGGCACCAATGCGCTCCATATCAAAGTTCTCGGTTGCATGCAGCAGCTGATGGCTCCACTCGTGGGCGAGCTCGATCGTGTCGTCGACCTGCTTGACGCTCATGGCAAGCTGGCTCATGTTCATTCCGACGTCATGCATGGGAAATCTCCTTTTGTACGGGTCTATTCAGTGGTTCAGATTCTACTACGCCCGCTTTGCGCATCGCCGCATAAGAAAACGGGTGCGAGTCCGTCTGACCCGCACCCGTTCACTGGGGGCTGTTTGTGATTACCATACTATCCGTGGTCGCGGGCGTAGCACCCGGCTCTCCGGTGAGCGGCGCAAAACCGCTCATGGACGGCAGCACATGACCGGCGTATTACAGGTGCTTCTCAAGCAGCGCCTGCAGCCTGGCCTTGGGCAGCGCGCCAACGGAGCGGTCGATTTCCTCGCCGTTCTTAAAGACAACCAACGTGGGGATGCTCATAACGCCAAACTTCATGGCCAGGTCCTGATTGTCGTCGACGTTGCATTTGGCGACGGCGAGTTTGCCGGCCAGCTCGTCGGCCACTTCGTCAACAATGGGCGAGAGCGAGCGGCAGGGACCGCACCACGGTGCCCAAAAATCAACCAGCACGGGAAGGCTGCCGTTAACGACGGAATCGAAGTTCTCGGGGGTAATCTGCTTAATGTCAGCCATGGTGACCTCCATAGTGCGACGCGGCTCGGCCGCGTAAAACTCAGTACGACCGTGCTTATACCCAACGGCCCGTAATGCAACCACTCGCAGGCGGCTCTTTTATATAATGGTGGGCACGCAAACGATTGGAGAGCGCATGCCCACGTCACAAAGCCAGAAAAAAGAAGCCATCGCCCAGGCGACCGAGCAGGAGCTCGCATCGCTCGAGGGCCGCGGCGTGCGTATCGCAGGAAATGCGTGCTCGCCGATTGTGCTGGTAAAAGGTGATTTAGACGATGCCGAGCGTGCGGGCGGTGAGCTGGCTGCCGGTCCGGACGGTGCTGCGCTGCGCAAAGCGCTCGGCGCCATCGGCTACGCGCCAGAGGATTTTTGCGTGCTGGCAAGTGTTGCCGGCGCGGGCGATGGGACGGTTGCGACAGGCGAGGGCCTGCCGTGCGAGCTGTTCCGCGAGGCGCTCGAGGCCTTGGACCCCGAGGCGGTCCTGCTGCTGGACGATCGCGCGGCCGATACCATGCGCGAGACCTATGCCGACATGCTCGTGGCAATCGACGACTTTGATACCGCTATGCTCAAGCCCGGCTTGGTCGCTCATGTGCAGGGTCGTCGCGTGCTCGCGCTCGACGGTTTTGAGGCGGCGCTCACTGACAAAGCCGCCAAGCAGCGCATGTGGGCATACATCAAGCAACTGACCCCGGCAGCCGCGCCGCTGTAGCGGACCGGAGCCGGCAAGGCGGCCCTGACGGGTCGAGCGCGGCGCCGACTTGTCGCGCCCTTACATCACGGCGCGAAGCTCAAACCGGTCGCCGTTGATGCGAAACTGGCAGTTGCCGTTCATGCGTTCGACGGCAAGTTTAATGCTCTTGGTTCCAAAGCCGTGTCCGGTGTGCCCGGCTACGGGCATGCCGTCGACCATGCGCGGCGGGCGCCCAAACGTGTTGGAGACCAAAAGGAGCAGTTGCCCGTCCTCGCAACGCAGGTCCAGATCGACAAATCGCTTGCCCTGGGGAGCGGCGCTTGCGGCGACGATGGCGTTGTCCAGGGCGTTTGAGAGCACGCTAAACAGATCGACGTCGGCTACATGGACGCTCTCGGGCACGGCAGCGCGCAAATCGGCGGTGATGCCGTTTCGGTTGATATCGGAGCTAAATGACGAAAGCACGATATTGACCGTGTCGTTGGCGCAGTAGCGGCGCACGGCGGTGCGGTCGTTCGTCTCGCAGAGCTCGTCGATGCGCTCGAGTGCCTCGTCGATGCGGCCCTCTTCGATCAAAGCCGCAAGGCCGCGCAGGAAGTGCCGCATGTCATGGCGGAGAGCCGAAAGCTCGCGTCCAGATTGACGCCAAGCCTCGAGCTCTTTGATGGCTGCGTTGTCGCGGGTCGCAAGCATCCAGCGCTCGCGCTCGGCGGTTTCCTTTGCCTCGTATTCGCGCAGATACACAGCAAGAAACATGAGGTAGAACGCGCAAAGCGCAAACGCCAAAAACTCAACCGTCACCACGGAGCCCGAGTGGAAGAGCGTGGTGTAGACGTTGGTGGCGTAGTCAAAGATGTAATAGACGAGCGGCAGGATGAGCAGAATCTCGAGCTCGGTGGGGGTTTTGACCGCCAAGCGCGGACCGATGTCGCTTGCCCAATGCAGCAGGATCGCAAAGACGACGGCCGTGGTGATAATGCGTGCCACGTAGTACGCGATTTGCGAGTCGGTGGCGGTGAGCGCGGCGATGCCAATCCAGTTGCTGAACTGGCAGCTCAGATAAGCACTGGTGACGCCCAGCATAACGAGTAGCGGGCTCAGGCGATAGCGTGCGCACAGATAGATGACGAGCGGCAGATGCACGACGAGTGGATATGCCTGACGGGCGAAAAGCTCGCCGCCGACGGCATTGGCGAGGCCGAATGCGCATCCGGTTACGGCGCCGACCATCACCAGCTCAAGCACGTGACGCCGGTTGATCTCGATACCGCAGAGCGCCGCCGAGGCAAAAACGCCGAAAAGCAGGGTTGTTGCGTGGTGAATTGCCCAAAGCATCATCTCGACCGTGGGGAGCATTAGCGCCTCCCGCCCTCGAACCGTGCCGCAAAGTAGGCATCCTGGAAACCCTGCTTGCAGCTGCGCGCCAGCGGGATGCAAGCGCCCGAGCGCATGACGATATCCGTACGGTTGAAGTGGTCGATATTGCGCAGGTTGACCTGGTAGCTACGGTGACATTTAAAGAAGCTTGCGTTTTTGGCCAGCTGGTCCTCGATGTTGCGGAACGGCTCGAGCGCCTCGATGTCGCGCCCGTCGCGCAGGTGGAATACCACGTGCTTGTTGCGGGCCTCGGCATATTCGATATCGAACAGGCGCAGGGCATGGTAGCCAAAGGACGTTTTGGTTACGAGCTCGTCGGTCACGGCGGGTCGCATGCTCGAAAGCTCGTCGAGCAGCTGCGCCAGGCGTTCGTACGTTACGGGCTTGAGCAGGTAGTCGAAGGCGCGGACCTCATAGGACTCCAGCGCGAACTCGGGCGATGAGGTGAGGAACACCAGACGCACAGCGGTATCGGATTGGCGCAGCTCCCGCGCGGTGTCCATGCCGTTGACGAGCGGCATGATCATGTCGAGCAGAATGATGTCGGCGCGCGATGCAGCATGGCGGGCCAGCAGGTCCTCGCCGCGCGTGACGAGCGCAACGTCGACTGCCGTGCCCGTCTCGGTCGACCAGCGGTCGATCATCCGGTGCAGTCTATCTAGAAAAGCGACGTCGTCGTCGCAGGCGATAATCTTGAGCATTCGAGCCCCCTTAGTAGTTCGATTTTGCCACATTGGGTGCGCGCCGCCCGCGGAGGCGTGTCCCATTTGCGCCCCAAGGCGTGCAACTCGCGCCAAGCGGCAGGGCGTCAGTTTTGACGACCGCACAATACTCCATGGATACACACGTCAATCGATGCCGGCGGTCGGACGGGGAATCATGCCGGCCGCCGGCGCCAGGCGATAACGAACATTGCGAAAGCATAGGGGTAAGGGGAGCTGTGATGAGGGAGAAAAAGATGGGGATGCGCAGACTTGCTGCTTGCGTGCTGGCTGCAGCGCTGGCGCTTGGGGGTGCGGTGACGACGCTCGCCACGCCTACGGTAGCGGAGGCGTATCCGTCCGCCGCGATCAAACCAAAGCACCTGAAAAGCGAACTTTCGTATGGCGAAAGTGATGTAATCCAACTTTCCGGCGGCAAAGACTATCGGTTTGCCGGCACGGTTGATATCGACCACTATGAGGTCGAGGGCGGCACCAAGGAGAATCCGACCCGCCTATATTTCACCGACAGCTCGTCTCTGGGCGGTCCGCTGACCGTCAAGCGCGACCTTACGTATTCGCAGCACCCCCTCTTTGTGCTTAAGGGCGGTTATGTCGAGTTCATCGGTGATTCGGGCGCCTCGACCGAGGTCCGCTGCGATGGAAAAACGTTTTTGAGCGATAGCAACGATTACGAAGCGCGTGGAGGTGTCGATAAGCCGAATACGGGCAAGAGCCTCAACCTTTCCGTGAAAAACCTCAAGCTTGTTTCAAGGACCGATAACA
This sequence comes from uncultured Collinsella sp., assembly GCA_902496845.1. Classification (GTDB taxonomy): domain Bacteria; phylum Actinomycetota; class Coriobacteriia; order Coriobacteriales; family Coriobacteriaceae; genus Collinsella. The sequence continues at coordinate 18,816 of CABVCJ010000037.1, forward strand.
AAGATACCGTTCGGGCAATCACGCTCTATGGAACCATGGGTGCGGGAGAGACGGCCAGCTTCACGAACGTGAATGTCAGCGGTTGGAAATGCTGCAAGAACAACGCATTCAAGGTTGACCAGGGTAATGAAATTTACGAAGCCTCGCCGGCGCCTGTGACTATCAGAGGCAGCCAGGTCGCGGTGGATGCAACGTTTGTCAACTGCACGTTTAAGAATAATAGTGATGACTGCGTCGGCGCCTTGAGCGTGGTCGGGCGGTCGAAGACTCCAAAAGTTACGTTGAACGGCTGCACGTTCGAAAACAACAGTCAGGGAATGATTGCATGCGACGAGATGAAGGTTGAGAGCGGTCATGTGCATGCGGGCAATATCGGCGTCAAAAATGCCATAGTTGCTCTGAATAACTGCAGCATTCGTTCAACAAATAACACGTCATGGAATGGACCCTGCTCTTATATGTTCAAGGTGTGGGATATTCAGTATCAGATGCACATGACGAGTGCCATTGCGGTGGCAAAGGATGCGTCGTGCACCATAAACGGTACGGTTATCGACGATTCGTTCGTGTTCCCCTCTGATTATTTCAACGGTCGTGACATAAGCGGTCAGGACGAGAAACGCTGCGCGGTTTACGCTCTTGGTTCTGTGACGCTCGCCGGCAACACCAAGGTCACTACGGTCAAGGCGAAGGGTGTCGACGCATCCGAAATCGGCAGCTACGGTAAGGTTCATGTCGACAAGTCTTTTACGGGCGAAGCTGCCCTGTCTGTCGACGATTCCAAGTTCGATTCCGAATCCAATAAGCAGCACTACTACTATGAATATGTGAACCTCGGCACGAGCGATCTTTCGCAGGAGGATCTCGCGAGCAGGCTCAAGCTTGCCAACGCTGACCTTGCATACGACGTTACCGATGGCAAGGTCAAGGTCATCCATCGCAAGCACGAGCACGAGTCGACCTATTCCGCCAACAAGGATGGGTACAGCATCGCGGCTACGTGCAACGGACAGTATGAGGCCTCACACTGTGTCTACTCCAGGGACGGCGAGACGATCTCGCTGATGTCGTCCAAGAGCGGCGACCTGAGCTTTATCTACAACGGCAAACAGCGCGACGCCGTGCTTGCTACGACTAAGCCGTCTCAAAAGGACAATGCTGTAGCCCAAGGCAAGGTAAAGATTGTGAGCGCACGCTTTTACCGTTACGTGGATGAGAATGACGCCGTGGGCATCGAGATGGAAGGGTCGCAGCCGTGCGATGCGGGTACCTATCGCGTGGAGGCGACGGTTGCTATCGAGGGCCAGAATGATGTTACGCTCAAACGCGTGTTCAAGATCAACCCTGCCTCGCTTGCGGAGAAGGACTCCAACCGCAAGGATCTTTGCAAGGTCGAAATCATTGGCTACGACAAGCTGAAGGATAACGTGAGGTTCAGCAACGGTGACGTGCTCAACGACGTTCCGTCTTATAAGTGGACGGGTGAGGAGATAACGCCTCGCATTAAGGTGACGTATAAGCTTGGTGACGAATGGATTGAGCTTAAAGAGGGCGTCGATTTCGAACGCCTCGCTTGGGGCGAATCGGTTTCGGAGAAAGATCCAGGTGCGTACCGGAGCCAGCTCTGGGGCCTGGGAAACTTCGCATCCTACGAGTCAATTTACTCCTGCAAGTTTTTCTACTGGAGCATCTACGGCACGCAGTTCGAGAATGTTCAGGCCAAGGGCTTTGACGGCGCCTATGATGGCAAGGCTCACTCGCCATCGGTGACGGTCGACAACGCCCCCGAGGGCATGCAGATCGAATATAGCGTCGATGGTGGCTTGCTGTACGAAGACCGAATCCCCTCCTATACCAATGTCACGCGCGATGTCTACGACAACGTGTGTGCCGAGACAATTAAGTACCGCATTACCGCACCCGACTACGTGCCGGTGGAG
>CABVCJ010000038.1 GCA_902496845.1 uncultured Collinsella sp.
GGGCACGGCGGAGTTGCGGCAGTCGTTCTCTACATCGTAGTAGTCGATGGAGTCGGCGTTGGCGTCGAGGATTGCCTTAAGCTCATCCCAGTCACCAAAGACGGTCTTGCCACGACGACCGCCGTAGACGTGTGCATTGCCCCACTGGACCTTCATGCCCGGCTTCTCGCGCACGTACAGCTTGACGGGCGTCTTTTTGGGCGCGGTGGCGATGTAGTTGATAATCTCTTGTGCATCCATCTCGGCTGCGTTGCTCATATGCTGTCTCTCCTTTGAGGGGGTATGGTTGATAACTAGTTAGGCGAACATGACCTGGTCGAAGGTGTAGAAGCCGGGTTCGCGGGTGACGAGCTTCTGCGCGGCTGCCAAGGCGCCGTTGACGAAGATCTGACGGCTCGTGGCGCGGTGGGTGAGCGTGACCTCCTCGTCCTGGCCAAAGAAACTCACCTCGTGCACGCCGGCGACGGTGCCGCCGCGCAGCGAGTGCATGCCGATCTCCTTGGGGTCGCGCGCTCCGCACATGCCCTCGCGTCCGTAGACGGGGTGGTAGCCTGCCTCGGGCTCAGCTTCGACGACGGCGTCGAGCAACAACTTGGCAGTGCCGCTGGGGGCGTCGACCTTTTGGTTGTGGTGCGTCTCGACGATCTCGCAGTCAAAGCCCGGTAGCTCGTGTGTGGCCTGTGCTACCAGATGACGCAGGGCTGCGATACCGATGGAGTAATTGCCGGAGTGCATGACGCAGACGTTCTGGCCCAGCTCACGCAGGCGGTCCATCTGATCGGGTGTGTAGCCCGTGGTGCCTGAGACTAACGCCGCGCCCGTGCGCTCGACATAGGCGACGACAGCATCGAAGGTCACGACGTTCGAGAAGTCGATGATGACGTCGGCGACTGGTGCGTTCTCGAGTTCGGTTAGATCAAAGCCTATCTGCGCGACGATATCAAAAACGGGCTGACCGGCGGCATCGACAATGCCCTCGGCGGTAGTGCGGATGAGCGAGCCCATGCGGCCCGTTCCCATAATGACGGTCTTAATCAAGCAGACCAGCTCCCTTCAGAGCATCGGTAAGTGCGGCTCGCGTGTCGTCTGCCATGGGGCACAGCGGCATGCGATAGTTTGCCTCGATCATACCCATCTGGGCGAGCGCCTCCTTGACAGGGATGGGGTTGACCTCGCTAAAGAGGGCATTGATGAGTGGCTGGCCGGCAATCTGGATATCGCGGGCACGCGCCACGTCACCGTCCAGATAGGCGCGGCACATGTCGTGCACGAGCCGCGGCTGAACGTCGGCCCACACGCTGATGGTGCCCGAAGCGCCCAGGCTCATGAGCGGCACGGTAAGTGCGTCCTCGCCCGAGTACATGCGGAAGTCGTCGGACAGCAGGTGGGCGATCTTGGCTGCGTAGGCGACATTGCCCGAGGCTTCCTTAATACCCATGATGTTGGGGTGCGCGGCCAAGCGCTCTACGTTGCGCTCGCTAATGCCGCAGCCGCAGCGGCCGGGGATGTTGTACAGGATGCAGGGGATGTCCACGGCGTCGGCCACGGTCTTAAAGTGCTGGTAGATACCCTCTTCGTTAGACTTGTTGTAGTAGGGGGTAATGAGCAGCAGACCGTCGGCGCCCAGGCCCTGGTAAGTGAGCGACTTGGTGAGCATGGTTTGCGTGGAGTTGGAGCCCGAGCCGGCGATGACGGGGACGCGTCCTGCAACTTGCTTGACCACGGCGGCGACAACGGAGTTGTCCTCGTCGTCGGTCATCGTGGCGCTCTCGCCGGTGGTGCCCAGGGTGAGGATGGCGTCGGTGCCGTTTTGCAGGTGGAAATCGATAAGGCACTCGAGTGCGTCAAAGTCGACGCTGCCGTCCTTTTTAAACGGCGTAACAAGGGCGACGATTGAGCCCTCAAGATTACGGATGTCCATGTTCTTCTCCTTCGCGTCCGCGATCTGGATGCGTTTGTTCCATTGGGCGGCGACCTCCAGGCGCTCGTCTTGGGCACGACGGCGAGCACTTTCGGCGCGCGACTTGGCCAGCAACTCTCGGCCGCTCGGCAACACGTCAAGCGTGGCAAAGTAATCGCCCGGGCGCTCGGCACGGCGGATGAGGTCGGCCGAGCCATCGGGGCGCAGCAGGACCTCGGCGGAGCGCAGCCGTCCGTTGTAGTTGTAGCCCATGGAGTAGCCATGCGCGCCGGTATCGTGGATCACAAGCAGGTCGCCTATGTCGATATGCGGCAGCTCGCGATCGATGGCGAACTTGTCGTTGTTCTCGCACAGGTTGCCCGTGATGTCGTAGGTGTCCGTGGCGGGCGCTGTGGTCTTGTCGTCGCCACCCGGCTGGCCCATCACCGTAATGTGGTGGTAGGCGCCATACATGGCAGGGCGAATCAGATCGACGGCGCTTGCGTCGACGCCGATATAGTCCTTGTAGATCTGCTTCTCGTGGATAGCCTTGGTGACCAGGCAGCCGTAGGGCCCCATCATAAAGCGGCCCATCTCGGTGCAGATGGCCACGTCGCCCATACCGGCGGGAACCAGGATCTCGTCGTAGGCCGTGTGCACCCCCTTGCTGATGGCGTGAATGTCGTTGGCCTGCTGCTCGGGCAGATAGGGGATGCCGACACCGCCGGACAGATTGATGAAGGCGACATGTGCGTCGGTCTCGCGCTCCAGGCGCACGGCAAGCTCAAAGAGGATGCGCGCGAGCTTGGGGTAGTAGTCGTTGGTGACGGTGTTGCTGGCAAGGAATGCGTGGATGCCAAAGTCCTCGGCGCCTTTGGCTTTGAGCATGCGGAAGGCCTCGAAGAGTTGCTCGGTGGTCATGCCGTACTTGGAATCGCCGGGGTTATCCATGATGCCGTTGGAGAGCTGGAACAGGCCGCCCGGATTAAAGCGGCAGCTGACCGTCTTGGGGATGGGGCCCGCGACGCGCTCAAAGAACTCGATGTGGCTGATGTCGTCAAAGTTGACGATGGCGCCCAATTTGTCGGCGAGCTCAAAGTCCGCTGCCGGCGTGTCGTTGGACGAGAACATGATGTCGTGTCCCGTGATGCCCAGCGAGCGGGCGATCATGAGCTCGGTATAGCTCGAGCAATCGCAGCCGCAGCCGTATTCGTTGAGAATGGAGATGAGCGCCGGGTTGGGATTTGCCTTGACGGCAAAGTATTCCTTAAAGCCCGGGTTCCATGCAAAGGCATCGCGCACCTCTAGCATGTTGCGGCGGATGCCCGCCTCGTCATATAGATGAAACGGCGTGGGGAACTGCTCGACGATATGCTCGAGCGTCTCCTTGTCCACAAACGGCTGCTTGGCCGCATATGCCTCGTTGGGGGTCAATGCCATGTCCCGTAAACCTCGCTATCCAGACGGCGCCATCTGCGTATCGAATCCGCATAGCGTGGACCCAATGTCCGGATAGCGCTCCCGCATTGCTGCAGACAGTCCTGCGGGTGTTTCCCGCAGGCCCACCAGGTTGTTCGTGCCCGAAAAGCCCAGTTCGGCGGGTTTCGCCTCCCCACGGGGTCAAAGCCTGCCGGCTCGCCCGCGGTTCTTCGTGCCCGCGCCTCTATCAAGTGGTAACGACCCTACCACGTTGCACTTTACCAAACAAGAGTATTCGTATATAACGTTTAAAAAATGCAGGGATATGCTGGAAACAAGGGCGCGGCAATCTTGCGGCACAATAAGATGGCAACTGGCGCGCACCTATGAAAGGAACCTTTATGACCGAGCTCCAAGAACTCCGTCGCTATCGGCGCGACTTGCACAGGATCCCGGAGCTCGACTTCGATCTTCCGCAGACTATCGCCTATATCGAGGGCGTGTTGGCACCACTCACCTGCGAAGTGACCCATCCGTGCCCCAGCTGCGTCTGCGCTTTTTTCGACGCTGGCGTTGGTGCCACACATGCCACGGCGATTCGCGCCGACATGGACGCCCTGCCCATCGCGGAGGCGACGGGTGCGGTCTTTGCCTCGACGCATCCCGGAAAGATGCACGCTTGCGGACACGATGGACATATGGCCATGTCACTTGCCGCCGCGACGTATGTCGACCGTACGATTCGCGAGCAGCCGGGTGCCATCAAGCGCAACGTGCTCTTTGTGTTCCAGCCGGCCGAGGAAACGACCGGTGGTGCCAAGACGGTATGCGAGAGCGGCGTGTTCGAGCGCTACGGGGTGGATCGCATCTTCGGCTTCCACGTGTGGCCCGATCTGCCCGCCGGCACGTTGGCGAGCTGCTCCGGTCCGTTGCTGGCGCGTTCGAGTGAGACACACATTCATATTCACGGGACGAGTATCCATATCGCTAAGACCTATGGCGTTCCGGTCGAGGAGTCACACGATGCGGCGCTGGCGGCTGCCAAGTTCTTGGTTGCCGAGCGCGAACTGATGGATGAGCTGGGTGCCGATGAGCCCTGCATTGGCAAGTTCGGCCTGCTGCAGGCAGGCACCGTCTGCAATGCGGTGGCGGAGGAGGCCCATGTGGCCGGAAGCCTGCGTGTGTTTACGGACGACATGTTCGACCGGGCGCGCGAAGGCGTACGCCGTGTGCTCGACGAGGCGTGCACCGCAACGGGCTGCACGTATGATCTCGACTTTGCCGAGGGTTATCCGCCGGTCGATAACGACCCCGAGCTGTTTGCCAACATCACACCTGCCTTGTCCGGGTTGCAGCTCGTTGATGAACCGCTGCTAATTGCCGAGGACTTTGCCTTCTATCAGCGTCATCTGCCGGGCGTGTTCTTCTTGCTGGGCACGGGCGTGCCAGAGGCGCAAGAAAACCCGATCGACGCAGACGGCTGCCCAGCTTATGCGATGAGCGCCCTTCATGCCGATACTATGCTCTTTGACGAGGAGATTCTTCTCAAAGGCCTCGATGTCTATAAACGATTGCTTGTGATGGAGTGACGATGAGGCGACGTCGGCAATCAGCCGTGTATAGTCCGGGTGGATGTGGGTGCGGCTTGCTGCTACTTCCGGTTATTGCTGTGAGCATTGGCGTGATGTTTGCGCTTGCTGGACTGGCGGCAGCGGCACTTGTGCTGTTGATTGTGGCCATTGGCGTGACGATTTGGCTATGTCGTTCTCGCGAGCAACGTCGCACCGACGGCAAGACCAATGTCGGATGGGCCTTCTTTTTGGTTGTTGCCTACCTATTGAGCATCAGTTATCTGGCGTTCTTTATCTTGTTGCTTGTGAGCACCTTTACCGGGGAATCCGTCACGGTGGGGTAGGCTTCGATTGCCTTTTTGAGGATGAACCGAAAAGGGGCCGGATGGGCACTTTGCCTATCCGGCCCCTTTCGCTCGGTAGTCAATTCGGTCTCTTACTCGGCTGCCTCGCGGCGAGCGACCTCGTCGATCAAGATGGCATCGCCGTGCTTGGCGGCGGCAATGCTCGCGGCCATAATCATGCCCATTGCCGTGATGTAGGCGAAGAGCATCGACGGCGCCACGTCCATAACGATGCCGGAGAGAATCGGCGTCGCCACCTGAGCCGCCATGCTCACGGTGTAGTAGTAACCGGAGTAGCGGCCCACGCTTTGGGAGCTGCAGCACTCCAGAATCATCGTGTACACGCACAGGTCCACGCCGCCCAGCGCGACGCCCATCAACAAAAAGACCCCGTACAACACGGGCGAGAAACCGGGTGCCAGCCAAAGAAGCGCGGGGCACAAAACCATGATGACGGCGGTGCCCAGGGCGACCTTTTTGCGGCCGATTTTGAGCGAAAGGTTTGCCAGGGGTACGTAGCTTAGCAGCGCGCCTGCAATCGTCACGATATTGATGATGGCATAGGAACCGCCCTCCATGCCATAGAACAAATCGGCATAACGGCTGATATTGGTGGTCATGGCGTTATAGCTCATGTAGTAGAAAAACGTTGCGGCGAGCAGCATGATGATGGAGCGACGCACGTCGGTGTCTGCAACGCGTTCCTTACCGCCGGCCTCGGGGGAGTCGTCTTTGTCAATCTGATCCTCGTCGATGCCCATTGACAGCGATTTCTCGCGCATCTTTTCGACGAGGGCGGGCTCACGGACAAAGATGCCGTAGACAACGGCTGACACGAGGATAAAGGCGGCCTGCAAGATAAAGAGCGGAAGATAATCAGGTTTGTCGGCCTTGGGAACCATGACCGAGATGGCGACGAGCATAAGACCCGTTCCCGCATAGCCGACGATCTTTTCGATTGAGTCCGCCTTGGTTCGAAGTGGGCGAGGCGTAATATCTGCCACAATGGCAACCGTCATGGTGCGGTAGGCGCATATTGCCAAAAGCGTGAGGATAATCGCGCCAATGAGCAGAGGTAGGCTGCCCATGTTGTTGGCGATCGCGATGAGCGGGACGGAGAGCATTGCCACCGCGGAGCCGCCCAAGATAAAGGGCGTTCGACGCCCGAGTTTGCTTGCGCAGCGGTCCGAGAGGATGCCAAAGAGCGGAAGCAGGAACAGGCCAAAGACATTATCGATGGCCATGATCGCGCCGGTGAGCGAGTTGGATAGGCCAAAGGTCCCTGTGAGCATCTTGGGAACGATGCCGTCGTAGACCTGCCAAAAGCTGATCATGCCCATAAAGGGTAGGGAGGCGAGGGCGACGGCCTTGGTGTCGAGCCGGGCCGCCCGCTTAAGATTTGGTTGGGTCATGCTGGTTCTCCTGGTCGGTAAAAGCGGGGAGGGGCGATGTCGGCCCTCCCGTCCTACAGTTGTCCAAGGTTGGCGAGAAACGCCACATAGAATTCGATACCGCGCTTGTAGACGTCGACGCCGATGCGTTCGTTGGCGGCATGGATGAGTTTGCGCGCCTCGCCCGAGTAGATGAAGCCGCAGAAGCGGTAGACGCGATCGCAGATCTCGTTGAACTCGCGCGAGTCGGTGCAGGAGTTCTGCACGTAGGGGGCAAAGCCGGCCTCGGGATAGACACCCGACACGCAGCGATGGATGTAGTTGAAGGCGGCATCGTCTTCGTAAGGCGAGATGGGCGCGGGCTCGGTGTAGGGGATCGCCTCGTTGATTTCGACGGTGACATGGTCGGGGCTTACGCCCGAGGCGCGGCACTGCTGGGCGGCGAGCCTGCGAGCGCGTTCAACGGCATCGGCGATGGTCTCGAACGGAGCGATGCGCACGTTGAAATTGGCGCGAGCGACCGGTGGCAGCACGTTGTGCGCGTTGGAGCCTTCGAGCTGCGTGAGCGCATAGGTTGTGCGCAGCATGGCCGAGGTCTCGGGGCTGGCGGCCATGATCTTGGTAACCGCGGGGCGCGTGAGCCACAGGTTGCCAAAGATTGCCTGATACGTCGCGCTGCTACGGGCACCCAACTCGGTCAGTGTGGCCTCGACGGCGGGCGTGAGCTGCGGCTTGCCGGGGTTGGCCGAGATAGTCTCGCATACACGGCAGAGAAGACGGCAGGCATCGTTTGCCGCAGGCGTAGAGGCATGGCCGCCGTCGGCGCGCGCCGTGACGGTAAGGTCGACGTGGCCCTTCTCGGACACGCCTACCATGGCAACGGGTTCGGTGACGCCGAGCGGGGCGTCGGTTGCCACGGCGCCACCCTCATCGAGCACCATGTAGGGATGGATGTTATGCTCGCGAAGCCACTGCACTGCATGGGTTGCAGTAGGTGCGGCGATTTCCTCGCCATCGCTCGAGAAGAACCAGACATCGCGCGGGGGAACGAAGCCCTGGGCAATCAAATGCTCGGCGGCCTCGAAGAAAGCCGAGACGATGCACTTGGTGTCGAGGGATCCGCGGGCCCAGATCTCGCCGTCGAAGATCTCGGCTCCAAAGGGATCGTGCTTCCAGTCTTGGCCCTCGACGGGCACGACGTCCTGATGCGCCATCATGACGATGGGGTCCAAGGCGGAATCGGCGCCAGGCCAACGCAGGAGCATGCCAAAGTCGTCGACGCGTGTGAGCTCGGCGACTTTAAAGAAATGCGGATAAAGTCGCTGAAGCGTGGGAATCCACTGGCTGAAGGGCTCATCGTCGCGCTCGGCGATGTTCTCACGCGAAACGGTGGGGATGCGCAGCAATTCGCAAAAGCGCTCGACGGCTGCCTCGTCTGCCTTGTAGGTGCCTGCATCAAGAGGCGCGCCCTGTGCGACCGATACCGATGCTCCCATGGTGGGACTCCTTTCGTGTTGTATATCGAATACGTCAAGATTATCGCCCGCACCGCGCGTGGGAAATGGCGAAACACGTTGTTCATCTGCGGGCGGCGGGTCGGATAGCCTTAGCCGACGATGACCGTGCCGTCTTCGGTCACGGTGATGGCGTCTCCCGTCGACACAGCATCGAGAAACTCATCGCCCAGGTTGTCAATGGTGGGCATGGAGGTGTCGGTCCATACACCCGAGAGGATCGCGCCAGCGGCGGCAAGGCTGTCAATGGGTTTGGAAAACAGCAGGCATGCGGGTTGGCGCCCCATTTTGGTGGCGCAGAAGAGCACCATGCCGCCTGTGGTGGAGCCGATAGTCTGCGGAAGACACAAGGCACATCCCGCCAAAGGTTTGCCGTACAAGTCGGGATTGTTTTGGTCGGAACACGTGGCCTTTTTGTCGCCAAACATCAGTGCCTTCTGAAACGATGCGAGTGTGTTGAGCCCTCCGTGAGAGACAAGTGCCTTGGCGTGGGCAGTTCCGGGGACAACGACGCGGCCGTGAAAGATTTTTTCCATGAGGAGTCGCCTTCCTATTTGATTGGTTTTCCGGTGGTGACGTAGGCGAGCACCTCGTCGTCGGTGTAGTAGCGCGATGCCGAGTACGTACGCAACTTGTTGGAGTTGGTGATGATGGGCATGCTGCCGCACAGCGGGTTGTTGGTGTACATAAGCGGGCAGATGCTCGAGACGACGGCACCGGTAGTCGAGAGGCGTCTGTATGCCGCAGTCTTGCGGAAGGCGTCTGCCACGGATGGTGCGGCGGTCAGTACGGTGGGTACTTGCACGCGGCAGTTGCCGGAGGCGCTCAGCCCATCGCAGATGGCGTCTGCCCAATGGACGAGTTGTGCAGACGAGAGGTGGGGGCAGCCGATGAAGGCAAGCTTGGGGCGCGCGCCCGGGTTCTTCCACATAACGGGGTAGCTCGAGCGGATGCGTTCCAGCTCGGCGTCGTCAATGCGATAGATTCGGGCGTCTGGTGCTATGAGGTGTTCGCCTTGTTCGACGGCCTCGGGCGTGATGCCGTCCACGTGGTAGAGCCCGACAGCGCCGTTCGATGCGCTGGCGGCGCCCATGTCCTTAAGGTAGTCCTGCGTGCCGGGTGTGAGTTCGCGGCCAAGCCAGCGGTCGAGGCCTTTAATGTAAGGGACGTCTTCCATCACCTTCATGCCAATGGCGCTGCCAAGCACTTGCGCTTCGGGCTTGCGCTTGCAGTCGACTTCGATGATCCAGGTCGCCTTGCGGCCCTCATCGGTGAGCAGGCCGAATTCCGGGACAAAGCCGGCAATTGAGCCGAACATCTCGATGATGCCGGAGTTGCGATTGCAGCGAGCGCCCAGCACGGAGTTGGCAAAGACCACGGCGCTGCTTTCTGCCCAGCTTAGGATGTCGCCACGCCGAGGTCGATTGCCAACCTCGGGCTGATAGCAGGTGCAGGTGAAAGCATCGTTGTCCAATAGACCCATGCTGCGCAGCTGTGCCTCATAATCGTCTTGTTTGGAATACATAATCTTGAACAGCAGCTTTTGCAGCGGGTTGGCCGGGACGGCGGGGTCGAGGGGCCTCGGGTCGACCGAGAATGACTGACCGGACAGGGCGCCGTCTTTCAGCAGCTCATCCATAAGGTCATAGACTGGACCGAGCATGGAGAGGCCAAAACTTGTGACAAGATGACCGTTTGCGCCGGTCACGGGAACCATGCGCTCGGCGCCAAAGCATTCGCCGTACATAACGAGGGTCTTGACCACTTTGGCCATGGCGGGGCCCTTGGCGCCGTCGAGCAGGGCTTGTTGTTGGGAGGTCAGGTTCATCTGTGAGCCCATCCTTTCGTGTTAGATATTGGTGCCGAGTCGGTATGCCGCACGGACCGCTTCGAGCACACGGCCGGGCGCAAACCCATCGCCGATGTTATGCAGCTCGTCAGCGGCGTGCGTCTGCTGCAGTTTGTAGAACAGCGCGTCGTCGGGGTGTCCGCCGCAGGCAATGATTACCAAGTCGCAGGTTAGCTCGAGTGACTTCCAGTCGTTGCCGATTTTGGGTGCAAGCGGGTTTTCGACGTTCTCGGGCAAGACCGGTGACCACGAGACGTAGGGGTCGGGAACGTTTTTGTGGCAGTTGCGACTCAAGTGGAGACGCGCACACCTCGATGGGGCTCCAGACTCGCGTTTGCCGCCGACTTCCGCGCGCTCGACGCGTGTCATATTGAGGAGCCGCACATTGCGTCCCCTGAGCGTATGGAGTAGGTGGCCGCGATTTGCCGTGCAGGCGCCCTGCATCATGTGAGGCAGCATTTCAATTACGCTGACCTGTGGTATGCCGTGTTCGACGGTGAGCCATTGGGCAACCTCGCAGCCCACGGCCCCTCCGCCAATGATGGTGACGGTTTTGGCGTTGCCAAGCAGCGCAGGTTGGCGCAGTAGCTGCGTTGCCAGCACGGCATGGCCCGATGCTGCAAGCTCCGTAAGACCGGGGATGGGCGGTATTGCATTGGAAGTGCCTGTCGCGCACACGATTGCGTCGAAGCCTGCTTTTGCAAGATCTTCGGCGCGTGCTGCCCGTCCAAGTTCGAGTGTCAGGTTCCCGTTGGGTTTTTCTGCCTGCTCGCGCACCTGTCGAACAAGATATGATCGGTAGTTATCGAGGTCGAACTTGATCCGGGCGGCGCTGGCGGAGAGGAGTTTTCCTCCAAGTTCATCTTCGGCATCGATGAGCTTTACGTCGTGGCCACGACGCGCGGCGATTAGCGCACAGACCATCCCGGCGGGTCCGGCTCCTATCACCGCTATGCGTTTGGGTTCTTTGGCGGGAGCGGGTGTCTGGGGCATGAGGTATTCAAAGCTGCAGCGTGGATTGACGGCACACTGCGGATGGCCCCCTTCGACAAACTCGTTGAGGCATCCTTCCTGGCATCCGATGCAGGGGCGAATATCTGCCACGCGACCGGCGTACGCCTTGTTGGGCCACTCGGGATCCGCAAGCAGCGGGCGTCCGAGCATGATCATATCGGCGTCGCCATTGCGAAGGGCACGTTCGGCAATGTCGGGGTAGCCCAACTTACCCACCGCGACAACGGGTACGGGAAGGCCGGCATTGGAGCGGATATTGTCGGCGGCAAAGCGCTCTCGAACGGCGCGCGCCACGGGAACGAAGCAGCCTGCGGGCATGCTCGCAGGCGGGTGGGGCATCCACCAGTTGTCATAGCAACCAAGGTCGACGTCAAAGATGTCTACTCCCGCCGCCACGAGCTCTTCCATATAACCCAGGGTCTGTTCGACTGTGCGGCCGCCGCGCATGCGTCCCAGATAGGTCGAATTCATGACCTGCTCGTCATAGGTTTCCTCGAGTGCAAGCGAAAGGTCGATGCGGTACATGATGGGGTAGTCGGGCCCAACGCGGCGACGGATTTCTTTGATCATATCGAGGCCAAACTGACGCCAATCGGCATAACGTCCGAGCTTGCGATGGTTAAAGGCGGGGTTTCCGAGCTGCTCGATAAGATAACCCTCGTGCCCGTGCAAATAGACGCCATCGATGCCCATGGCATGAGCATCGGCCGCCGCTTGGCCGATATTGTTTACGATACGGCGCAGCTTTTGATCCGAGAGGCGCATGCATGGAATGGCGGGGATGTAGTAGTTAGGCAAGAAACTCGCCGAGACCGGAAACTTTTTTTGCGTGATGAGGCATTGCGGGTTGCCCACGCGGCCGAGTCCGGCCGTAAGCTGGACAAAAATGCGCGATCCGAAGGCATGGACACCTTGGGCAAGGTCGCGCCAGCCTGCCATAACGGTTCGGCTTCGATCGATGCGCGGGAAATAGGTGAGCTTGTCCAGCTCGGTGACCGTGGTATCGATGCCGTGGCTTACCGGTACGAGTCCTGTTGTGATGAGGCCGCAGCCGCCTTTGGCGCGGGCGAAAAAGTACTGCAGCATCATGTCGCTGGGACGACCAGTTTCCTCGCACATGTCGATATTGCCCATCGGCGCCATGACAATGCGGTTTTTGACGGTGAGCTTGTTAATTTTGATGGGAGAGAAGAGCTTGTCAAAAGGATAGAGCTCTTGTGTCATGCGGGACGATCCGCAACCGGAATTTTTGGCGGGCCAGCTGTCGAATGAGTCGACGAGTTGCTGCACCAGTACGTCTTTTCCCAATGAGGTTCCTTTCAGATGTTGACAAGGTAACAAAGCAGTTTACGTCTAAATGTTTAATAGTCAACAACAAAGGAATGAGTTCGGTGAAGGAAAAAAGACTCAATGAGTGCCAGGTGGCAAGCTGTGCTGCGACATTAGCTCCCAGCTAATGAATTTGAGCTCGCTGCCTCCTACGATGTGCTGTGTGCCGGCACGGTAGCCGGATCGTAGGAAGGATGCATAATGGCAAAAGAGGGAAAGAAGCCGATTGGCAAGATCGTCCTAGGCGTCATCGTGGTGCTGGTTATTGTCGGTGCCGTGGGCTCTATGGGCGGCAACTCAACCGATTCGTCTGCGAACGATTCGGCAAAATCTGCCGAGACGACACAGCAGGCTGAGGAGCAAAAAGAACCGCAAGAACCGTATACCATTGCTGACGAGGCTGAAGACACCTCCAATCAGTTTGCCTATGAGATCACGGGTACGCTGACTAATAACACGGACAAGGAAAAGAGCTACATTCAGATTGAGTATGTTCTGTATGATGCTGATGGCAACCAGGTTGGAACGGCTCTTGCAAACACCAATCATCTGAAGGCGGGCGGCTCCTGGAAGTTCGAGGCGCTGGGTACGGTGTCTCCCGATCAGGTCGCCAGTTGGGAGCGCTCGGATGTGAGCGGTTTCTAGCATGTTGCATGCACTGGGGGAGGTGAAGCCGCGTGTCCGATAAAAAGCTAACCGAAGAGTTGCTCAATGAGCTTCTCGACGCGCCAAACATCGATGGCTATATCAGGGAGCACGACTTTGCCGCCCCGTCGCTTTCGGACTACCTGAAGCAGCTACTGCAGGAAAAGGGCTTGGAGCGCTCGCGCGTGGTTCGTATGGCCGATCTCAATGAGACCTTTGGCTATCAGATCTTTACCGGTGCGCGTCATCCGAGTCGCAATAAGGTGCTGCAGATTGCCTTTGCGATGGCGCTGACGCTCAAAGAGACCAACCGTGCGCTGACGGCTGCCGGGGTAAGCGTCCTTAACTGCAAGGACCGCCGCGATGCGATTATCATCTTTTGCATCGATCGCGGGTGCAGCCTCCAAAAGGTCAACGAGGAGCTGTATCGCTTTGGTGAGGAGACGGTGAGCTAACGGTTAGCTGCCGGCGTAAGCGCCGTTCACGATATTTAGAACGTGCAGGGCACGGGCGTCATGGGGCGTCCGTGCCCTGCGTTAATATGGACGCTATGGATACTCAGAACCCAACATATTCCGATGATGAGCTGACTGCAGCGCTTGCCGAGCACCTGGCGTCGCTCGATCGCGACGACAGCTATCGCGTGGAGCGTGTACTTAAGCGCTCGTCCGTTGAAACAACCGAGCTCGTGTACTTTGAAGGAACCGGCGGTGGTTCGCTCGGCCCCTTCGTCCGCAAACGCATCGATTCTTCGGCTCAAATCGGCGGGGCATACGAGCGTCTGTTTGCCGCTCAGCGGGCGGGCAGGCGTTTTGAGCACCTGCCCAGAATCGTCGATTGTCGTCGTGCGGGCGACGAGCTCAACGTGGTTATGGAATACATCGAAGGGGAGACGCTCGGGGCGCTGGTGGACCGTCTGGGAGCCGCTCCCGATTATGCGCGTGAATTGTATCCTGTCCTTTGCGACGCCGTGGGCGAGCTCCATGCCGGTTTTGCAATGGCGGGGGAGGCTTCGGCGCCAGTGATCCATCGCGACCTCAAGCCGTCGAATATCATCGTGACAGGTGCCAACTATACGCCTGATGACGGCCTGACGTTTTCATCGCTGGTGATTATCGACTTGGGAATCGCTCGCGTGTGGCGCGAAGGAGCCGATGCCGATACCGTTAAGTTTGGCACGCGACCCTATGCGCCACCCGAGCAGTACGGTTTTGGCCAGACGAGCGTGCGCAGCGATGTCTATGCGCTCGGTGCCCTGCTGTTCTTTTGTCTGACGGGGGCCGACCTCAAGCCGGGTCGGGACATGCGCGAGCAATGCGAGGCATGTGACGTCCCCGCCTCGCTTGCCGATGCTATTTGCATGGCGATGGCACTCGATCCGGGCAAGCGCTTTGCAAGCGCGAAGGCGCTAGGGCATGCTGCGCGCGCATCGTATGCGTCGTCCGTGCCGACGCCATCGTCCGCGCCGAATGCTGCTTCCTTTCAAGAGCCTCCGGAGCGGCGAGTTGTGTGCCCTGCGCCCGTGCTTCCCGCAGATCAGTCTCAGGGTGGATTGCCGTTGGTGCCTGAGCGCCTGAGTCTACTCTCCCGCATTCCCGACACCGTTGGGCGTATTTGGAACGCATTCGTCTATCTTTCGTTACTTGTTTTCTTTGCCGGAAGCCATTTTGCCGTTTTTCATCCCACGGGTGCCAACCAAAACTACCCGATGTGGTTTCTCGCGATTGAGTATTTTGTCTTCGTCGACGGTCTCGTAGCGCTCATTCATTTTGTGATGCTCGATAAACGCCGTCTTCGCCGGCAGTTTGAGCTACTCGATAGATATCGCGGCAAAAAGCTTGCAAAGCTCTGTCTCAAGGCTATGGGTGTGCTCTTGTTGGCAATGATTATCATCGTTGCCATTGCAAACGCGGCTGGCGTCGTCGATACCTCTGTCGCGTAAAAGAAAAAGGGCCCCGATTGGGGCCCTTTGACGTTGATCTTAGATGCGGTTCATCTGGGTTGCAACCTTGTTGTACCAGTCCTGCCACGTGGGCGGGCAGTACTTTTTGGCGGCTGCCGGGGTAAGCGTGGAGCCATAGTTGGCGCCAAGGTAGGCAACGTGGGCAGAGACGCCCTCGCTCCAGCTACCAAAGCTCCGCCAGCCGCCGCCACGGGCGCTCCAGCCCCAGGCGTTATAGGAGCCTGCACAATAGAGGCCCTTGCTGCTCTCGATGCAGGCGATGGCGGGAGACCAACGGGGGTCAACACCGGTGCTCCAGGCTGCCACGGCAAAGTTGTAACCCTGGCCTGCCATGGGGGAGCCGGCGAGGTAGTTGTCGATGCGACTCGTCCACTCGTTGATAAACGAGTCGTAATCGGAGTTGCCGGTATTGGAGTTGTTCACCGTGGTGTCGATGGTGGCGTTGGCGTTGTTGGCCTGGCTGTTGGAGTTGTTGCCGCTTACGCCCTCGCCCGAAATCTTCTCGGCGGCAGCGGCCTTGTCTGCCTCGAGCTTGGCCAGCTCGGCGGCATTCTCCTGCTCGGCTTTTGCCTGGGCTTCGCTGCGAAGCTGCTGGGCCTGTGCCAGTGCATCCTCGGCGGTTTCCTGCTCGGCCTCGAGTTGGGATTTAGCCTGTTCAAGCTCGGTCTTGTTCTGCTCAAGCTCGGTCTGCATCTTGTTGAGCTCTTCGATCTCATCGACGCTCGAGCTCGCGATCTGGTTGGTGTACCTGCAGGTGGTGATGAACTCGCCAAGGCTCTGTGCGTTGACCAGGAAGCTCACGATGGGGTTGGTGCCCTTCTGGTACTTATACAGATCGCGCATGGCGGAACTTGCCTTTGCCTGCTGATCGGGAAGCTCGGCTTCGATCTGCTCGATGCTTGCCTCGTTGGTGTCGATTTGCTTCTGCAAATCCTCGAGCTTGGTGCGGGCCTCGTTGTAGGCGCTCGTGGCGGCTTCGATCTTCTGCTGGGCGGCGGAAAGCTGATCCTGCGTTGCCTGCGAGGCGGCATAAGCCGCGACGGGGGAGAGCATCGGCGTGGCCGTCAGCGCAACGGCGAGCGCGGCGCTCGTGATGATACGAGCCGGCCTCGACGCGATGAGCGCTGCGGTGCGATGGTTCGAATGCTGCATCCAGTCCCTCTGCAATCAATCGTAGGTTATGGTTCGAACGGTATTCTACTACTGCTTTCGACCTCAACTTGAACCTTAAAGGTTCTAAAGGGTCAAGTTGAACTTGAGGCTTTGGCTTTGACCTGCGGTTATAGTGAATTGTTGAGAAACCATAGAGTTCAACTTTAACGTTACGGAACCCTGCGGGCTCGATCATAAGCGCCTGCTTGCCATAGATATGGTGGAACTTTGGGAAGCGGCAGTTTGGCACGCTAGAATAAACCAGTTGCATAAAGACCGCCCATCGTACGGGCAGTTGATGATAGGAAGTTTCCATGGCATTGCAGTTTACAGAGCGCGAGTTTATACCCGTGCTGCTCGGCGGCGATATCAACGCCTATTCGGTGGCGCGCGCCTTCTACGAGGAGTATCAGGTCAAGAGCCTGGTCTTTGGCAAGTATCAGACGGGTCCTGCATACCGCAGCCAGATTATCGACTATACGCCCAATGTGGATATCGACACTATGCCGGTCATGATCGAGACCGTCAACGGCATTGCACAGGCCAATCCCGATAAGAAGATTATCCTCATGGGCTGCGGCGATAACTACGTCGCGCTTGCCGCACAGGCTCAGGATGCCGGCCAGCTTGCCTCCAACGTCATCGCGCCCTATGCGCCCTACAGTATGCTCGAGCAGTGCCAGAAGAAGGAGATCTTCTACGAGCTGTGCGAGAAGCACGGTGTACCCTATCCGCACACGTTTACCTTTACCATGGCGATGCTCAACGCCCAGGGCGAGGCTTCCGCCGAGGTGCTCGACCAGATCGACTTTCCCTTCCCGATGATTCTGAAGCCCTCTGACGGCATCATGTGGTGGGAGCACGAGTTCGAGGGCCAGAAGAAGGCCTACGAGATTGCCGATCGCGCCGAGCTGGAGCAGGTCATTCGCGATGTGTACGCCAGTGGCTACACCGATGATCTCATCTTGCAGGACCGCGTGCCCGGCAACGACGAGTACATGCGCGTGCTTACCAGCTATTCCGACCGCAACGGCAAGGTTCGCATGATGTGCCTGGGTCACGTGCTGCTCGAGGAGCATCAGCCCCACGGTGTCGGCAACCACGCCTGCATCATCACCGAGCCCAACGACGAGCTCATGGGTGGCGTGCGCAAGCTGCTTGAGGACCTTAAGTTCACGGGCTTCTCCAACTTCGACGTCAAGTACGACCAACGCGATGGTTCGTTTAAGTTCTTCGACTTCAACACGCGTCAGGGCCGCAGTAACTACTACGTCACCAACAGCGGCTTTAACGTTGCTAAATACGTGGTGGATGAGTACGTCTATAACCGTCCGTTTGAGCCGGAATTTGTGACGGCGCAGGACGAGGCGCTGTGGATGGTCGTCCCCATGGGCGTCGTTGACAAGTATGTCAAGGACCCCGAGCTGCGTGCGAAGGCGCATCGTCTGGCCAAGGAGGGCAAGGCTGCCGATCCTTCGTTTATGAAGGGCGATTTTGTCTTTAACCGCTGGTTGCGCATGTGGCACACCAAGCTGCGTCACTTTAAGCTGTTCAAGACGTATTACAAGTAGATGAGCGCGGCGCCCGCCCGGTTTGCATCGGACGGGCGCGGGCATGATACGAGCAATTGCATGGGCGTCACCAAGGAGGCGGCGATGGAAAAGCTGGGAGTTATCGGCGGCATGGGCGCTGAGGCCACGTCGTATTACTACGACCAGGTCGTGCGTCATACGGCTGCTGCCTGTGATCAGGAGCATATCGACATGGTGGTGCTTTCCAAGTCGACCATGCCCGACCGTACGCTGGCCATCAAGACCGGCGAGCATGCCGAGCTGCTGGCGACCATGAAGGAGTGCGCACAGGCGCTCGAGACACTGGGCTGCGCGCACATTGCCATTCCCTGCAACACATCGCACTACTTCTACGACCAGATTCAGTCGTTTACCAAGGTGCCGATTATCCACATGCCGCGTGAGTCGGTGCGCTATGCCCTGGCGGGCGCGGTGATGGGGGAGTGCGAGTTCGATCCCAACCTGAGCATGCCGTCCGAGCCGGTGCGCAAGATCGGCATCATGGGCACCGACGGCACCGTGGGTGCCGGCGTCTACGGGCGCGAGTGCGAGGCCGCGGGCGTCGAGGTCGTCTATCCCAGCGAGAAGCGCCAGGCCGACGTGATGTCGCTGATTTATGATGACGTGAAGGCCGGACGCGAGCCCGATATGGACAAGTTTGACCGCGTGATGTGGGAGTTCGCCCGCAGCGGCTGCGACCGCGTCATTCTGGCCTGCACCGAGCTCTCGGTGCTGAAAAAGTACCGAGAGATGCCCGAGATTACCCTTGACGCCATGGACGTCCTGGTACGCGAATCCATCATCCGCAGCGGCGCCCCCTACCGCCTGTAGCCCTCGACCTGCCAAAAAAGGGACAGGTTTATTTTGGTAGGTTTTATCTGGGAAAACAGTAAGGCCTCGGCTCGTTTGATGCGAGCCGGGGCCTTTTGAATTTATCGGTTGCCGGTGGCGATGGGTTAGAACAGGAAGCCGAGGACGATGAGGGCAATGCTGACAATAAGTATGGCAATGTCCAGGCCCTTGATGGGGTAGCGCTTGTACGAGCTCGCGCGCGTGCGCAGGTAGAAGCCGCGCTGCTCGGCTGCCAGGGCCGTGGCGTCGGTTTTACCCACGCTCGAGATCAGTAGCGGCACGCACAGCGGCAGCATGAGCTTGAGCTTCTTGATGGGGTTCTTGGTGTCATACTCGATGCCGCGTGCGGTCTGCGCCTCCATGATGGCGTTCATCTCCTGGCCAAACACTGGCACAAAGCGCAGCGCCGTGGTAAAGGTGAAGGCGTAACGATACGGAACGTGCAGCACCTCGACGCAGGCGTTGGCAAGGTCGTTGAGCTTGGTCACCATGAGCATCAGAATAAGCGGTAGCGCCACGCCCAGCAGACGCAGACAGGCCTTTGTTCCGGTGATGAGGCCTTCATCGGTGACAAAGCTCCACACCACGTTGCCATCGCGCATAAAAGCCAGCTGCAGCACCAGCATGATGAGCGCGAGTGGAATCAGTAGCTTGAGCAGCGCGAGCAGGCGGTCGACGACGCCGGCGTAGGCTCCCAGCGCGAGCGTGAGTGCCAGAAAGCCCAGCAGTGCCACATAGGTGTCGGACAAGAAAATGCCGATGATGATGGCGGCGGCGAGGCCCAGTTTGATGACGGGGTTCAGGCGGTGTAGCAGCGTGTCGCCCGGCATGTAGTCGATGACGTTAACCACGGCGGACCATCTCCTCGGTAATGCGAACGATATCAGTGACCTCACTCACCTGCGTAAAGGCGGGCGAGACGGTGGATGCCAGACGGCGCGAGAGTTCGATGACCTGGGGCGGATCAACGTAGGCACGCTGCATGAGTTCGATTTTCGAGAACAGCTCGTGCGTGCGGCCGCGGTCGAGGATGCGACCGTTGGCCATCACCACGATGCGCTCGGCAAAGTCGGAAACGACTTCCATGTCGTGACAGACCATGATGACGGCGCAACCGCGCTCTGCCATGGTGCGCACCGTTTCCATCACGGTCATGCACTCGCGGTAGTCCAGGCCGCTCGTGGGTTCGTCGAGCACCACGATCTTGGGCTCGATCACCACAACGGAGGCCAGCGCCACCATCTGGCGTTGGCCGCGCGACAGTGAGAACGGTGCCTCGTCGGCGGGCAGACCAAAGCGGTCGATGACCAGCTGGGCGCGACGCAGGGCTTCGGCGCGGTCGATGCCGGCAAGTTCTAGACCAAAGGCGACCTCGTCGAGCACGGTGTCTTTGCAGATTTGGCGGTCGGGGTTCTGGAAAAGCGTTGCCACTTCGTGTGCGATGCGGCTCGTGGGAACCGATGCCGTGTCCAAGCCCGTAACGCGTACGCTGCCCGATGCGGGCTTGAGCAAACCCGTGAGCAGTTTGGTGAGCGTGGTTTTGCCGGCTCCGTTTTGGCCGACAATGCCCACGAGCTCGCCGGGGTAGAGCGTCAAGTTGAGGTCGTGGACGGCGGCGCCTCCATGGGGGTAAGAAAACTCGACATGGTCAAAGGTGAGCACCGGCTCGGCGTCTTTCGCATGCGGGCGCAGCGACGGCGCGTGCGGGGAGCCTGCGGGCGCCTGGGTATCGCTTGTCGCACGGTCGGGGTCGACGATTTCCGTGATCAGGCGTTCTGCCTCGTCGACATCCAGACAGGGCGTGCCGCTTACCAAGCCATCGGCCTCGAGACTGTTGAAGATGCGCGTGACGCGCGGACAATCGACGCCGATGGTGCGAAGCTCGTCGGTGCGTGCGAAGACCTCGTGCGGCTCACCTTGCAGCGCGATCTGGCCGTGATCGAGCACCAACACACGGTTGCAGTACTCCGAAAGCAGAGCGACCTTTTGCTCAACGACGACGATGGTGATGCCGAGCGCGCGGTTTGCCTCGCGCAGCGTCTCGAAGACCAAGGTGGAACTGGCGGGG
>CABVCJ010000039.1 GCA_902496845.1 uncultured Collinsella sp.
CCAAACAGTCCGTATTTCACCGCAACTGAGGAGATGGGGCCGGCTACTTGAGGCTGCTGGCGACGACGGGGCGGTCGAGAGCTGCCTCGAAGCGGTCGGCCATCGTGGGGTCGCTGAGCGTGTCGACTTGGTTGAGCATGACGCGTGCGGTGCTGAGTTTCAGCGCCTGCATCTCGGCATTGAGCACCTGGGCGACGCGCTCGGGCGTGGCGATGTCGGTGAGCTCGCAGCCGCAACGCTCGCAAAAGAGCTCGGGGCGGTGGACGGCTTCGTTGATGGGCTTGCTGAGTCCCGAGGCGCCGACGAGCCAGATGACGTTGGCCGTGCCGGCGGGAATTACCGGCTCCCAGGCGGCATGCGCCTTGAGCGGGAGTCGCTTGCTACCGTCTGCCTCGGCCAACACATAGTCAAAGCGCTGTGCCAGCCCGCCGAGTGGCTCGGCGGGGGCGGAGAGCTTGCCTGTCTCCGGGTCCAAGACGCCTGCCTGGCAGATGCCTCCGCGTGCAAGGCCCGCGCAGGCCTCGCAGGTGCAACCGGGGACATGCGAGGCGCCCGGCTTCCAAGGCGCGGCGTCCAGGCGACGATTCGACCCGTCCCATGGCACGCCGGCAACGGGAAGCATATGCGTGGTGGTGCAGAGGAGCACGCGGCCGCCAGCGCGCATGAGCTCAAGACCCAGCGTTTTGAGCAACGTCGACTTGCCGCCGCTGCCGATAATCGCGGTAATGCCCGGCTCGATCCTGAGCGCCGAGGCAAGATTGCCGCTAACCGTTTCCATCTGTTCACCGCCGTATAATACTGTGATAATAAATAATCATCAGAGTAGCGGTCGAACCGCTTTTGCTCTGCTCAAACCGTAGCACAGGGAGGTGCCCCGGGAATGCTCGTTTATGTTCGCGGCGCCGGCGATATCGCCACGGGTGTCGCCGCTCGCTTGGTGCACGCCGGCGTGTCGGTCGTTATGGCCGATATCGCGGTTCCCACGTGCATCCGCCGCACAATCAGTTTTTGCGAGGCTATTCGTCTGGGCGAGGTCCAGGTCGAGGGCATTCGCGCTCGCTTGGCGCAGACGCCGGCAGAGGCGCTCGAGATTACCCAAGCGGGGGATGTTGCCGTCGTGGTGGACCCTCAGGCCAAGATGCTCGATGAGCTTAAACCCGCGGCTGTGGTCGACGCGATTCTGGCCAAGCGCAACCTGGGCACCACGCGCGACATGGCGCCTACCGTCATCGCCGTGGGGCCGGGCTTTACCGCGCCGGTCGATTGCGACGCCGTGGTCGAGACCATGCGCGGGCATTTTTTGGGCCGTGTCATTACCCAGGGCTCGCCCCAGCCCAACACGGGCGTGCCGGGCGTGATCGCCGGCTATGGCAAGGAGCGCGTTATCCACAGCCCCGCCGCCGGCGTGTTTCGGTCCGACCGCGCAATCGGCGACATCGTGAGCGCCGGAGACGTGATTGGCTACGCGGACGATACGCCCATGTGCACGCAGATCGATGGCTGTCTGCGCGGGCTTTTGGCGAACGGCGTGCGGGTGACTGAGGGCTTTAAATGCGCCGATGTCGATCCGCGCGGCGATGCCAGCTATATCAACTACATTTCGGACAAGGCGACGTCGGTCGGCGGCGGCGTGCTCGAGGCACTCGCTATGCTCACCGATATCTTTAGAGGATAGAAGGCGGCAATGGAAAAGCTCGATGTTGTGAATGCGGCGCTTGCCGCCCTGCGTGCTGGCGAGACGTGCGAGCTCGTGGTCGTGGCCGGCACGGCGGGGTCGTCGCCGCGCGGCGTGGGCGCCTGGATGGCCGTCTTTGCCGACGGCAGCCAGGCGGGCACTATCGGCGGCGGCAAGATTGAGCTCTTTGCGCTGGATGAGGCGCGCGAACTCCTGAGCGCGGGACAGTCGCGTCTGGTCCGCTACACCATGGGCGGCGAGAACTCCGATACCGGCATGATCTGCGGCGGAGCCATTTGCCTGTGCTATCTGCATCTGGATGCGACCCAGGCACCGTTGTTCCAGGAAATTGCCGACGTCTTGGTCTATCGGCGCATCGGCGACTTCGTCATCGACTTTGAGCCGTTTATCGCGAGCGCGCTCGAGGGCGATGTGGCCGAGTACCATGGCGAGGCATCGCGCCATACCATTGCGGGCTGCCCCGGGCTTTCACTGGTGGAGGAGGGGAGTAACGTCACCTACACCAACGCTGCCTCTGAGATTCCCGCGGCGCACATCGAGACGCTCTGCCCCGAGGGCCTGACCTACATCTTTGGCTGCGGACACGTGGGCGCCGCGACGGCGCGCGTGCTCACGGCGGCGGGCTTTGCCGTCGTGGCCTGCGATGACCGCCCCGGCACGTTGACGCCCGAATGGGTGCCCGGTGTCTACGATCGTCGCCTGGTCGATTACAAGAACCTGAGCGAGCTGTGTCCCATCGGTCCGCGCGACTTGGTGGTCGTCGCCACGGCGGGTCACAAGTCCGATATCGACGTGGTGATTCAGGC
This sequence comes from uncultured Collinsella sp., assembly GCA_902496845.1. Taxonomy (GTDB): domain Bacteria; phylum Actinomycetota; class Coriobacteriia; order Coriobacteriales; family Coriobacteriaceae; genus Collinsella. The sequence continues at coordinate 2,503 of CABVCJ010000039.1, forward strand.
CATGCGTGTCAAGCCTGCCTACCTGGGCTGTCTGGGTTCGCGCCGCAAGACGGCCTTTGTGCGTGCCCGCCTGGAGCAGGAAGGTTTTACGCAGGACCAGATCGACGACCTGCACCTTCCGATCGGCGTTGCCATCGAGGCCGAGGATCCCGAGGAGATCGCTATCTCCATTGCCGGCGAGATGATCAACCTGCGCCGCACCAAGCTCGTCCCCCGCAAGCGCTAATCGCATCCCCACCAATAAGTTGCGGTGAAATACGGATTGTTTAAGCCTGTTAGGCCGCCCAACAGTCCCTATTTCACCGCAACTGCTTTTTGGGATCCATTTGTGCGGGGGAGTTGTGGAGTTGTGCAGGCAGACGAGGTTTTTCTGGAAATACGCTCCCGATGCGCGTATAGTACCGATTGTTTTGTCGGCTCCTGCTGCGTCGAGTCCAAACCGCAAAATGCCATGAGCGGCGCGGATGCAGCCAGGAGGCACGAGGACAACCCATCGTGGCCACGCCCCGTGCTTAAAACCCCAAGAAGGAGTGAACAATGGCAGAAGAGAAGTATGTGCCGCGTCTGAAGACCAAGTACAACAACGAGGTCAAGCAGCAGCTTCAGGACAAGTTCCAGTACGAGAACGTCATGATGATCCCCAAGTTTGAGAAGATCGTCGTGAACATGGGTGTCGGCGAGGCCGCTACCGATTCCAAGGCCATCGACGGTGCCGTGCGCGACCTGCGCGCCATCACCGGCCAGCAGCCGATGATCACCCGTGCCCGCAAGTCCATCGCCACCTTCCGCCTGCGCGCTGGTATGCCGATCGGCTGCAAGGTTACCCTGCGTGGCGACCGTATGTGGGAGTTCTTCGATCGTCTGACCTCCGTCGCGATCCCCCGTATCCGCGACTTCCGCGGCATCTCCGCCAAGAGCTTCGACGGCCGTGGTAACTTCTCCATGGGCGTCACCGAGCAGCTCATCTTCCCCGAGATCGACTTCGACTCCGTCGATCACCAGCGTGGTATGGACATCACTTTCGTGACCACCGCCAACACCGATGAGGAGGCCAAGGCCCTTCTGGACGCCTTCGGTTTCCCGTTCAAGAAATAGGTTCACCTGCCCTATAAGCGCCGTTCCCACAAGGGGGCGGCGCTTGGGGCGAACAATACTCTATGTGAGGAGGATATAAGTGGCTAAGACATCGATGATCGTCAAGTGCAATCGCAAGCAGAAGTTCTCTACTCGTGAGTACACGCGCTGCCAGCGCTGCGGCCGTCCGCACTCTGTGTACCGCAAGTTCGGCCTGTGCCGTGTCTGCTTCCGCGAGCTTGCACTCAAGGGCGAGCTTCCCGGCGTTAAGAAGGCCAGCTGGTAAGTCACTACCAGCGTTTCAAGCATCAGTTTGGAACAGGGAAAACGCGCTAAAAAGGCTTTGCCGTTAAGGGCGGCGAAGAACCAAGAGCACGTGTTCATCAAGAACGAAGGAGAATCTGTATGAACCTTACAGACCCGATCGCAGATATGCTTACGCGCATCCGTAACGCTAACTCTGTGAACAAGGCCACGGTCTCCATGCCGAGCAGCAAGAAGCTCGTCGAGATCGCTCGTGTTCTGCACGAGGAGGGCTACATCGAGGGCTACGATGTCGAGGACACCGTTCCCCAGAAGACTCTGCACATCACGCTTAAGTATGGTCCCAAGAAGGCTAAGGTCATCAACGGCATCCGCCGCATTTCTAAGCCGGGCCTGCGTAAGTACACCGGCGTTGCCGACATGCCCCGCGTCCGCGGTGGCCTTGGTACCGCCATTATTTCCACCAGCCATGGTGTCATGACCGACCGCGATGCTCGCAAGCACAACGTCGGCGGCGAGATCATCGCTTACGTCTGGTAATTCGCTCGGTAGGTAGAAGGAAAGGAGATCACCGTGTCTCGTATCGGTAATAAGCCTGTCCAGATTCCCGCCGGAGTCGAAGTGGCAGTCAACGGCAACAACGTTGTCGTCAAGGGCCCCAAGGGCCAGCTCGAGCTCGATGTCTTTGAGAAGCTCGCTATCAACGTCGAGGACAACGTCCTCACCGTTTCCCGTCCCGACGACGAGCGTGAGACCCGTGCCCGCCACGGCCTCACCCGCGCCCTCATCCACAACATGGTTGTTGGCGTTTCCGAGGGCTTCGAGAAGAAGCTCGAGCTCGCCGGCGTCGGTTACCGCGTGCAGCAGAAGGGCAAGAACCTCGAGTTCTCCCTGGGCTTCTCGCACCCCGTGATCGTCGAGGCTCCCGAGGGCATCACCTTCGAGGTTCCCGACAACACCCACGTGAACGTCAAGGGTATCAACAAGCAGCAGGTCGGTCAGATCGCCGCTGAGATCCGCGGCCATCGTCCTCCCGAGCCTTACAAGGGCAAGGGTATCCACTACGTTGGCGAGCACATCCGCCGCAAGCTGGGTAAGGCCGCCAAGTAGTCGTAACCGACTCACTCGCATAAGACCAGCACCCCGTCAGGTGCTGGCAAGATCAACCTTTTTAGGAGTTTACGTATGAACAAGCATAAGGCGAAGCTGGAAGGCCTCAAGCGTCGTCAGCGTCGTGTTCGCGGCAAGGTCTCGGGTACCTCCGAGCGTCCGCGTCTTCGCGTGACCCGTACTAACGCCAACATCTATGCCCAGATCATCGACGACAGCAAGGGCTCCAGCCTGACGCTCGTCTCTGCCTCGACCCTCGAGGCCGAGTTCAAGGGCACCCACACCTCGAACAAGGAGGCTGCGGAGAAGGTCGGTCAGCTCGTTGGCAAGCGCGCCATCGAGGCCGGCATCACCAAGGTCGCCTTCGATCGCGGTGGCCGTATCTACCATGGCCGCGTCAAGGCCCTCGCCGACGGTGCTCGTGCCGCCGGTCTCGAGTTCTAGGAGGTATGTAGCACATGGCTCGTAATCAGAAGCAGCAGCGCGAGGCCTCCGAGTTCGAGGAGCGCGTCGTTTACATCAACCGCGTGTCGAAGACCGTCAAGGGTGGTCGTCGCATGAGCCTCGTCGCTCTCGTCGTCGTTGGCGACGGCAAGGGCAACGTCGGCGTTGGCATGGGCAAGTCCGCTGAGGTGCCCATGGCCATCTCCAAGGCGTCTCTCGATGCCAAGAAGAACATGTTCCACGTGCCGGTGACCGAGCAGGGCACCATTCCGCACGAGGTTCTCGGCCACTTTGGTGCCGGCCGCATCATCATCAAGCCCGCTGTCGAGGGTACCGGCGTTATCGCCGGCGGCGCTGTGCGTCCCCTCTTCGAGCTTGCTGGCATCAAGAACGTCCTGTCCAAGTCCCTCGGTACCGACAACGGCCTGAACATCATCAAGGCTGCCGTCGAGGGCCTCAAGGAGCTCTCCAGCCCTGAGGACGTCGCGGCTCGCCGTGGCCTGACGGTCTCCGAGATGTTCGTCGGTAAGGAGAACTAAGCATGGCTGACACCATCAAGATCAAGCAGGTCCGCAGCACCAATGGTTGCAAGCAGGACCAGGTCCGTACTGTCCGTGCCCTCGGTCTCCACAGGATCCGCGAGGTTCGCGAGATTGCTGACAACGAGTCCGTCCGCGGCATGATCTTCAAGGTCAAGCACCTTGTCGAGATTGTAGAGGAGTAGCAAATGCAGCTTCACGATCTTACTCCCGCGCCCGGTTCCACCAAGAACCGCAAGCGCGTCGGCCGTGGCAATTCTTCGGGTCACGGCACCACTTCTGGCCGTGGTCAGAAGGGCCAGGGTTCCCGCTCTGGCGGCACCAAGGGTGCCGGCTTCGAGGGTGGCCAGACTCCGCTGGCTATGCGCCTGCCCAAGCTTCCGGGCTTCCGCAACCCCCGTCGTATCGAGTACACCGCCGTTAACGTTGAGCGTCTCGAGCGCAAGTTCGAGGACGGCGCTGTGATCGACGGTGCCGCTCTTAAGGCCGCTCGCATCACCAAGAGCGAGTTCGAGCCCGTCAAGGTGCTCGGCAATGGTGAGCTCACCAAGAAGTTCACGGTCAAGGTCGACAAGGTCAGCGCTTCTGCGCAGGCCAAGATCGAGGCCGCCGGCGGAAAGGTCGAGCTGCCGTGCTAAATGGTCTTAAGAATGCTTTCCGCATCAAAGAATTGCGCGAAAAGATTCTTTTTACCATAGCTATGCTCGTCGTGTACCGCATTGGTGCGCACGTTCCTGTGCCCGGCATTCCCTTCCAGGGGATGCTGGGCCTTTTCTCGACCGATAACAATTCGGTCGCCGCAGGTGCTATGGCCCTCCTGAATCTTTTCTCTGGTGGCGCGTTGAGCTATGTTTCGGTGTTCTCCCTGGGCATCATGCCTTACATCACCAGCTCGATCATCCTCCAGATGCTCCAGGCCGTTGTGCCTTCCCTGCATGAGCTTGCCCGCGAGGGCGAGGTTGGTCAGACCAAGATTACGCAGTATTCGCGTTACCTCACCCTGGCTCTGGCAATCCTCAACTCCGTGGGTTACCTCTTCCTCTTTAAGAGCTTCGGCATCAGCTTTACTGGCGCCGGCGCTCCCGAGATCATCTTCGACCTCATGATCGTCGGCACGCTCACCGCGGGCGCCATGCTGATCATGTGGATTGGTGAGCTCATCACCCAGCGCGGTATCGGCAATGGCATGTCGCTGATCATCTTCGCGAACATCATGGCCGGCCTGCCGCAGGCGATCTTCTCCAGCACCGAGGGCAATGCCGGTGGCATCATCACCATGGTGATCATCTGCGCCATCATCTTGCTGGTTATCCCGCTGATTGTTTTCCTTGAGCGCGGCCAGCGCCGCATCCCGGTCTCCTACGCCAAGCGCGTCGTGGGCCGTCGCATGATGGGTGGCCAGACCACCTACCTGCCCATCAAGGTCAACACCGCGGGCGTCGTGCCGATCATCTTCGCTTCGGCGCTGCTGTACTTCCCGGCCCAGATTGCTGTGTTCTTCCCCGGCATCGGTTGGATTCAGGCAGTTGCCTCCGCGCTTTCGACCGGTTGGCTCAACTGGGTGCTTAACGTTGTCCTCATCGTGTTCTTCGCATACTTCTACACCTCCATGGTGTTCAACCCTGATGACACGGCCGACAACCTTAAGAAGCAGGGCGGCTTTATTCCGGGCGTCCGTCCGGGTAGGGCTACCGCGGCCTACATCAAGAACGCGCTCAACAAGATCACGCTTCCCAGCGCTGTCTTTTTGGCGCTCATCGCCATCGTGCCTTCGATCATCTTCTCCTTCACGGGTAATCATCTGATCCAGGCATTTGGCGGCACGTCCATCCTCATCATGGTCGGCGTCGTGCTCGACACGGTCGATAAGCTCGAAGGCCAGATCAAGATGTATGATTACGATGGATTCTTTAAATAGGCTAGAGGAGGATTGCTCATGAACCTCGTATTGCTCGGAGCTCCGGGTGCCGGTAAGGGCACCGTCGCACAGGAGCTCGTCGCCGAGTTTGGCGTCGCTCACATTTCCACGGGCGACCTGCTGCGTGCTGCCGTCAAGGGTGGCACCGAGCTTGGTATTCAGGCTAAGAAGTACATGGACGCTGGCGAGCTCGTTCCCGACCAGCTCGTGATCGACCTTGTAAAGGAGCGCCTTGCCGCCGATGACGCCCAGCAGGGCTTCATCCTCGATGGCTTCCCGCGCAACACCGCCCAGGCTGTGACGCTCGATTCCGAGCTCTCCGCCATGGGTCGCGAGATCGACTGCGCCCTTCTGGTCGATGTGGCCCCCGACGTCATCATCGATCGTCTGTCTTCGCGTCGCACCTGCCGCGCCTGCGGTTACACCGGCACCGCTGCCGATGTCACCTGCCCTAAGTGCGGCGGAGAGATGTATCAGCGCGACGACGACAAGCCCGAGACCATCAAGAACCGTCTCGACGTCTACGAGAAGTCCACGAGTCCGCTCGTCGACTACTATCGTGGTCAGGGTCTGCTCAAGTCGGTCAACGGTGACCAGGCTCGCGAGACCGTGTACGGGGATGTCAAAGAGGCTCTCGGTCTATGATCAAGATTAAGTCTGCAACGCAAATCGAGCAGATGAAGAAGGCAGGAGCGCTATCTAAGATGGCGCTCCGCCACGTTGGAGCCATGGTTCGCCCCGGCGTGTCGACCTTCGAGCTCGATCAGCTTGCCGAGCAGATTATCCGCATGCATGGCGGCACCCCGGCCTTTAAGGGTTACGGCGGGTTCCCGGGGACCATTTGCGCATCAATCAACGATGCCGTGGTCCACGGTATTCCCAACCCCGATATGATCCTGCGCGATGGCGATATCATCTCCATCGATACGGGAGCTGTTCTCGACGGTTGGGTCGGCGATAATGCCTGGACGTTTTTCGTCGGCACCCCCACGCCCGAGGCCAAGGCCCTGTGCGAGGTTACGCGCGATTGCCTAAAGGCTGCCATCGAGCAGGCTGTTCCCGGTAACCATATCGGGGACGTCGGCTATGCCGTTCAGTCCCTCGCCGAGTCTCACGGTTACGGCGTGCTTCGCGATTACGTGGGGCATGGCATTGGCCGCGTGATGCACGAGGACCCCAACGTTCCTAACTATGGAAAGAAGGGGAGGGGCGTTCGCCTCCAGGCTGGTATGGTCATCGCCATCGAGCCGATGGTTACGATGGGTTCCAATCATGTGAGCACGGGCTCCGATGGTTGGATCGTTACGACCAACGACCACCTGCCCGCCGCGCACTACGAGAACACTGTCGCCATTACCAATGACGGCCCGGTGATTCTTACCACGGATGCCCAAGGTGCTTGGTGTCCCTTGCAGGGCGGAGAAATGTAACAAGTTCCACGTAGTTGTGGAGCCATTACGAAGATATTACGATACGTGCATGCGTATTGTAGAATACTCAATCGCTGTCGTTTTCTAGAGAAAGATGATTGCTTGTGAAGAAGGAAGACGCAATTGAGCTCGAGGGTACGGTAAAGGAACCGCTGCCCAACGCCATGTTTAAGGTCGAGCTCGAGAACGGTCATTCGGTTCTGTGCAACATTTCTGGCAAGATCCGAATGAATTACATCCGCATTCTCCCCGGTGACAGGGTTGTCGTGGAGCTTTCCCCGTACGACCTGACCCGCGGTCGCATCACCTATCGCTATAAATAGCGGCACGCATACACGCTCTTTTCCGACTGCAGGCTTAGCTCAACCTACGGTCGGTTTGCGTGTGAAGACCAGCCATAGTTTTAAACGCCTGCGGCTGGGCGAGTAGATAGTAGGGAAGTAGTTTGAGCGCTACCGAAAGGAAGAACGATGAAGGTACGTCCTTCGGTCAAGAAGATGTGCGATAAGTGCAAAATCATTAGGCGCCATGGCAAGGTCCTCGTCATTTGCGAGAACCCCCGTCATAAGCAGCGTCAGGGTTAAGAGAGGAGACTACGTTGGCCCGTATTAATGGTGTCGACCTCCCGCGTGAGAAGCGCGTTGAGATCGGTCTGACCTACATTTACGGCATCGGCCGCACCACTGCGACGAAGATTTGCGTCGAGTGCAACGTTAACGTGGACACGCGCGTTAAGGACCTCACCGAGGATGAGGTTAACGCCATCCGCGATTATATCGATAAGAATCAGATCATGGTTGAGGGCGACCTCCGCCGTGAGCGCAACCAAAACGTCAAGCGCCTTATGGACATCGGCTGCAACCGCGGCCTTCGTCACCGCAAGGGCCTCCCGGTCCGCGGCCAGCGCACCCACACTAACGCTCGTACCCGCAAGGGCCCGAAGCGTCAGATCGGTGCTAAGAAGAAGAAATAAGGAGCGCTAGATAGATGGCTACTGCTAAGAAGAACGTTCGCGCTGCCCGTCTGAAGCGCGCGGACCGTAAGAACATTTCCGTGGGCCAGGCTCACATTCGTTCTACGTTCAACAACACGATCGTTTCGATCACCGATCCCCAGGGCAACGTCATTTCCTGGAAGTCGGCTGGCCAGGTGGGCTTCAAGGGCTCCCGTAAGTCCACGCCGTTCGCTGCCCAGATGGCTGCCGAGGCTGCTGCCAAGCAGGCCATGGAGCACGGTATGAAGAAGGTTTCCGTCTTCGTCAAGGGCCCCGGCTCCGGTCGTGAGACCGCCATCCGCTCCCTCCAGGCTGCTGGCCTCGAGGTCTCGAGCATCCAGGACAAGACCCCCATTCCGCACAACGGCTGCCGCCCCAAGAAGCGTCGCCGCGTGTAACTGAAAGGATCGTATCAATATGGCAATCGACAGGACTCCTGTTCTTAAGCGCTGCCGTCAGCTCGGGATCGATCCCGCTGAGCTCGGTTACAGCAGCAAGAAGGAATCTATCCGTCAGCCCAAGCGCCGTCGCAAGGAATCTGAGTACGGCATGCAGCTGCGTGAGAAGCAGAAGGTCAAGTTCATCTATGGCGTTCTGGAGAAGCAGTTCCACGGCTACTTCAACAAGGCCCGTAAGATGAACGGCGTCACCGGTGAGAACCTCATGATCATCCTTGAGTCTCGCCTCGACAACGTCGTCTTCCGTCTTGGCTTTGCCCGCACCCGCAAAGAGGCTCGTCAGTCCGTCCGTCACGGTCACTTCACCGTGAACGGCAAGCGCGTGGACATCCCGTCCTACCGCGTCAAGGCCGGCGACGTCGTCGCTGTCGGCGAGAAGTTCCGTGACCTCCTCCCCATCAAGGAGGCTCTGATTTCCTCTGAGCGCTTTGAGGTCCCTGGCTGGCTCGAGGTCGATATCGAGAAGCTGTCTGGTAACGTGCTCGCTCTGCCGACGCGTGAGCAGATCAGCGGTGATATCAACGAGCAGCTCATCGTCGAGCTCTACTCTAAGTAGTCCATCCGGGCTGCTGAGGCTGGAGGTAATACATGTCAGAATTCATTAGGCCTCAGGTTCAGGTCGAAGAGATCAACGAGACCTCTGCTCGTGTCTCCGTCGAGCCGCTCGAGCGTGGCTACGGCGATACGCTGGGTAACTCGCTTCGTCGTGTTCTTCTGTCCTCGCTCGAGGGTGCCGCCGTCGAGGCCATTCAGATCGATGGTGCGCAGCACGAGTTCATGACCATCCCTAACATGGTCGAGGATGTCACCGACATCGTCCTGAATGTCAAGGGTCTTGTCTTCAGGGCTCTCGGCACGACCGATGAGGCGACCGCCACCATCTCGGTTGACGGCCCCTGCGAGGTCACCGGTGCGGACTTCTTTATTCCGTCCGAGTTTGAGCTGGTCAACCCCGAGCAGCACATTGCTACGCTCACCGAGGGTGGCCATCTCACCATGAGCATGCGCATCGGCTATGGCCGCGGCTATGTCTCTGGCGAGGCTAACAAGCGTGACAACGATCCCATCGGTGTGATCAACGTCGACTCGTTGTACTCGCCGGTGTCCCGTTGCGCCAAGCTCGTTGAGGCTTGCCGTGTCGGCCAGCATACCGACTACGACCGCCTTGTCCTCGAGATCGAGACCAACGGTTCCATCGCCCCGCGCGACGCCGTGGTCCAGGCTGCCAATATCATCAACCAGCATATGGCCGCCTTTATGAACCTTGCCGAGACCCCCGAGGTCGAGGAGGAGGCTTCGATCTTCGCTCCCGAGGTCACCAACGACAACGCCGAGCTGGACAAGCAGATCGAGGATCTGGACCTTTCCGTCCGTTCCTACAACTGCCTTAAGCGCGCCAGCATTCACTCGGTCCGTCAGCTCGTTGAGTTCTCGGAGAACGATCTGCTCAACATCCGTAACTTCGGTGTTAAGTCGATCGAGGAAGTGAAGGACAAGCTTGAGTCCATGGGCCTGAGCCTGAAGGCTTAATGCTTCGCATATTTGAGGAGAAACTAGACCATGCGTCACAACGTTAAGAAGGGCCTGAAGCTCGGCACCGATGCGAGCCACACCAAGGCCATGAAGAAGAGCCTTGCTAAGGCCCTCTTCGAGAACGACCGCATCAAGACCACCGAGACCCGCGCTAAGGCGCTGCGTTCGGTCGTCGACCCGATCATCACCTGGGCCAAGAAGGGCGACCTGCACTCTCGTCGTCTGGCTATCGCCAAGCTCGGCGATAAGCAGCTCGTTGCCGAGATCTTCGACAAGGCTGCTCAGGGCATGTGGCAGGACCGCAACGGCGGTTACACCCGCATCATGAAGCTCGGTAACCGTAAGGGCGATAACGCTCCTATCGTTATCATGGAGCTCGTCACCGAGCCTTGCACGCCTAAGGCCAAGAAGGCTGCTCCGGCCCCCAAGAAGGCCGCTGCTCCCAAGAAGGTCGAGGCTGTCGAGGAGGCTCCTGCTGAGGAGACCGCTGAGTAGACATTCTGTCTGCATAGGCTATATTCGAGGGGTACGTTCGCGTACCCCTCTTTTTTTGTCGCAATACCGTTGCTAGTTTGTTGGGAGCGGCCATGACTGCGCCGTCTGATTTCAATTCGACCCCCGAGCTTGACGCCACCCTTGTATTTCGCGTGGCCTACGATGGCTCCTCCTATAGCGGATTTGCCGAGCAGCCGGGCCAGACGACGGTTGCGGGTGAGCTACGCCGTGCAATCGAGACGTTGCTGCGCCGCCCAATCGATCTGACGTGCGCGGGGCGTACCGATGCTGGCGTGCATGCGGTGGCTCAATACATCAGCGTGCCCGTAACGGACTCTGAGCTTGCGTGTACGCGCCGTAGGTGGCTGAGGGCTATGGATGCCCTCCTGGGCAAAGATATCGCCATAAACGAGGTCTACAGGGCCCGTAAAGGCTTTTCTGCACGTTTTGACGCACGTTCTCGCACTTACACCTATCGCATTGCCGACCGTGATGCGCGGCCCGTGCTGTCTCGCGGTGCTGTGTGGTGGCATCGCTATCCCCTCGACGTCGATGCGATGGCGGCCGCCTGCCCTGCGCTTTTGGGCGAGCAGGACTTTAAGAGCTTTTGCAAGGTCGCCTCTGCCGTGGGAAAGCCTACGCACCGTTGTGTAATGCGTGCCGAGTTTGGCCATGAGGTCGCCTTTGGCGAGGACATCCTCACGTTTACCATCGAGGGCAATGCGTTTTTGCATTCGATGGTGCGAACCATTGTGGGCACCCTTGTCGAGATCGGCATGCATCGCCGCGATCCCGAGTGGATGCGCGAGGTAATTGATGCCTGCGATCGCTCCGCTGCCGGTCCTACGGCGCCCGCATGCGGTCTAACCTTTATGGGCGTGGACTACGACCCCGCCGAGCTTGTGGTGCTCGATTAGGGAAGTGGCTGCCTGACGGCGATCTTTGTGTGCAGTGCCTGTGAGCGGGGCGTGTGCAACATCTGTTCTTGACGTGCATCGCGACGGGCGACCATCCGCATTAATTGACGGGGTGTACCATGAACGGCAGTTTGTTACTGGCTGTCGAGAGGACGGAAAACTTGGTTCGACGTGGTTCGCATCCGCGACTTTCGGTGATCCTGATTGTTGAGGGTTCGCCCAGTTATGCGATGCGCGCTCTCGAGAGCGTCCAGAACCAAGACCTCTACGATTTGCAGATTGTCGTCGTTTGCCGCGGCGTGGTAGCTGGTGTGCGCCATTCGCTCGAAGTTGCTGCCGACAGAGATATTCATATTGATTTGATTGATGTTGAGGACCCAGCGCCTGGTGCCTGCCTGCGTGCCGGCTTTGCGGCTTCGCGCGGCTCCCAGATCATTGCGATGAATGCCAATGAGTGGTTTGCGCCGCAGTCCCTTTCGCAGATGGTCGAAAGCTCCTGCGACGCTTCTGCTGACATCGTGTTTCCCTCTGTTTCGCTCGATCGCTACGATGTTCACCGCGAACGTCATTCCCGAGTTTTGGACGCGACATCCGTTTCTGAAGATGAGGACCGGGCGGCTTGCCTGGCCCAATTGGTTTCCTGTGGTTTAATCCGACAGACCTCCGGCGTGCTGTATGATCGCGCCCTTTTTGAGAGGTGCCTTGCGCATGGCGATGCGTTTCGCACGGTGTCTTTTTTGACGTTCGCGCTTTCGCAGGCAAAGCGCGTTTCGGGATGTGGCCGTGCCCGTTTTCATGCAGTGGCGCCGTCGATTACGGAGACGTTTGACCCCACGATGTTTGCCAGGCTTTCTGATGATATCGGGGCGCTCGACAGGCTTGCCGACTCGCTTGCCGTCGCGGGCGGTGGCGATCAGTTGAAGCTGGTCTGCCAGCGGTATTACTACGCCGGCCTGGTTGCCTGCATCGAAAATTTGTGTCTGAGCCCCCATGGGGTGTCTTCAATAGAGCGTTCGGCCCGTTTGCATGATATGCTCGAAGCGCAGCGTACCCGTCAGATGGTTGCGGCTCTTAAAGGCAATCATCGGGGCTTAGGTCTGCTCTTTGGTTCGATAGCTAGTGCCAAGCCTATGCGGTGTGCGTTGTATACGCATCTGGCGGCCTTTTTCAATCGTTCGGGCGTCAGGACTGTCTAGTAGCGTTGTTTTCGAAATAAATTGCATGGAATTGTTTCGAAATGCGTTCTTATTCACTAAAACCTTCAAATAGCGCTAAACTATTCAATCACTAAGTGATTGTCTCCACTATCTTTTGGAGTGAGGTTTTGTATGGCCAAAAAACGCAATGGGCGCCAGGATGCCATCAGAGATATTGTTCGCAATAAGGACGTACGCACGCAGCGCGTTTTGGTAGACGAGCTTCGCGCCATGGGTTTCGATTGCACGCAGGCGACCGTTTCGCGTGATATCGCGGACATGGGACTGCGTAAGCTCCCCGAGGGCATTTATGTCCTTGCCGAGGACCTGCATCTGCAGCGCATGGTTTCCGAGTTGGTTACCGGCGTACTGCGCACCGATAATCTGGTTATGATCAAGGCGCAGCCCGGTACGGCTTCTGGTATTGCCGCAGCTGTCGATGCTGCGGAGCTGCCCGACGTGCTCGGCTCGCTTGCCGGCAACGACACGATCTTAGTCATTGCGCAGACGGCCGAGGACGGCGAACGCCTTGAGGCGCTCATCAACAAGCTGAGTAACTCTCACAAGTAGGGGATGCGTGGCACTGCTGCTGTGCCGATTGTCGCTATAGGTAATTGCCGAGGGCGTTGACGAAGGTCAGCGCCCTTTTGCCTGCTGGCACCCGTTGCCCTATCGGTCCTGCAGCCGGGGCCGTCGTGGCATCTTATGGCATCTGCCGAAATAAAGAGGCGCCCGAGCAGCGTATGTGCTGCTCGGGCGCCTTGGTGCCAGATGCCGCTTTGCGTCTACTGGCCCGTAGAGGGGTCGGGCGTGGGCGTAGGATCGGGGGTAGGCGTCGGCGTGCTGCCGTCGCCACCCGTGCCGCCATCGCCACCCGTGCCACCGTCGCCACCTGTCGTGCCGCTATCGCCGGTGGTGTTGCCGCCCGGGGTTTCAGTGGTCGTGGTTGTCGTTGTCGTTGTGGTGGTCGTGGTCTCTTCCTCTTCTTTTCCCTCGTCTTTATCCTCTTCGTCTTTCTTTTTGTTGTTTGTGCCGTAGAACTTCCAGACGTTATTGTTCTTGTACGTGGGAGCCGTTCCGGTCGGGAATTCCTCGCGCTCGGTGCCCGCAAGAACGGTGTTCATGAACTTCTTAAAGACGGGCAGGTTGGTGCTGTCGCCCAGCAGGTCCGAACCGTACTTTTGGATGGGAATCTCGCCTGCGGAATAACCGGTCCACAGGGCGCATGTCAGTTGCGGCGTGAAGCCGCAGAACCACAGGTTGGTGGTGTTGTCAGTGGTGCCCGTCTTGCCGGCATAGGGCTGGTTGACGCTCAGCGCGCCGGCGGCACCCGTGCCGCTGCCCTGCATGACGCCGGATAGAACGTCGGTAACCGCGGCAGCCTCGCCTTCGGTGAGCACCTGCGTGGGATTGTCGGTGTGCTGGTACAGAACCGAGCCGGTACGCGAGTCGATCTCGGTAATGGCGATGGGCTGACGGTAGTAGCCACCGTTGGCAAACGTTGCGTAGGCCGATGCCATCTCGAGCGGTGAGATGGACCCGGTGCCGAGCGTCATGACGGGAACGTCCTCGATATTGTCCTTGGCGGGATCGATGCCGAGCTTTTTGACGAGCGACATGATCTTGTCATTGCCGATGGCTTCGGCCACCTGAATGTAGCCGGTGTTGGATGAGTATGCCGTTGCCTGCTTAAGCGTGATGTTGCCATAGCTCTGGTTGCCGTAGTTTTGCACCTCGGTCGTGGTGCCCTTGGCCTTGAGCGGCGAGTTGCAGTTGAGGGTGACGTTGGGGTTCATACCGTTTTGGATGGCAGTTGCCAGCGTAAAGGCCTTAAACGTGGAGCCCACGGGGCGCTTTGCCGTAGCGTGGTTCACGTGATTCTCGTCGGCGTTGTAGTCGTAGCCGCCTACCATGCACTTGATGTAGCCGGTCTTGGGGTCAACGACGACCATGCCCATGTCCAGGCCGTCGAGCGAAAGCGTGTCGAGCTGCGAGCGCACAGCCTCCTCGGCCACCTGCTGCATGGTGGGGTCGATGGTGGTCTTGACGGTCAGACCGCCCTTAAAGAGCACGTCGGTGGAGAACTCCTGCTCAAGCAACTGCTTAACGTAGGAGACAAAGTAGGGCTGAGAGTACACATCGACGCCACTGCCCGAAATCTCGGTCACGTTAAGCGTGATGGGCTCAGCCTGTGCAGCATCGTGCTCTTCCTGCGTGATGTGGCCCAGACGCAGCATGTTGTCCAGAACCTTGTTACGGCGGGACAGCGCCAAGTCGGGATTAACCGTGGGGTCGTACTGCGAGGGCGAGTTGGGAAGGCCGATGAGCAGCGCGGCCTCGCTCAGGGTGAGGTCGGCGGCGGTTTTGGACAGATAGGTCTCGGCGGCGGCCTCGATTCCATATGCTCCATGGCCGTAGTAGATGGTGTTGAGGTACATCATGAGGATCTCGTCTTTGGAGTACATATCCTCCATCTTGATGGCGATATAGGCCTCGCGCACCTTACGCTCGATGGTCGAGTCGAATTGTTCCTCCTGCAAGATGGTGTTGCGAACCAGCTGCTGGGTGATGGTCGATGCGCCCTCGTGGCCGCCGGTGAGGGTTGCCACCGATGCGCGTGCAATGCCCCAGAGGTCGATGCCGCCATGCTCGTAGAAGCGCTCGTCCTCAACGTCGACGGTGCCCTGCAACACGTACGGGGACACTTGGTCCTTGGTGATGGACTTGCGGTTTTGCGTGTAGAAACTCGCAATGGTATTGCCGTTGCAGTCGACGATGTCGGTGGGCTCGCTCACCAGATACGCGTTGGCATCGGTGTAGTCGGGCAGATCGGACAGCCAGCGGTTGACGTTGCCGATCATGCCGATGCCAAACGCTACGCCCGCGATAAGCAGAAAGCCCAAAAACGAGAGCAAGATCATGGGAAGGGCATGCGTCTTAGAGCGACCGCGCCCCTGTCGTTGGCGAGGACCCATATATTGACCTCCAGGTATGTCGTGCCAGGCGGCAGGTATGCTACCGGGCAGGATGGACATAAGTTATTACACGATAAACCAATCGGGGCATGCGGGGCCTCGTGTATGCTGGTTGGCAGCAATTTTCAGAGTGAAAGCACACCTTGGCAAGGAGTTTACCGATGGCGATTCGGCCGATGGAATCGAGCGGACAATGCGAAAGCGAGTTGGCGGCGGCTGAAGTGGCGCTGCCCGAACTGCTGGCGCCTGCTGGCGGACTTGACCAGATGCTCGCGGCGATTGCGGCGGGTGCCGATGCCATCTATGCGGGGCTGGACGGATTCAACGCTCGAGTGAGCGCGCATGGCTTTAGCGATGATGAGTTCGCGCGCGGTTGTGCCGTGGCCCATGCCCATGGCGTGCGTGTGTACGTGACGCTCAACGCGTTCGTGTTCGATGATGAGCTTGCCGACGCCGTGGCGTTGGGGGCGCATGCGCACGCGTTGGGTGCCGATGCGTTGATTGTGGCCGATGCCGGGCTGGCCTGTGCGCTTCGTGCGGCGATTCCGGGGGTCGAGATTCACCTGTCCACTCAGGCGGGCGCTCATAGCGAGGGTGCCGTGCAGTTGGCTGCCAAGGAGTTGGGCGTTGAGCGCGTGACGACTGCGCGCGAGCTGAGCGTGGTAGAGATTGAGACGCTTTGCGCTACTGGCGTGCCCATCGAGGTGTTCTGTCACGGCGCTATTTGCATTGGATACTCGGGTGCGTGCGGGTTCTCTGCCCTTCGACGTGGCCGCTCTGCGATGCGCGGTGATTGCACTCAACCGTGCCGTCTATCCTATGACTTGGTGGACGAGGCGGGGCAGAGTGTTGTCGCTGTCGAAGGGGATCGTCTGCTTTGTCCGCGTGACTATCTGGGCATCGCGCATCTGCCCGAGCTTGTTGCCGCCGGCGTGGCATCGCTCAAGATCGAGGGGCGCATGAAGAATCCCGACTACGTCTTTAACGTGGTGAGGGTGTGGCGTCGGGCGCTCAATATGCTGCGCGACGGCACATGGGATGCCGATGCGGTGCCGGCGCTTGAGCGCGAGCTGGGAAGGTCGTTCAACCGCGGCTTTACCGATGCGTATCTGCGGGGCCGTTCGGGCGCCGAGCTCATGAGCTTTGAGCGCGCGATCAACCAGGGCGTGCGCGTGGGCCACTTGGTGGCGGTGGGTCACGAAGAGGTGACGGTTGAGCTTGATGCCGCCGTGGCGGCGGGCGATACGCTCGAGATCCGATTTTACCCGGGTGCCGACGCGCGTCCCGATGTGCCCAAGCGCTGGCCACAGGTGCCTTGCCCCGTGGATGCCGCTGCGGGAGAGCGCATCGTCGTGCATTGCAAACGCAAGGTGGACGCGGGCTGTGAGGTCTATCTGATTCGCAGTGCCGGCGTGCTGGGGCAGACGGCAACGGTGTTGGAGCGCATGCGGGTCGAGGCAGATGCGGTCGCGCCTGCTGAGCAGTCCGTTGAGGTGCTGCCGTTTGAGGGCGTTCTGGCAGATGGCGACGTGCCGACGGAGTTGGCGGGACCGGCAGAGCCGGCAAA
>CABVCJ010000040.1 GCA_902496845.1 uncultured Collinsella sp.
GGTTAAGTTTGCTGCTCTACAGTCCTGCGCAAGACGGAAAGCACATTAAGTGCTTTCCTTTGCGTGCGGAACTCGCGACAAACTTAACCCGCCCCGGCCCCCGATGGCCCCAGACCTGCCAAATAGGGACAGGTTTATTTTGGGCGGTTATATCTGGGGATATGCCAAGAGCACGGCTATCGACAATTCAGAAAATAAGAAAACTGAATAGACTGTCTGACAAAATCGCAACCCGCACCAACCAGCCCTTTTGCTGTTCCCGGCGGGGCCGCGGGTAAAGTTTATCGCGAGTTCCGCACGAGCCGGAGAGCACTTAATGTGCTCTCCGTGCGAGCAGGACTGTAGAGCAGGAAACCTTGTATACGCCCGACCGCTCCCGAGGGGCATCTCTCATGCAAAAACTTTTGTCAGGTAAAGTCCGAGGTCATCGGCGTTTTATACCGAGAAATTCAAAAAAGTTGAAAATTCATTACATATTTGCGTTGACTTTAGGTAACTAAAGTTTCATACTCCTTTTCAACCACTGGGGGATGTGAACACGCACGGATCGTTCGCATCATGATTGAAGAGGATTTCTTAGACATGTCCACGCATCAGCTAAACATTATCAGCGTAGTAATTATCTGATGCGGGTTAGCACATACAGCTAGCCCGTACGATAACGGGCGGCTGATGAAGATGAGGGCCGTCGAGCGCAACCGACGGCCCTCATTTTTTATGTCTGGGAAGTTCTTTTTAGAGGAGGAAATGTAATGAACGGAGTTTTGCTCATGGTTGTGGCCGCGGCGGTGCTCGCCTGCGGCTATCTGGGCTACGGCCGCTGGTTGGCCAATAAGTGGGGCGTTGACAAAGAGGCCCTCACGCCGGCCAAGCGCATGAAGGACGGCAAGAGCTTCTCGCCCGTCTCCGCCTTCACCGCGTTCTCGCACCAGTTCAGCTCGATCTGCGGTGCCGGCCCTGTCACGGGTACGATCGTCGCCATGGCCTTTGGCTGGCTGCCCGTCGTGCTCTGGGTCCTCGTCGGCGGCATCTTCTTTGGCGCCGTCCACGACTTTGGCGCCCTGTACGCCTCGATGAAGAACAACGGCAAGTCCCTGGCTCAGCTCATCGAGAAGTACATCGGCAAGACCGGCCGTCGCCTGTTCCTGCTGTTCTGCTGGCTGTTCTGCATCATCGTCATCGCCGCCTTCACCGACATGGTCTGCAAGACGTTCATGTTCACCCCGGCCGTTGATGCTTCTGGTGCTGCTACCGGTGCCATCGACTTCACCAAGTCCTATGCCGCCGGCTGCGCTGGTACCATCTCCATCCTGTTCACCTTCGTCGCTATCGCCTTTGGTTGGGCCCAGAAGAAGTTCAACCTCACCGGCGCTGCCGAGTTCGTCACCGGCGTTGTCCTCATGGTTCTCATGTTCGCCGTCGGTATGCAGTTCCCGGTCTACCTGGATAAGTTCCAGTGGTTCGCCGTCGTCATGGTCTACCTGGTCTTCGCTGGCGCTATGCCCATCCAGATGCTCAAGACCCCGCGTGACTACCTCACTTCCATCATGATGATCGTCATGATCGTCTGCGCTGTCCTCGGCATCGTCGTCCTGGGTGTTAACGGCCAGGCTACGATGACCGCTCCGGTCTTCACCGGCTTCTCCACTGCCTCCGGCATGATGTTCCCGGTCCTGTTCGTCTCCGTCGCTTGCGGCGCTCTCTCCGGTTTCCACAGCCTCGTTTCTTCCGGCACCTCTTCTAAGCAGGTCGAGAAGGAGCAGGACGCTGTCAAGGTCGGTTACGGCGCCATGATCGTCGAGTCCTTCGTCGGCATCCTTGCCATCATCGTTGCCGGCATCATGTTCTCCGACATGAACACCGCCGGTACCGGCGCCCTCAACGCCGGTGTCGCTTCCACCCCGTTCCAGATCTTCGCCGCTGGCATCTCCCGCGGTATGCAGGCCTTCGGTGTTGACGGCACGCTCGCTACCGTCTTTATGACCATGAACGTCTCCGCTCTGGCCCTGACCTCGCTCGACGCCGTCGCCCGCATCGCCCGTACCTCGTTCTCCGAGTTCTTTGCCCAGACCAACGATGCCCTGGCCATCGAGTCCAAGGCCGGCTATATGAAGGTCCTCGGCAACCCCTGGTTCGCCACGGTCGTTACCCTGCTTCCTGGTCTCGCCCTCGCTTTTGGTGGCTATGCCAACATCTGGCCGCTCTTTGGTGCTTCCAACCAGCTGCTCGGCGGCATGACCATGATCACCCTCGCCGTGTTCTGCAAGTGCACCGGCCGCAAGGGCTGGATGCTCTATGTGCCCGTCGCCTTCCTGCTCTGCTGCACCTTCACCTCGCTGGTCCAGAGCGCCATGGGCTGCATGACCGCCGTCCAGCAGTTTGGCTTCTTCGGCACCATCCCGGCTACCGCCACCACGGCTGCCGTCTCCGTCGCCGCCACCAAGGGCCTGCAGCTTGTCTTTGCCATCCTGCTGATGGTCCTGGGCCTCATCGTTGCCGTCAACTGCCTCAAGGAGTTCTTTGGCAAGGAGGCCGGTTCCATGCCCGACGAGGAGCCCGAGTGGTCCGAGATGGGTAAGGCCGAGTACGGCCGCGCCGCTGCCGCCGAGGCTCCTGCCGACGCCGAGACTGCCAAGGCCTAGTCAGTCTGATGGACTGACCGTTCCATTCATATGACTCGGAAAGACCGGGTCCGCAGCGACGCGGACTCGGTCTTTTTTCTTGCGAGAACGGATGATGCAAAGGCGTCCTCGCAGATGTTTTGCGTGGATAGGCTCGCGCGTTGTACCATATGGACGTATATGTGTGCATATGAAAGGGGCCCAGTGGCCAAGACGGTATATTCCGATAATCAAAACAATGTCGATGCTTTGGCTGAGCGCCTGAGCAGCCAGACGTCGCTTTCTGCTGAGCGTGCCAAGCTGGTTGCCTACGACCTGCTTTGCCGCAAGGCGCTCAAGATTAAGTCGAGTGCGCTGGCGCAGATTTTCCGCTCCGTCGATAAGGAGTGCGACACCAAGGCGATGCGCGATGAGCTTATCGCGGCAAATATCGTGACCAAGATCGAGGGTAGCGGCATTAACGGGCGCCCTGCCTTTTACACCATTAATGCCGAGATTAACGATGCCCAGGAGCAGCCCGTCGAGGTTGCCGAAGAGGCCGTCGAGGACGTTGTCGAGGCGCCCACTTCGGTGGAAACGGCTCCGCGCGAGCATGTCGATACCGACGAGCTGCTTGACGAGAGCGTCGTTCGCGCCTTTACGGCCAAGGCCGGCCGCGGCGGTTTTGGCGGGAGTGGCAAGCGCGATGCGCAGCGCCGCGCCCAGCAGGAGCGCTTCCGTCGCGCCGTTGCTCAAAAGGGTGAGACGGATGCCGAGGCTGTTGAGACCGAGGTTGCTGCCGAGTCGCAGAAGCCCGCGAGGGAGCAAAAGCCTGTGGTGGCCCAAGAACCCAAGCGTCGTCGCGGTGCTCACTTTAAGGCTGCGCAGCAGGATGTCGCGCATGAGGTCGAAGAGCCTTCCGAGGTTGCAGACGATGTTGAGGGGTCTGCCAAGAGGGCTCCGGGTTCGTGTCGTCCCGGCCGCGGTTTTGCGGGACGCGCATATCCTGTAAAGCGTCAGGAGAAGGGCGAGCCGGCTTCGACCGCTCAGGCCGAGAAGGCCGAACAAACCGAGAAAACCGTTGAGCCGGCGGCTCACGAGCAGCAACCTTCCGAGTCGCAGCCTGCGGCTGACACCGAGGTCAAAGCTCAACAGGCCGCTGATAAGCAGGCGGGGGAGAGCGCCTCAAGCAAGCCCCGCCGCCGTCGTCACCGCGGCGGTCGTGGCTCAAATGTCGAGGCCGCGGCCGAGAAGGCGGCGACACAAAACGGAGATGAGAAGGCCGAGACTCCGGAGGTTCAGCCCAAGCACCAGCCGGCGAAGGAAGCCAAGTCCGATCGCCCGCAAAAGCGTTCGTCCGCGTCCAAGCAGGAACGCAATACCCGGGCAGATTCCAAGCGTAAGCCCCATGCACAGGCCGAGCCTGCCGCGGCTGATAATGCTGCCCAGCGGTCTGAGTCGACCGTCCACGGCGAGGTTTCGGCATTTGCTCTGGCCCGCGTGCTGGGCAGGCAGCTACTCAAGGTTGTCCCCACGCCTACGGCGCTCTCTAAGATTAAGGAGCAGCAGACCCAGATTGTAAGGGTTGAAGGCAAGGACGGTAAAAAGACGCCGCAGCGCGCTCAGCACAACGAAATGTCCAATCGCAAAATCGCGGAGGAGATTGCGATTATCCAGGCATGGATTGAGCAGAACCGCGGTGCCGATACACCGGTTGCCTCGCGTCGCCAGCGTGCCTACCAGATCTTCAACGACGAAAAAGCCTTCGACGGCAAGCATGGTGAGCGTCTGATCAGGCGTTTGACCGAAAAGGGCATCAGCATGCAGGCGATTAAGGTTGCTCCCAACCGTCCTGTGCACTTTACGGGCTTCTTTACGCTGGGCGCCGACAAGCCGTTCATTATGGTTGAGAACCTGGATACCTATGACGAGATCGTCAAGCTCCTACGCGGACGCAAACATGCCAAGCTCTTTGGTACCAAGGTGGGCGGCGTAATCTTTGGCGGCGGCTGCAAGGCGAGCGTCTCGCACGCACTTGATGATTATCTGGCCGAGATCGGCTATCGCTTTAGCTATGTCTACTACGTGGGCGACATCGATCGAGAGGGCGCGCGCATTGTCGAGCAGGCTCGTAACGCCAACGTCGTTGAGATTCGCCTGCATGCCGGTATGTATCGCGCTATGCTTGCCGAGCATAAGCGTCGCGTGAAGGCGGGCGGCGAGTGCGAGCCCGCGGCGGCCAACCAGGGCGTGCCGCAGAATCTGGCGGCCACGATCAAAGACCTACCCATGGTTACGCGCGTGCAGTTCCGCAACGTGCTGCGCGAGGGCGGGCGTATTCCACAGGAGATCCTGATGACTGCCGACTATCGGGATGGCGACTCGGGAAGCTTCGACCGCATGCTGAACAACTAGGGCGTTCGGCCCCGGGAGAGTGGGGACACCGGCTTAGGTTTCCTGCTCTACAGTCCTGCTCACGACGGAGGCCACATTAAGTGGCCTCCTGTTCGTGTGGAACTCGCGATAAACCTAAGCCGGTGTCCCCGCTCTCCCGGGGCCTGCGGCTACTTGGTTGTCGCAAGCGGCTCGCTTTTCGGAACTGGGCTGATATTTTCTTGATGTTAGGCGCTCTTGGTCCTAATGGGCTTGGGGTGCCTTTGCGTTTCCTCAGCTCCGCATCCTGGCGGGTTCGAATCCCTCCGCTTGGCGGCGTTGGCTCGATTTTCTTAACGCGAGGAGCTCTCGGTCGATGTGGGACGGAGGGATTCCGCGTCCGCCTGCCGGCGGCCGCGCCCCGCTGCGTCGCTTCGCTCCTTGCGTGCTGCGCTGGAAAACGCTTCGCGTTTCCTCAGCTCCGCACCCTTGCGGGTTCGAATCCCTCCGCTTGCCCACAAGAAAGCGCCCCGGGCTGATGAAAGCCCGGGGCGCTCAGTTACCTTGGCTGGGACGGAGGGATTCGAACCCCCAACAGCCGGCACCAAAAACCGGAGTTCTACCGTTGAACTACGTCCCAATGTGTGGTGTTGCCCAAAAGCAACTCGTTTAGTTTACCTAATCTGCGAGGGCATCGCAAACGCCATCGAGCAGGCGTACGGCGAGTGTCTGCGCGTCGCTGGCCGTGAAGGTGCCGTTGTAGCGCGTCATGCCCGTGAGCTCAATGCGAATGCGTGCTGGCTTCTGCTGCGCGGCGACATTGGCAGTGCGGATGCGCTGGGCCAGGTTATGGCACTCGGCGAGGGCGATCGTGGCGCGCGGCGCTGCATCTGCGGGCAGCTCATCGCTTGCAATTTCGAGCACCAGATCGACATCGGTCGGAACCTTGGAGTCACAGAGCATCATGCCGCTGTTGTCGGTCGTTGCCGTGCCGATATTCCACATGCGCGACGCAACGCTGCGCGCGATGGGGTCCTCGCCGATAACGGCAATCTGGAAGCGCTCGAGCACGTTGGCGGCGCGAGCAAAACCGATACGGGACTCGGCTTCGGTGACCGAGGGCTTGCCCTCCCACACATGGTGCAGGCGGTTGATGTAGGCGTAGGTGTCCTGGAAGGCCATGCCGTCGGCAAACAGGCCGACATTTTCCTGGAACTGCTGCAGGGCGGCCTCGGTATGCGGGCCAAAGTAGCCGTCGTCTTCGCCACAGGCAAAGCCCAAAACGTTGAGAGCGCGCTGCAGGGCCTGCACATCGGCGCCATGGAAATTGGGCATGCGCAGATAGAGGGTGCGGTCGCCCAGCTTATACGAAGCGTCTACAAGGGCGCTCCAACAGGGGATATCGACGGCATGACCGGCAGCAAGGCCGCTGTCGAGCCTGAAGGTGCTGACGGCCTGCTCAGTGGTGGCTCCAAAGTACTTGTCGGTGACTTCGGCGGCATCAATCGTGTAGCCGAGCTGCAGGAGACGAGACTGCACGTCCTCGACGGCTGCTCCTTGCATGCCCGTTGTAATAGGTTCCATGAACGAACCCCTTTCGGCGTACCATTCGTACTATTTGAGCGTCTGTCGGATAGACAACGCAAAGGGATGCATAAACATGCACTCAACAGTGTAGCAAGTTGTGCCCAAATACGCTGCTGATAGGTTTTATAACCCCCGTTAGTTAAGGCGCTCCACAAAGAAATCTGCCATGGAGAGGAACAGCTCATGTGCGTGCGGATCAAGCTCAACGTTCTCGATGGCCGCTTTGGCCTTAGCGGTCAGGTCGAGCGCGTAAGTGTGGGCGTAATCGATGGAGCCGGTCTCCTGGAAGATCTCCACGGCGCGTGCGAGCTGCGCGGGATCATCGGTGCTCGAGGAAAGAATCGCCTCGACCTCGTCGTGGTGGCGCTCATCAGAGAGGGCGTGTACGGCGACAAGCGTGCGCTTGCCCTCGGTGATGTCGGTGCGGAAGTCCTTGTTGGCGACTTCCTTAGTGCCGACAAGGTTGAGCAGGTCGTCCTGAATCTGAAAGGCGAGGCCCGTGTGCAGGCCAAAGGCGCGCAGCGCTTCGATTTGCTCATCGCTGCCGCCGCCGATAATGGCTCCGGCGGCAAGCGGCGTGGCTCCGCTGTAAAACGCGGTCTTGTGCGTCGCCATGTCCAGGTAGTCATCAACCGAGATATCAAAGCGCCCGTCACGGACCCAACCCAGGTCGAGTGCTTGACCCTCAATGGTGCGGACGATCATCTCGGTAAGCTCGTGGAGCACGCGCAGCTTCACGTCGGACTCCAGCGTAGGGTCGTCGAGAACCGTCTTGGTGGCCATGGTGAGCGCCAGGTCGCCACAATTGATGGCAAGGCCCGTGCCCTCGGTAAGGTGCATGCAGGGCTTGCCTCGACGAAGCTGTCCGTTGTCGGCGATGTCGTCGTGGATCAGCGCGCCCGACTGGAAATGCTCGATGGCTGCCGCGGCGCTGCGGGCGCTCTCAAAGCTACCGCCCACTGCGGTTGCGGCGAGCATACAGATAAGCGGGCGGTGGCGCTTGCCGGCGTTGGCCGTAAAAGCCGAGAGCGGCGCATACAGGTAGCGCTCGATATCGGCAGAGGTCGCCTGTCCGTCAAAGAACGTGGCCAGATAGTCGTTAATCTGGTCAAAGTGCTGGGCTAAAAAGCTGGTAAACGGACTGGACACGGGTTCTCGCATTCTTTCTGAGGTTGCATTGATGCAATATGCAGACAACATATTGCCACATCAGGGCGTTTGGCGCGGCAGTTTTGGCGATTTAGGACAACGGGCGTGCGTTTGATGGAGCGTGCCTAAATCAGCCTAAAATGCTCGAGCGCCGCAACGACACCGTCATGATCGACGGTGTCGGTCACGTAATCGGCCTTATCCTTGAGATAGTCCGGTGCGTTGCCCATCGCAATGCCGACATCGACGGCGTTCATCAGCGAGACGTCATTGCTGGCGTCGCCAATGCCGTATACGGTTCCGTGGTGGGGATCGAGGGCGTCGAGTACAGACTGGATGCCCCCGCGCTTCGTGCATTCGCGGGGCGAGATTTCGGTTACCTCGAGTTCGAGCTCGTTAAAGCACAGCAGCGGCTCAAGTGCCTTATCTTGAGCGATGTGGTTGGCGAGCGATGTAGACATCAAGATCTTGTAGACACTGTAATGTTGCAACTGCGTGACTGCGTCGCCCAGGGTGCGCGCGTATCCGGGAGCATCGGGGGCATCGGCACTCATGCGCACGACGCCGTTGAGACCCTCAAAGCGGATGACCTCGCCCGATTGCTCAAGGTAGGGGGCAAGACGCTGCAGCATACCGGGCGTCATCGACAGATCGCGAATTGCGTGTCCGTTGATCTCGGCGTAACCGCCCGCAAGACAGACGATGCCGGTCCAGGGCAGCTCAAGAAGTTTGGGGTGGATGCAGCTGAGGGTACGTCCCGTGCAGATAAAGGCCATGTTGCCGTTGGCGACAAACTCGCGGATTGCCTGCGAAACCGCCTCGTTGGGATAGGGGGAGAGGTCCCGCTCGTCTTCGGGAAGGTCTTGGGCGAGCCTGGGGTCTTGCCAGGCGAGCGTTCCGTCGATATCGAAGAAGCAAATATCGCCGCGCTTATAGGCTGCGCTGGCGGCAGGGGAGGCCGAGGTGGTGGGCACAAATCCCGGCTCGAGGCCCATGATCTGGTCAAAATGCTCTTTAACGCGGGGAACGGAGATGCCGATGATCACCTGGGCGGTCTTGCCCGTAATGATGAGGCCCTTGGCGCCCGCCGCGACAAACGACGCGTTGTCCGCAACGATGGAAGGGTCTGCGACCTCGACGCGCAGGCGCGTGGCGCAGTTGGTTGCGCCCACGATATTGCCAACGCCACCTAAAAGCTGAATTACCCGCTCAGCGAGGACGTGATCTTGATCGAATCGACTATCGACCTCGTCATTGGGAGATTGCTCTTTGGCAAAGCCGCTTTCCGTTAAACGATCGATTGCCGCGCGATTGGCGACATGATCCTCCCGGCCCGGCGTCTTAAGGTCATAGACCAAGATGAGTGCTCGAAAACTAACAAAAAAGATGAGGCTAAAGGCAAGGCCGATACCGAGCGCCAAAAGATAGGCACCGGCATGTGTGCGCATGAGCGGAATAAAGTTAAAGGCTGCCATCTCCATGAGGCCGCCCGAGAAGATGCCGACGATGCCAAAGAGATTCATGGTTGTGGCAAGGCAAGACGATAAGACGGCGTAGAGCAAAAAGAGCCCGGGGTGGGTGAACATAAAGAGAAACTCGAGTGGCTCGGTAACGCCGCAAACCACCGAGGCGATGATGGCGGGAGCAAGGATGAACCTGAGGCCGGCGCGGCGCTCGGGTTTTGCGGTGGAGTAGAATGCAGCTGCGATGGCAGGAAGGCCAAAGAGCTTGACCCAGCCGGTGGCGGTAAAACCGGCCCACGGCGCAAGTTCATTAAGGGGGCGCGTGCTATGGGAGAGGATGGGGAGCAAACTGCTCCACGTGGCGTAGATGCCGTCGTTAATGACCAGGTTGTCGTAGTAGATCGGCATGTAGAGCAGGTGGTGCAGGCCAAAGGGCTCGAGTGCTCGTTCTAAAAAGACAAAGATGCCCACGCCAAAGGGACCGACGCCTGCAAGCGCGTGACGCAGCGTATCGGTTACATCGTATACGTAGGGCACGATGGCGGCCGAGATAGCAGCAAGGGCAAACACGGCAAAAAAGCTGATGAGGTAGACCAGCGAGGAGCCCGAGAAGGTGCCGAGCCAATCGGGAACCTTGGCATCGTAGAAGCGGTCATGGATGGCAACGACGGTTGCCGATACCGCCAGCGGGCCGATAATGCCGGTGTCGAGCGTCTTGATGCCGTCGATGACGGTGATACCGCTGGCGGAGGTCAAAGATGACGGGTACTCAAGTCCAAGGTTGTCTCCGCTCAGCTTAATGATCTCGCTCAAAAAGAAGCAGTAGGCAAAATAGGCGACGAGAGCCTCGAGACAGCAACGAGCCGGTTGTTTTTGGGCAAGACCGATGGGCAGCGCTACGGCAAAAAGGAGCGGGAGGCGTTTAAAGACCGTCCACGAGCCGCGCTGGATGATGGTCCAAAAAACGTACCAAGGGGTTCCGTATACGGCGAGATCGCCGACGATGTCCGCAGTCGTTGCGAGAGCGGAGACGCCGACCATGAGGCCTGATATAGAAAACAGCATGGCGGGCGCGAACATTGCCCCGCCAAAGCGTTGGATTTTTTGCAGCATGTTCTGCCTTCCGAATATCGAGGCGCGTTGCGCGTGGGGAAACGTTTAAACAATGGATTCATTGTAGAGGACCAGACGATTGTCGTACCGGCAGTTTTGAGCGAAACCGATTTGGGCATGACAGAAACCGTCAACGGTTAAATCCTGTCGCTTTACCGATATTCGGTTTAAACAACTTTAAGAAATGCTATCGTGCCTAGCCGGAAATGAATAATGTAGAGGTGAAACAATGCCAAAAGCGATATACGAAGGAATCTACCGAGAAATACGCTCGCGCATCATTAATGGGACCTATGCGTTTCAGGAGATGCTGCCAACCGAAGCCGAGCTGACCGCGGAATTTGGCTGCACGCGCAATACCGTCCGCCGCGCTTTGAGCATGCTGGCCGACGGGATGTTTGTGCAGCCCATACACGGCAAGGGCGTGCGCGTTATTTGGCTTAAGGGCGAAACCGACATGTTGGGCGCACTCGAAGAGGTTGAGTCGTTTGGCGAGTTTGCAAAGCGCAACAATGCCGTTGCATCGACGGACGTTAAGTCTTTCGAACATCTGGTTTGCACCGAGCAACTCTCTCGTCACCTGGGCTTTAAGGTGGGCGAGGAGTTGATTCGCGTAGTGCGTGTCCGAAGCCTCAACGGCAACGCGCGCCAAGTGGACCATGGCTATTTTTTGGCGTCGATCGCCAAGGGCCTGACTCCCGAGATCGCGGCAGATTCTATTTACGGCTATCTGGAGCACAAGCGCGGTGTCAAAGTGATGGCGAGCCGTCGTACGGTGAGTGTCGAGCTCGCCAACGATGAGGACTGCAGCTATCTTGACCTCGGCAAATACAACTGCGTTGCCGTCATGGAGAGTCAGTCGTACACCTCGGATGGCATCTTGTTTGAGGTGACGCACACTCGCACACACCCCGAGATCTTCCATTACCGCGTCAATTCCAAGCGATAGCCGGCTAGCTCGCAGCCTGACGAGACTCATGGCCTCAAAGAGAAAACGCCCGGTCAAACCGACGGTACATCGGCTTGACCGGGCGTTTTCTCTGCATTAGATAACAAATAATTGTTTATACAAAACTTGTCAAGTATCAAGTTGAAATTACCGTTCACCGAAGTTTTTCTACCGCTCTAGTAATACTTGTTCAAACAACTAGCCAAATGGCGTATCGTTCAAATCAGCAAAAGGGGCAAAGTCCCCGAGCCAATCTCCGAAGGCGGCGGCAAAGGGTGCCGCCACGGTGTGAAAGGGTGGATTGTAATGAAGAACGAAATGAGCAGAAGGCAGTTCCTGGGCTTTGCTGGTTCCGCGGCTGCAGTTCTTGGTCTGGGCCTCGTGGGTTGCGGTGGTTCTGCCGGCTCCGGCTCCTCTGCTTCTGGTGACGCTGCCGAGGTCTACTTCCTCCAATTCAAGCCCGAGGTCGACAAGGAGTGGAAGGAGATCGCCAAGGCCTATAAGAAGGAGAAGGGCGTCGAGGTCAAGATCGTGACCGCCGCTTCCAACACCTACGAGGAGAAGCTTAAGTCCGAGATGTCCAAGAGCTCCGCTCCGACCCTGTTCCAGGTCAACGGCCCCACCGGTCTTAAGAACTGGAAGGATTACTGCGCCGACCTGTCCGATACCAAGCTCCGCGGTGAGCTCATTGACGACTCCCTGGCTCTGCAGTCCGACGGCAAGGATGTGTGCATCGACTGGGTTCAGGAGAGCTTCGGCATTATTTACAACAAGCAGCTGCTCGAGAAGGCTGGCTACAAGGCCGAGGACATCAACTCCTTCGACAAGCTGAAGGCTTGTGCCGATGACATCCAGGCCCGCAAGGACGAGCTTGGTGTCGAGGGTGCCTTCACTTCCGCCGGCATGGACGACTCCTCCAGCTGGCGCTACACCACCCACCTTGCCAACATGCCGCTCTACTACGAGTTTGAGAAGGAGCACAACCAGGAGGACGACGAGATCAAGGGTGAGTTCCTCGACAACTACAAGCAGATCTTCGACCTGTACATCACCGACTCCACCTGCGATCCTTCGCAGCTTGCTTCCAAGACCGGCGACGACGCCACCAACGAGTTCGCAACCGGCAAGGCCGTCTTCTACCAGAACGGCTCTTGGGCCTACTCTGACCTCGTCAAGGCCGGCATGACCGACGATCAGATTGGCATGATGCCGATCTACATCGGTGTTGACGGCGAGGAGAACCAGGGCCTGTGCTCCGGCGGCGAGAACTACTGGTGCGTCAGTTCCCAGGCTTCCGAGGATGCCCAGAAGGCCACCGAGGACTTCATGTATTGGTGCGTCACCGCTGACACCCCGACCAGCATCATCGCCGACAAGATGGGTCTGACCGCTCCGTTCAAGAGCGCCAAGGAGACCACCAACGTCTTCTCGCAGCAGGCCGTTGCCATGGCCAAGGACGGCAAGAAGACCGTCGCTTGGGACTTCGTCTACATTCCCTCCGAGGAGTGGAAGAAGAACCTCAAGCAGGCTCTGATTGCCTACGCTGCCGATAACAGCAAGTGGGACGGCGTCAAGAACGCCTTCGTCGATGGCTGGAAGACCGAGAAGGCTGCTTCCGAGTAAGCAGTTGCTGCCCAAGCTATCTGATTAGCGACAGGGGGCGGGCAGACGTTGGTTTGCCCGCCCCCTGCATATTGAAAGGACCCTTCTATGGGCAAAGCACTCAAGCGCTGGTGGCCGCTCTTTATGCTGCCCACGTGTCTGGCGTTTATGATCGGGTTCGTGATCCCCTTTATCCAGGGTTTCTATCTCTCGTTCTGCCAGTTTATTACCATCAACAACACGCACTTTGTCGGTATCGAGAACTACGTGCGCGCACTGTCCGATCCGCAGTTTGCCACGTCGTTCTTCTTTACCGTGGCGTTTGCCTTCCTGTCGACGGTGCTCATCAACGTGATCGCCCTCGCCATCGCGCAGGCGCTCACCCGCAAAGCGCTCAAGGGCACCAACATCTTCCGTACGATCTTCTTTATGCCTAACCTGATCGGCGGTATCGTGCTGGGCTACATCTGGCAGATTCTGATCAACTGCCTGCTCTCCAACGTGGGCGCCCAGCTCATCGCCCTTAACTCTGCTGCTGGCTTCTGGGGCCTTATCATCCTGACCCTGTGGCAGCAGGTCGGCTACATGATGATCATCTACATCGCTGGTCTGCAGTCCATTCCGTCCGACTACATCGAGGCCGCCAAGGTCGACGGTGCCACGGCATGGCAGACGTTTTGGAAGGTTAAGATCCCTAACCTGATGCCGACCATCACTATCTGCCTGTTCCTGTCCATCACCAACGGCTTTAAGCTGTTTGACCAGAACCTCGCCCTTACCGGCGGCGCTCCCGCGCACTCCACCGAGATGCTCGCCCTGAACATCTACAACACGTTCTATTCGCGTGCCGGTATCGCATGGCAGGGCATCGGTCAGGCCAAGGCGGTTATCTTCTGCATCCTGGTCGTAGCCATCTCCATGATTCAGCTTAAGGCCACGAGGTCCAAGGAGGTGCAGCAGTAATGAAACGCGATAAGGTTATCAACCGCGCGCTCTCGATTTTCTTTACGATTCTGTCGCTCGCGTGGATCTACCCCGTGTTCATGATTGCGCTCAATTCCTTTAAAAAGGCAACTGCAATCAGCACCACCACGGCATTCGATCTGCTCACGCCCGAGACGTTCAACGGCCTCGCAAACTACATGCATGCCCTTAACGAGCAGGGCTTTGCCTCGGCATTTATGTACTCGCTCATCATCACGGTCACGTCGGTCGTGCTGATTCTGGTGTGCTGCTCCATGTGTGCTTGGTACGTAGTGCGCGTCAACAGCAAGATCTCGAACTTCTTCTATTACCTGTTCGTGTTTTCGATGGTCGTACCGTTCCAGATGCTCATGTTCACGCTGTCCAATTTGGCGGACCGCATCGGCTTCAACACGCCGTTCAACATCTGCTTTATCTACCTCGGCTTTGGCGCGGGCCTGGCGGTCTTTATGTTCGCCGGCTTTGTAAAGAACATTCCGCTCGAGATCGAAGAGGCGGCCATGATCGACGGCTGCAACCCGGTCCAGGTGTTCTTTAAGATCGTCCTTCCCATCATGAAGCCCACCTATCTTTCGGTCGGCATCCTCGAGACCATGTGGGTCTGGAACGACTATCTTCTGCCCTACCTTACGCTCGACTCCACCAAGTACAAGACCATTCCTATTTTGATCCAGTACTTCCGCGGCGGCTACGGCCACGTCGAGCTCGGCCCCATGATGGCCTGCATCATGATGGTCGTTATTCCCATCGTCATCATGTACATCCTCTGCCAGAAGTACATCATCGACGGCGTGGTGGCAGGTGCCGTCAAGGGCTGATGCCGTAACTGTTTTGCAAGTTTCTGCGGCGCCCCTCAGCGTGGCGCCGCATATCGAAAGGTAGAGACATGGCCGAGATCGTTCTCAAACATGTTCAGAAGGTGTATCCCAACAACGAGTCCAAAAAGAAGGGCTTCTTTGGCAAAAAGAAGAAGACCGAGGAGAAGAAGCACAACCTCAAGGTTACCGAGGACGGTGTGCTCGCTGTAGAGGACTTCAACCTCACCGTTCACGACCAGGAGTTCATCGTCCTCGTTGGCCCCTCTGGCTGCGGTAAGTCCACGACGATGCGCATGGTCGCCGGCCTGGAGGACATCACCTCGGGCGATGTGCTCATCGACGGCAAGCGCGTCAACGACGTCGCTCCTAAGGACCGCGACATCGCCATGGTGTTCCAGAGCTACGCTCTGTACCCCAACATGACGGTGTACGAGAACATGGCGTTTACGCTTGAGCTCAAGAAGGTTCCCAAAGACGAGATCGACCGCAAGGTTCGCTCCGCTGCCGAGATCTTGGGTATCACCGAGTATCTCGACCGCAAGCCTAAGGCGCTTTCGGGCGGCCAGCGCCAGCGCGTCGCCATCGGCCGCGCCATCGTGCGTGACCCCAAGGTCTTCCTGATGGACGAGCCGCTGTCCAACCTGGATGCCAAGCTCCGTAACCAGATGCGTGCCGAGCTCATCAAGCTGCGCCACGAAATCAAGGGCACCTTCATCTACGTTACTCACGACCAGACCGAGGCCATGACCCTTGGCGACCGCATCGTGGTCATGAAGGACGGCGTCGTCCAACAGATCGCCACGCCGCAGGAGGTCTTCAACCATCCCGCGAACATCTTCGTCGCCGGCTTCATCGGCGTGCCGCAGATGAACTTCTTCGATGCCCAGCTGGTGCGCTCGGGCAATGGCTTTACCGTCAAGACCGAGGATATGAACGTGGCGCTCGCCCCCGAGACTTGCGCTCAGCTTGCCCTCAACTGGGACGGCGGCGACGTGAAGGAGATTACGGCCGGCGTGCGTCCCGAGCAGATCCTGCTTGCCGACAAGGACGAGGAGGGTGCGCTCCAGGGCACCGTCGAGGTGACCGAGCTCATGGGCTCGACCGAGCATGTCCACGTGACCGCTCCCGACGGCCAGTTTGTCCTGATTATCCCCGTCGTCGACCTCGAGGCCAAGGGCGCGCTCAAGGCTGGCGACACTATCTGGTTCAAGTTCGAGAAGAACGCGACCCATCTCTTCGATAAGGTGTCTGGCAAGAACCTTATCTAGGCCCGGTGCATCCGGACCCTCCCTTTGGGCGACTGCGGTATTGCCATCCTTTTGCCGCGGTCACATATAAGGCTCCCCTCCCGTCCGCTGGGCGAGAGGGGAGCCTTTCTTTGTGTTGGGGTTGTCTGGCCGGTCGTTTGTCTCGACCTGTAACAGGAAGAGCCAATTTTGGGTGCCAGATGTTACAGATCGAGACGGTTCCACTGAGCTAACCATTTCATCTAAATCTGTAACACCAAAGGTGAATTTCAACTGCTAGATGTTACAGATTGAGATAAACCCAAGGGGAGGGGTCGGTATGTCCCAATCTGTAACAGCTGGGGCCGTTTTGGTTGAGTAGTTGTTATAGATCGAGATTGTTTGGTCGAGTCGGGTCACAGGGTAACGTGCGGGCACAAAAAACGGAGCCGTATTGTCACGACTCCGTTTCTCAAGAGGATGGGTAAGGGAAGCGAAATTAGCTCAGGTGCCAAATCTCGTCGTTGTACTGGGAGATGGTGCGGTCGGACGAGAAGGTTCCGGCGTTGGCGATATTGATGAGCGCCTTGCGCATCCAGGCGTCCTGGTCCTCGTAGTCGGCCAGCACGCGCTCCTTGGTCTGGATGTACTCCTCGATGTCGAGCAGGGCCATAAACCAGTCCTTGCCCTTAATGTCGTCGTGCAGGCGCTGCAGGCGCTCCGCGTTGCCGGTCGCCATAAAGGCGGGGTTGGTGATGAAGTCCACCAGCAGTTTAATGCCGGGCTTGCGGTAGAGCACACCGGCGTTATAGGTGCCGTTGGCATAGAGCTGCTCGACCTGTTTGGACGAGGCGCCAAAGGTATAGATGTTCTCGTCGCCCACGAGCTCGGCAATCTCCACGTTGGCGCCGTCGAGTGTGCACAGGGTTAGGGCGCCGTTGAGCATGAACTTCATGTTGGAGGTGCCGCTCGCCTCCTTGGAGGCCAGGCTGATCTGCTCGGAGATGTCAGCGGCGGGAATCACGCGCTCGGCGGCGGTGACGTTGTAGTTCTCGATCATGACAACCTGCAGGTAGGTAGCCACGTCAGGGTCGTTTGCAATCCACTGCGACAGCGTCAGGATCAGATGGATGATGTCCTGCGCGATAGTGTAGGCAGGCGCTGCCTTGCCGCCAAAGATGATGGTGACGGGGTGCTTAGGTCTGTTGCCGTTCTTGATATCGAGGTACTTCCAGATGATGTAGAGCGCGAGCATCTGCTGGCGCTTGTACTCGTGGATGCGCTTGACCTGGACATCGATGATAGCGTTGGAGGGAATGGTCACGCCCTGCTCGAGCGCCATGAACTGGCGCATGATGGCCTTGGCCTCGACCTTGGTGGCGGCCAGGCGCTCAAGAACGTCCTTGTCGTCGGCGAACTTGGCGAGTTTGCTCAGATCGCCGGTGCTGCGCCAGTCGGTGCCGATCACATCGTCAAGCAGGCTGGCGAGCGCGGGGTTGGCCCCATGGATCCAGCGGCGGAAGGTGATGCCGTTGGTCTTGTTGGAGAACTTCTCGGGATAGATCTCGTAGAACGGATGAAGCTCGGTGTCCTCCAGGATCTTGGTGTGGAGGGCGGCTACGCCGTTGATGGAGAAGCCAAAGTGGATGTCCATGTGGGCCATGTGGACGGTGTCGTGCTCGTCGATGATGGCGACGCGCGGGTCATCGTGCTCGGCCTTCGCGATCTCATCGAGCTTGACGATAATGTCGGCGATGGCAGGGGAGACCTTCTGCAGGCTGGTGAGCGGCCACTTCTCGAGCGCCTCGGCAAGAATCGTGTGGTTAGTGTAGGCGACCATGGAGCGTACGATGGTCACGGCCTCGTCAAACTCGATGCCATGCTCGGTGGTGAGCAAGCGAATGAGCTCGGGGATGACCATGGTGGGGTGCGTGTCGTTAATTTGGACCACGGCGTAGTCGGCCAGATCGTGCAGGTTGCTGCCGCGCTCGACGGCCTCGTCAATCAGGAGCTGGGCGGCGTTGCTCACCATGAAGTACTCCTGATAGATGCGAAGTAGGCGGCCCTGCTCGTCGGAATCGTCGGGGTAGAGGAACAAGGTGAGGTTCTTGGCGATCTCGGTCTTGTCGAAGTCGATGGAGCTGCCAGGGACCAGGCCGTCGTCGACGCTCGCCAGGTCGAACAGGCGCAGACGGTTCTTGGTGGGCTGGCCGTAACCGGGCACATCGATGTTGACGAGCTTGGAAGTAACGGCAAAATCGCCGAATTCGACGGTGTAGGAGCGGTCATCGTCGACTAGGATGTTCTGCTCACCGAGCCACTCGTCGGGGACGGCCTTTTGCTGGTTGTCGACAAAGCGCTGACGGAACAGACCGTAGTGATAGTTGAGGCCCACGCCATCGCCGGTCAAGCCCAGCGTGGCGATGGAATCCAGGAAGCATGCGGCCAGGCGGCCCAGGCCGCCGTTGCCGAGTGACGGCTCGACCTCGAACTCCTCGATCTTGTTGAGGTCGTGGCCTGCGGCGGTGAGCTGGTCCTTAACCTCGTCGTAGATGCCAAGGTCGATCATGTTGTTGATGAGCAGCTTGCCGATCAAAAATTCGGCGGAAATGTAATAGAGCTTTTTCTTGCCGTTGTTAAGCGGGCAAGCGGCAGAGCGCTCCTGCACGAGCTTGACCAGCAGTTTGTAAATGCGGCGGTCATCGAGTTGCTCGAGCGAAGTTCCAAAGGACTGCTCGGCAAGATCCGCAAGATTGATGCGGGGCATGTTTCCTCCTGTGGTGAGTTGACTACATGTCAGAAATTCAAAAGAATCCCGCGCGAGGGGATTGGGGTGGCCTCGCG
>CABVCJ010000041.1 GCA_902496845.1 uncultured Collinsella sp.
GTGGTGATATAGGCCGCGGCGCGAAACACGCCGAGCATGATCTTGTTGGACAGATCCTTGTTGATGCGGCCCTTCTTGCCATGGGAAAGGGCACGCTTGATGCGCTCGCGCGACGAGGTCGTATCGACCGTCGTGTCAACGGAATCGGACATAGCCTACCCCCTCTTCTTGGAAATCAGGCGGACGATACCCACCAGTGCAGCGGAGATGATAAACAGGACCACGCCCATGCCAAACAGAGCCGAGCGGTGCAGGCCCGAGGAATAGCTCATGTCGAGCGCGATCTGGCTCGTGAGCGTCGAGATGGGGCTCGAGATGCTATCCGGAATGACCGGGGCGTTGCCCACGACCATCAGCACGGCCATGGTCTCACCGATGGCACGCCCCATACCCAAGACAATTGCATCGACAATGCCCAGCTTGGCTGCAGGCAGCACGACCTTGTAGATGGTCTGCCACTTGGTGGCACCCATGGCATAGGACGCCTCGCGAATGCCCATGGGGATGGAATTGAGGGCATCGATGGTAAGCGTGGTGATGGTGGGAACGATCATGATGGCGAGCACGAACCACGCCGTCAGCGCGCCAAAGCCAAGACCGCCGGTCAGCTGCGCGATAAACGGACGGATGATGACCATGCCAAAGAAGCCGTAGATGATAGAGGGGATGCCCGCCAGCAGGTCGACGGCGGGGCTGATGAGCCTGCGCACGCGCTTGCTGGCGATCTCGACCAGATACACGGCCGTGCCCACACCCAGTGGCACGCCCATGGCGAGCGCACCGACCGTCACCAGGCCAGAGCCCGCCAGCAGCGACATGATGCCGTAGTGACCCTCGGAGGGCGCCCACGTAAAGCTAAAGAAGTCCGCCAGACCGATGTCGGTAAAGACGGGCAGCGCCGAGTACGTGGTAAAGACAAAAATCAGGATGACGGTGACGACCGCCAAGAACGCACAGGCAAAGAAGATCCACTGCAGCGCCTTCTCTTTGAGATAGGTGCTGCGCGACACCAACGCCAACTCACGCTTTTTGGGCGCCTGAGCCTCCTGCTCAATCTGGGGGGTTTCCTGTGCTTCCACGCTACTCACTCCCCTTTCCGTCGTTGGTGACGGGAATAAAACCCGCCTCGCGAATCTGCTTGTCCATCTTTTCGGACGTCACGTAGTCGATGTAATCCTGCGCTTGCTGCGAAGGCGTACCCTTCACAAAGAAGTAAAGGTCACGCGAGATGGGATAGCCGCCACTTGCGACCGTCTTCTCGGATGCCTCGACATGGTTGACCGAAACGGCCTTAACCGAGGTCTTGGCATTGAGGCTCTCGACAAAACCCAGCGAGATGTAGCCAATGGCGCCACGCGAGCGGGACACGACATCGCGTACCTGGCCCGTGCCCGAAAGAACAGCCGAGCGGCGATCGAACGACGTACCGTCCATCACGATGGTACGGAAGGCCTCGCGCGTACCGGACGCCTCGTCGCGGTTGATGACCTGAATCTTCAGGTCCTCTCCGCCGACTTCCTTCCAGTTGGTGATCTTGCCGGCGTAAATATCGCGGAGCTGCTCGGTCGAGAGATTGTCGACCGGGTTGTCGTCGTTCACGATGACTGCGATGCCGTCGTGCGCGATTACGATCGGGGTCAGGCCAAGGTCTTGTTCGTCGGCATTGAGGCCACGAGACGAGCTGGCGATGTCGGCCGTGCCGTTGCTGACGGCCTCGATACCCGCAGAGGAGCCAAGGCCGGAGACGAGCACATCGGTGCCGGCCTCTTCCTTAAAGCCCTCGGCTGCGATCTCGGCAATGGGAAGGCACGTGGTCGAGCCGGCCACGGTAATAGAAGATGTGGAAGATCCCGAGGAGCAAGCACACAGCGTGAGCGTAAGCACTGCAGCACTCAGGACCGATGCGATCTTTCTCATAGCATCACGCCGATCGCAGCATGGCGCCCACAGGTGCCGCCCTCGTTGCGGTAGGAATAAAAGCGGTCGTTCTGACGAACGGTGGAAAGCTTGGTGTCCACAATGCTGCTCGCCTCGACGCCGGCGTCCATCAGCGCCTCGCGAATGGCGGCGGAAAGATCGAGCATACGAGAAGCAGAGGCATCGATGCACGCGAACTCGGCGGCAAAGCGATCCATAAGTTCTTGGGACACCTCGTACTCGTCGCCCAGGATATGGGGCCCAATGTAGGCAGAGATGTCGTCCGGCTTGCAGCCAGCCGCCTCGCAGAGCGCTTGGCACGCCTTGGCGGAAATGCGCGCAATCGTGCCCTTCCAGCCAGAGTGCACCACGGCAAAGCCGCCGGGAGCCACCAGCACCACGGGAACGCAATCGGCAAAGCAAAGCATCACGGGTACCTCACGGGCCGTGCAGACGATGGCATCGCAGCCCTCGGCAATCTGCTCGCGAATATTCTCGAGATAATCGGCACCGTTCGAGGCCACCGTCACGACATGGTCACCGTGTACTTGATTGGGAACAAGCAGGTTGTGCTCGCACTCCGCGGCCCCTATGGCCTCGAGTGCGCGGCGACGATTTTCTTGAACGGCAAAGGGATCATCGCCAACATGCGAGCCCAGATTGAGTGAGGAGTACGCATCTTCGGAAACACCACCGGTGCGCTCGGTAAAGGCAAAACGAACATCGCGCGTCGCGCCCTCTACGAACGTAACTCCATCATGGTCGACACGCGAAACGCTGTCCGCACGTGCTGCCATACTAAAGCCTCCTAATAACACAAGTATCGCGGCGACGCCGCTGCAGTCCGTGCCATACGGCTGCCATACTTCAACAAAAGGATACCCGCAGCGGTAGGGACCAAACGTAAAGGGAACGTAAGGAGATTGGAGGCTTTCATTTACAAAGGCGAAACACAACAAAAAAAGGGTGCGCCCAATCGGACGCACCCCATGCAGGTCGTTGATAAAGACGAACTAGAAGCTGCCGCGCTTGAGGAAGTCAGGAAGCTCAAACTGGTCGTTACCAAAGTTGGGGAGCTCGGTACCACCGACGTTGCGAGTCGGGGCAGCCTGAGCCGGGCTCGTGGCAGGAGCGGTGCGCTGCGGCTCGGCAGAAGCAGCGGCCTTGCTCTGGGACTGCTGAGCAGCGAAGAGCTCGTCCTGACGGTTGACGTTGGAGTCGGAGAAGCCCGTAGCGATAACGGTGATACGCACCTGATCGCCCAGGGACTCGTCCACAACGGTACCGAAGATGATGTTGGCCTCGGGGTCGACGGCGTTGGCGACAACGTCGGCAGCGTCGCTGATCTCCTGAATACCCAGGTCCTTGGAACCGGCAATGGAAAGCAGGACGCGCGTAGCGCCATCGATGGAGCTCTCGAGCAGCGGGCTGGAAATAGCCTGCTGGGCAGCGTCGACGGCACGGGTGTCCCCAGAAGCGGTACCGATACCCATCATGGCGGTACCGGC
Organism: uncultured Collinsella sp.; assembly: GCA_902496845.1. Taxonomy (GTDB): domain Bacteria; phylum Actinomycetota; class Coriobacteriia; order Coriobacteriales; family Coriobacteriaceae; genus Collinsella. The sequence goes on from CABVCJ010000041.1 coordinate 3,426, forward strand.
CTGCTTCATGATGGTCTTAACATCGGCGAAGTCCAGGTTGATGATACCGGGGACGGTGATGAGGTCGGTGATGCCCTGGGTGCCCTGGGAAAGGACGCCATCGGCGATTGCGAAGGCCTCAAGCATGGTGGTCTTCTTCTCGGCGATGTCGAGCAGCTTGTCGTTAGGGATAACGATCATGGTGTCGACGCAGTCGGAAAGCGTCTTAATGCCTTCTTCGGCGCTCTTCTTGCGCTTGCGGCCCTCAAACGTAAAGGGCTTGGTCACGACGGCGACGGTCAGCGCGCCGACCTCGTTCATCGCGATATCGGCAACGATGGGGGCAGCGCCGGTACCGGTGCCGCCGCCCTCGCCGCAGGTGATGAACACCATATCGGCGCCAGCGAGCGCCTCGGCGATGTCGTCGCGGGACTCATCGGCGGCCTTACGGCCGACCTCGGGGTTGGCGCCAGCGCCCAGGCCGCGGGTCAGGTCGGTGCCGATGTGCACCTTGATATCGGCATCAGAGATCGCGAGTGCCTGAGCATCGGTGTTGATGGCAACAAACTCGACGCCGCGGATACCCTCTTCGATCATTCGATTGACCGCGTTGGTACCGCCGCCGCCGACGCCGACCACCTTAATGACGGCAAGGTAGTTGTTGATCTCTGTCTCGTGCATGTCGGTCCTCCGAACAAAGGTTATTGCCATAGCATGGGTTGACCCCTGCGCACATTAACCTTCAAGTTGAAAGTAAATGCAAAGGTAAACCGTATTATGTTTGCACATTATGAACGTATCAGTCAAATAATTGACGGTGAAAACCAAACAAACCAGATAAACGGCGCGGTATGCCCCGTCAACAAAGGCCAGAAGACGCTACGAGGTCGGTGCGTTCCTAAACGTATAGTTGCCAGGAGATCGAACGTTGATATACGTCACGCCCTCCACCTGCGAAAGCAGCTTGGTAACGATACGCTCCTTTTTGGCAATGTCATCCGAATCTCCGAGCGACACCTCGATACCGTTATCGAGATTCGCCGAGATGGCCTCGACCGAGGGCGTGGAAATATCCTTGACCTGGCCCAGGAACTCGCTCGAGAATCCGCGGACGTAATCCAGGCCGGCCTTGACCGCCTTGGAATTTACCGCTTGCCCCGAAACCGGCGCGACATCGGCCGAGACATCGGTCAGCAGCACGGCTCCGTAATGTTTGGCGAGCGCCAGGGCGGCATCGATGCCGTTTAGGGTGTTGGCACCCTCCCCCGTTGTGATGACATTGCCCTGGTCGTCAACATCGACCGAGGTAGACAGCGGTGCAATCCATGTGCCATCGTCCCCGATCGCCCATGCAAGATCGTCGGAGCTAATGTAGGCAATTGCGATAACCTTGCGTTCCGTCGGCGTGATGATGAGCGTATGGGGAAATTGACGCTGAACATCCACGCCCGAAACCCACGGATTTTGCTTGAGGCCCTCGGTGATCTGGTCGGGATTCACATTGAACAGCGACGTGTCCTCGGGCAGATCGATCAGCTGGATGGCATCGTGCTTGGTCACATGCTCGCTGCCCTGGATCTGAATATCGGTAGCGGCGAACAGGCCAGAGTTAATGACGACGACGGCAACGACTGCAAGCACTGCCAGAGCGGCAAGGATGCCGCCCACGATTTTGCCCTTGCCCTTAACGGCAGAAGCGGCACCCGCCGCATGATTTGCCAAGGCGCCGATCGATGACAGCGGATTAGAGCCCTTTTTGCCCGATTGCGGTTTTGCGGAGGCCGACACCGACATCAGCATACGTGGCTTAGATGCACCCAGCGCGCGACCGGGACGCGTCACCTTTGCCCCCAACGAGGGGTTGGGCGACGCTATGGGGCGAGAAGGTATGGCGCCCATCGCCGGTTTGGGCGTCACCGAGGGACGTGCCACCGGACGAGCAACATTTTTGGCCGCGGGGCGTCCGCCAAGCTGCGAACCGGCAGTCGAACGCTTGGCAGGCCGCACGGACCCAGCAGGCTTAGAAGGCATAACGGACTTACGTTGAGGCTGAGACGGTGCGCCGGAACGCCCTCCGGCGCGGCGGAAGGTTGGTTTCGATGCTCTAGAAGCCGAGGAATTTAACTTCCGGTCTGAGCTCGATGCCATACGCCTCCCTCACCTTTCCGTGCACATGTCTGATAACCGCGGCCACGTCATCGGCCGAGGCGGTTCCGTTATTAACGATAAAATTAGCGTGTACGGGCGAAACTTCCGCGCCGCCAACCGAAAAACCCTTTAATCCACAATCCTCGATAAGCTTGCCCACGCTCGCATCGGGCGGGTTGCGAAATACCGACCCGCAGGATGCACAGCCCATGGGCTGTGTGCGCTTACGCCGCGTCAGGTACCGCTCCATACGTTCACGGATATCGGCCTTGGGCGCAGGTTTGAGCTTGAGCACGCACTCCAGAATGATCTCGTTACGCGGCAGGCTGCATTCACGGTAGCCCCAAGCGATCTCCGAGCCCGCGTAATGCTTGATGCCGGAGCTCGGGTCAAACGTAACGACATCTTCGACCAGCGAGCCAATCCACTCGGTTCGCGTGCCGGCATTCATGGACACGGCGCCGCCAACGGAGCCGGGAATACCGACCGCAAACTCAAGGCCCGAAAGGCTGCGCGACAGCGCGTCGTTGACTAGGCGAGCGAATATCACGCCCGCACCGACCGTCAGCGTACAACCGTCTTCGGCGACAACCGTACGCTGGAACTCACGCCCCAACGAAATGACGGCGCCGCGATAGCCTGCATCGGCAACAAGCAGATTAGATCCCTTGCCGATAATGACCCACGGCACCTGCTCACGATCGAGCACCGCCACGGCGCGACGCAAGGCATGATAGCTGTGACACGTCACAAAGAGGTCCGCCTTGCCGCCGATACGATAGCTCGTATGGCGCGCGAGGCGTTCATCCTCAATTACGTCCGTATCGATCATGCCCGAAAGCGCCATGACGGCGTTAAACAGACCCATGGGGTTTAAGCGTCTTTCTTGGCAGTCAGATACTCGATGAACTCGGGGCCGACCGTCGTGACGTCGCCGGCGCCCATGGTAAGCAGCAAATCGCCCTCGCCCACCATCTTCTCGAGCTCCTCATTGAGCTCAAGACGGCTCGAGCAGTACACGACCTCCTTGCCGGGATGCTTGGCGCGCACGGTATCGGCAAGCATCTTGGACGTGACGCCCGGGATGGGCATCTCGCCGGCAGAGAACACGTCAATCAACAGCAGCTTGTCAGCATTGGCGAATGCGTCGGCAAAGTCATCGCACAGAGCCTGCAGGCGCGAATAGCGGTGCGGCTGGAACACGACGTCGACATGTTTGTAGCCCAGCGAAGAGGCAGCAGCGAGCGTCGCCTTGATCTCGGTGGGATGATGGCCGTAATCGTCAACCACCGTGATGCCGTCGATATCGCCCACGTGGGTAAAGCGACGGCGGACGCCTTCAAAACTCGAAAGTGCCTTAGCGGCGGCGTCGATATCGAGGCCTAGGACATGGGCGACGGTCAAGACGGCCGTGGCGTTGAGCATGTTGTGACGACCGGGGTTGCTCTTAATCTCGACAGCGTGCTCGGTGCCGTCCTCAAAGCGAACGATAAAGTCGCTCTGGATGCCCTTGACATCCGGATGCACGCAGACGATGTCGTTGGTCTCGGCAAAGCCATAGGAAAGCACATGACGGCCCGTCGACTTGGCAAGCTCGACCAGATGCGGGTCCTCGCCACAGACGATGACCGTGCCGTCCTCGCCCACCAGACTCATAAACTTGGCGAAGGTGGCCTCGATCTCCTCGATACCCGAGTAATGATCGAGATGGTCGGCCTCGACGTTGGTCACGATGACCACATTGGGGTTAAGGAACAGGAAGGAGCTGTCGGACTCATCCGCCTCGGCGACAAAATAGTCGCCCGAGCCGTTCTTGCCGTTGGTATCGTAGCCCTCGACAATGCCACCGATCAGGAAGCTGGGGTCCAGACCCATGCGGTCAAGCATGGTGGCGCACATCGAAGAGGTCGTGGTCTTGCCGTGAGTACCGGCAACGGCGACGGTGGTGTAGCCGTGGCCCAGAGCCGAGAGCATCTTGGCGCGAGGCCACACGGGAATACCCAGCTCGCGCGCACGGACGAGCTCGGGGTTGGACTCGGGAATAGCGGTAGAGACCACGACGACGTCGGGCTTAACCTCATCGATGGTGGCGGCCTCATGGCCCACATGCACCTTCACGCCGGCACGGGTAAGCTGGCGAATATAGCGAGACGTCTTAAGGTCGGAGCCGGTAACGACATAGCCGCGCTCGTGAAGGACGAGGGCGATGCCGCTCATGCCGGCGCCACCGATACCGATAAAATGGGCGCTCTTGAAATCGGGCGCGGAGGTTGCAGTCTGGGAATCAGCCATGTGCTCGTGTACTCCTTGCGTAAACACTGCCTGTAACCCGTCTACTGTACCGCACCTATCGCATCCGCGCGAGGGCGACCCGCGATATCCCGTCTAACTAACGCAATCCTTCTACCGCGTCTGCCAAAAGGACGGCAGCGCGGTCCTGGGCCAAACCGCGAGCCGCCTGACGCATGGCATCGCGCGCCTGCGCATCATCGATAAGATGCAGCAGCTCATCGGCAAACGCCTGGGTATCGATATCGGCATCGGCGCAGAGCACGCCAGCACCGGCATCGACCAGATAGCGGGCATTGGTGGTCTGATGATCGGCCGTCGCATGCGGATACGGCACCAGTACCGAAGGTGTGGCAAGGGCCGCGATCTCGGCAACGCTCGAAGCGCCCGAGCGCGAGAGGACCAAATCGGCCGCGGCCAGCATATCGCCCATATTGTCGATGTAGGGCTGGACGCGATACCGCTTCGCCTCCTCGGGCATCAGGGCAAGAGCACGCTCGGTGTCCTCAAAGCCATCGGCGCCCGTCGAATGCAAAACATAGAGATTATCGCGCGAGAGCAACTCGTTTTTAAGCGAAGCCACGCGCTCATTAAGATGTTGAGCACCAAGTGAGCCGCCAAAAACCAGCAGGAGTGTGGCGTCCTCAGGCACGGCGAGAGCCCTGCGACCGCGAACCCGATCCCCCTCGATCACAGAACGGCGCACGGGGTTGCCGGTCATGAGCACATGGTCAGGATCGCCCTCGCGCTCAAACACGGAACGTGCTGCCGGCACCGAGATGCAAACGCGGGCGGCATGCGAACTCATCATCTTGTTAGCAAGGCCCGGAACGGAGTTCTGTTCGTGCAGCAGATACGGAATGCCCGCGTCTTTGCACCAGCCCAGAAGCGGGACCTCGACATAGGCGCCAAAACCTATAGCGACATCGGGCTTGCAGGCTTTAGAAAAATGGCTGCCGAGCGTGCGCTTCGCCTTATAGACGCGCCACAGCGAGCTCAACGCCGTCCAAGGGCGAGAGCGGTCGAAGCCCGTAACCGTAATCGGCACAAAATCGAACCCTGCCTCGGGAACCAGACGACCCTCGAGCTTATGCGACTGACCCACAAACACAACGTGGTGGCCACGGTCACGTAGCTCCTCGGCCAAGGCGAGTGCGGGGTTGATGTGTCCTGCCGTGCCGCCGCCTGCGATAGCAACGGTCATCTTATCGGTCATGGTAGTCCCTTCGTACGCGCGGCCCCTGGTCGTCGGTGCGCAAGCGCGCCGACGGGTCCGAATTCAAGTCGATCCGATTATATCCGCCACCCGTATTGCGCGGCGTCGGTCGTTGCGGGCGACTCTGCGGCGCCGAGCGCGGACGGGCATCCGACTCCGAAGCAAAACCGTTCAAGACGGTAAAACCGCCACGCGACGAGCGCTCCCCACGCGTATGGGGAACACCGGCAGTGCTCTCGTCCATAACGGCAAAGCTATCGCGACGACGATCGTATTCATCGCGTCGAGCGCTCTCGTGCGAGACGCGTAAAATAAGCCCGGCGAGCATGAGCGACACGATAATCGACGAGCCGCCATAGCTGATAAACGGCAGCGGCTTACCCGTCATAGGAAACACGTTGAGAATACCCAGCGCGTTGATCAAAAACTGCACCGCGAGGATAACCGCAGAGCCCGAAGCCATGAGCGCCCCGCGACGATCGGCGGCCTGCTCGGCAATTCGAAACGCCGAGTAGATCAGCATCGCAAACACCAAGAAAAACAGCAGCGTCCCCAAAAAGCCAACCTCCTCGCCAATGATGGCCAGGATGTAGTCGTTGTGTGCCTCGGGCAAATACGAGTACTTCATGGTTGAGTTGCCGATACCGCGGCCGAACAGTCCGCCCGAAGCAAACGCCATAATGGCGAGCGTTGCCTGATACCCGTCTCCATATTCATCTGCCCAAGGGTTCAAGAGAACCTGAATGCGCACCATACGGTACGGCTCGACGACAAGAGCGATCACGATGATGACGGCGCCAGCAAGAATCGCACCGATAATGAATTTTGGGTCAAGACCGGCAAAAAGCGCCATGCACATGATCGTCAACAGAATAATCAGGATGGTGCCAAAGTCGGGCTGAATAAAAATCAAGACGAGCGATATGCCCAAATATAAGCCCATGCCCTTAAGGAACTCATTGATGTTACCGCCGGGCGAAAACACGCGATCGAGCATGATGGCAGAATAGGCAATGGCAAACGGCTTGAGAAACTCCGATGGCTGAAACTGAATGCCGGCAATGCTCAGCCAACGCGTAGCGCCACGGCTGCCGCTACCAAAGAGGAACACCGCAAGCAGCAAGATCATCATAGCGATAAGGGCAAGTTTAAGCGCCCCTTCGCCAAACCAGCTATCGGGTGCAACGCGCGCGATGAACTCGAGGGCAGCAACACCGACGACAGTGAACATAAACTGCCGGAACAAAAAGTAGGTCGCGGAGTCGTTCTCGTGAAGCGCCTCGACTGAAGAAGCCGAGTACACCATAAGCAGGCCAAAACAGACCAGCGAGAACAGGCAGGTCAAAAAGACCAGGCGGGGTCGCATGATACGTGCGGGGACGCCGGCGATATAACGTTCGCCGATGCCCTGCGTGCGACGACCGGCGCGCGGCGTGATGCACTGCGAGGAAGCACGGTCCGAGTCGGGCCTCCTCATATTCTGTCGGGGGCTCTCCTCTCTCACCGGAAACCCCTATTCCATTTGCGTATTGGACGCAGCGGCAAGCTGGGCCACATAGTCCTTAAACACGCGACCGCGCTCCTCGTAGCCCGAGAACTCATCGAACGAAGAGCAGGCGGGCGACAGTAAGATCACATCGCCGCGGCTCGAGAGCGAACGGGCAACGTCCACGGCATCGCGCAGGTCGTCGGCCTGGGCGATATCGACATCACCGTCGACATCCGCCTCGTCCATTGCGGCGGTAAAGCGCTCGCGCGCGTCGCCAAAGCAGACCACCGAGCGAACGTTATCCATCACAACGCGGGCAAAGGACTCGAGCGGCGTGCCCTTATCGTGACCGCCGAGCAGCAAGATCACATCGTCATCGGGAAACGCCGTCAGGGCCTTTTCGACCGCATCGGTGTTCGTTGCCTTGGAATCGTTAACATAGCGCACGCCATCGATCTCGCCACAGGGCTCAACGCGGTGCTCCAGCGGCTGGAACGAGACCAGGCCGCGACACACACCGTCAACATCGGCGCCGACCGTCAGGGCCGCCGTGGCAGCACACAGGGCATTGATTACATTGTGATGGCCCGAAATCTTAAGCTCGGACGTATCGACGAGCGGGGTCTCGACGCCCTTCAGGCGAATGACCATCTTGCCATCGCGCACAAATGCGGCGTCCTCGCCCGCAGGCTCGTCAAAAGCAACCTTGCAGATGCGACGGCCCGGAACATAGATGTACTCATCGAACTCGTGGATACCGGCATCCTCGACATCAACAATCACCAGGTCATCGTCGACCATATTCTCGAAGAGCTTAATCTTGGCGAGCGCATAGTTCTTATGGCTCTTATGCCAGCCCAGATGATCGGGGGTAATGTTGAGCAGCACCGCCACACGGGGGTGAAGCTCCTGGGTCGTTGCGATCTGATAGCTCGAAAGCTCCGCCACAAACCACTCGTTATGCGCACGGCCATCGATCTCGTTCACCGGAGGCTCGCCAATGTTGCCGACAGCAACGCTCGCCTCGCCCGCCGCCTTAAGCAGGTAATCGGTCAGCGACGTGGTTGTCGTCTTGCCGTTGGTGCCCGTAATGGCAATCCAATTTTGGGGAGACAGACGGTAGGCAAACTCGGGCTCACCCATAATCTGGACAGCGTGATCACGGCCAGCCTTAAAGAATGCCGAGAACTCCGAGATGCCCGGACACGTCACGCATACATCAAACGCGCCCTCGACCTGCTCGGTTCCGTAGACAAACGATGCCCCGTGCGCCTCGAGCGAGCGCGTGGCATCGTTGGGCTCGGACGCGCCGCCACCGTAAACGGTAACGGCACTCACGCGCTCGGGATGCGCAAGCGCCCAGCGAGCGACATCAAGACCGGACTTGCCCTGGCCCAAAACGAGCAGGCTAAAGACATTAGCAAGAGGCATGAAAGACCACTATCCCAACTGGAAGAACAACGCGAGGCCCAGGGCTCCGAAGGCCGCGGCGACAATCCAAAAACGGATGACGACCTTGGTCTCGGCCCAGCCCTTCTTTTCGAAATGATGATGAATGGGCGCCATAAGGAAGACGCGCTTGTGCGTAAAGTGGAAATAGACAACCTGGATCATGACCGACAGGGTCTCGACGATAAACAGACCGCCGATGATGAGGGAAACGACTTCGGTGTTGGTCATGATGGAGGTGCAGGCAAAAGCGGCACCCAGGGCAAGCGAGCCGGTATCGCCCATAAAGATGCTCGCCGGATAGCAGTTGAACCATAAAAAGCCCAAGCAAGCACCGGCGCATGCCGTGCAGAAGATGGACAGGTTCACATCGCCGTGTAAAAACGCCATGGCAGCCATGGCCAACATGGCAATCATGGAGGTGCCACCGGCAAGGCCGTCCAAGCCATCGGTGAGGTTTACGGCGTTGGAAAGGCCCGCGATCATCAGCCAGCAAAAGACAAGGTAGAGCCACGGGAAAGAAAGGCCGCAAATGGTGGTCGAGAGCACACCGAGGTCGATCGTCAGGCCACCGGGGAAACGAATCTCGGGGGCAACACCACACCAGTTGACGGCAAGCACGGTAAAGGTAACGCAGATGATGGTAAGGCCGATCATCTTGGCGTGAGGCGTCAGGCCGAGCGAGCGGCCGTGCGTGACAGAAGTCAGGTCATCGATGAGACCAAGAACGCCGGTTGCCAGCGTGGCGAGCAGCACAAGCACGAGCTCGGTGGTGAGCTTACCCATCAAAAGGCACGTCAGCGAAACGGCGACCAGGATGATGACGCCGCCCATAGTGGGCGTGCCCTGCTTAATCAGATGGCGCTTGGGGCCATCGGCGCGAACCTGTTGGCCGATACCCTCGACCTTCAGGAGCTTAATCCACCACGGCATGAGCAGCATCGCGATGATAGCGGCGATACCCAATCCCAAAAAGGCCTGGTACGTAGGATACGAAGGATTGCCGAACATGGACTAGCACACACCTTCCACAAAGCGATCGAGCTCAATGAAGCGTGAGCCCTTGACCAGCACGACATCATGCTGCTCAAGAGCGCCGCCCATACGGTCGAGCACCTGCTGATAGTCGGAGAACACCTGAATGCGGTCCTCATCCATACCCATCATGCGCGCGGCCTCGGCCATACGCTGGGCAAGCTCACCGCCGACACATGCGAGCATATCGAGCTTCTTGGCCGCCGCATAGGCGCCCACCAGCTCATGCATGCGAGGAGCCTCGTCGCCCATCTCGCCCATCTCTCCTAGAACGGCCATGCGCGAACCCATGCACGAAAGCGAGCACAGCAGGTCGAGGCCGGCTGCCATCGATTCGGCGCTGGCGTTATATGAGTCGTCGATGACGCGGGCGCCGCTCTTGGCGCGCTTGATCTCCTGACGATGCCCGGTAATCGTGAGACCCCTAAAGGCGGCATCGATCTGCTCGGGCGTCACGCCAAGGCGATAGGCAACCGCCGCGGCCTTGACGGCATTGGGGACAGACTGCGCGCCGGGAATGGCAAGCAGGGTGTCGATGGTCTCCCCCAAGCCAAAATCGAGCGTAAAGACCGGGCGCCCCTCGTCATCAATGCGAATGTCGCACGCACGGACCTCATCGTCGTCCGAGACGCCCGCAAGCATCACGTCGACGCCCGCAGGCGCGGCAAAGGTGTCGCGGATGAACGGGGTAAAGTCGTCCTCACCACCCAAAACCAGCAACGGGAGAAGGTCTCCGGCGGCGCACATGCCGCCAACAATCTCGGATTTGGCACGAGCGATATTCTCGCGACTGCCCAGAATACCGATATGGGAGGTGCCGATCTTGGTCACAATGGCAAGGTTGGGATTGGCGGACTGAGACATGCGCTCAATCTCGTGGAAATGGTTCATGCCCATCTCGAGCACCAGAACCTCGGTGTCGGCAGGGGCCGCCAGCACCGTGAGCGGCATACCGATAAGGTTGTTGTAGTTACCCTTGGTTGCCCAAACGCGATAGCGCTTGGCGAGCACCGCGGCGAGCACGTCCTTGGTCGTCGTCTTGCCGATAGAGCCGGTAATGCCAATTACCAGGCAGCCAAGCTCCAAACGATAAGCGTGAGCCAGGCGCAGCAAAAACTCCTCGGGGTCATCGGTATGCAGGATGGCGCAGCCCTTCTCATGGGCCAGCGAAAGCAGCTCGGCATCGGGCTCGCGCGTCATCACTACGGCGCCGGCACCCGACTCGATGGCACGGGAAGCAAAGTCGTTGCCGTCGACCTTTTCACCCGGGAAGGCGACGAATATCGTGCCCTCCTCAACCTGGCGCGAGTCGATAACGCAACCGCGGCATACCCGATCGGCTTCTCCCGTCACGGTTCGGGCCCCTGTTGCGGCCGCGAGATTGTTGACGGCGATCTCTATCATTGCAGCTCCCCTGTAAACCTAATAATGCTATCGGCGTATTGTATCCCAGCGCCGCCTACGCGTGGTGCAGGGCGTGTGAACAACCCGGATTAACCGACTGGCCATTTCATAGATAGTAACCCCCTACTTGGTGCGCGGGACACCCAACACGTCAAGCGCACTGGCCATAATGGACTGGAACGGCACTGCGGCGGCATCGGAGCCTGACGGGGTTCCGTCAAGGGTGATATAGCACAGGACCTTGGGCGACTGCGCCGGGGCAAACCCCATAAAAGACGACATGTAGTTCTCTTTGAGGTAGCCGCCGTTCTCATCGGCGCGCTCGGCCGTACCGGTCTTGCCCGCCACGTCGTAGCCGTCCACCGCGCCGCCAACGCCCGTTCCCTCGGCAACGACCGTCTGCATACACGATGTCACCTGCGAGGCGGCCTCCTCGGAAATCGCGCGATCCCCCTCGCCCCAATCCTTTTCATCGCCCTTGCTCGACTTATAGAAGTGCGGAGTCATCATCACGCCGCCGTTCGCGATGCCGCCCACGGCACGTGCGACCTCAATCGGCGAGACGGACAGCGCCTGGCCAAAGCTCATAGCACCCAAGGTGGCACCATCGTACTGGTCGCGCTCCTTGACGATGCCCAGACTCTCACCCGGAAAATCGACACCGGAGCTATGACCGATACCCCACTTGTCCACATAGGTGGCAAAATCATCGGCACCGATCTTGCGCCCCACCAGGACAAAACCGACATTGGACGAACGGCGCATCATCTCGCGTACGTCCATTGTCATGGTGTAGTCACGCTTGTCGGCATCGGTAACGGTATCGTCGCCCACCTTGATACTCGCGGGAACCTCAAACGATGTGCTCGGGCGCACAACGCCCAAATCAAATCCGGCGCCCGCAACCAGCGTCTTAAAGACCGAGCCGGGCTCGTAGGCATCCGTCACCAGACGAAGGTTCATGTCCTCGGTCTTGGCGTTTTCCAAATTGGTCTGGTCGTAGGTCGGATACGAGCAGGCGGCCAGGATCTCTCCAGTCGTCGGGTCGGTCACCAGGGCCGACCCGTTTTTGGCCTTCGTCTTCTCGACCGCCTCGGCCAAGGCATCTTCCGCGGCACGCTGAATGTTGACGTCGATCGTCGTCACGATATCCACGCCATCGATCGCGGCAACCTTTTTATAGGCACCGCCCGCGATATAGCCGCCATCTCTTGCGCGCTCGCGCACAAGAGAGCCATTCGTTCCGGTCAGAAGCTCATCGTATTGTTTTTCGAGTCCCGTCAGGCCAGCGTTGTCCACGTTCACGACGCCCAGCAGCTGAGAAGCCAGGTTTCCATACGGGTAAACCCGCTTCATCGCCTGCTCAAAGAGCACGCCGGGTAGATTCTTCTTTTCCAGGGCGGCAGCGTCATCCTCGTCGACCTGGCGCTTGATATACACCCAGGAACCATCAGACAGCACCAGCTTGCGGCAGGTCTTTTTATCAATACCGGTAGCCTTGACCAGCGCCGAGACCGTCTTGTCGACGTCCTCGACAAGCTGAGGGTTCACGGCGACATTGCGGCATTCGACCGACGACGTCAGCACGTTGCCGTTGCGGTCGTAGATAGTGCCACGTTTGGCATAGAGCGTCTGTGAAAGCAGACGACGCGCGTCCGCACGCTCGCGCAGCTTGTCAGCATTCACGATCTGGTATTCGGCAAGACGGAAGACGCCCGCGGCAAGGCCAACCCCGATACAGCCCATAACGACATCGCGGCGAGGCAGCGGCGCTCCCGTAACCCATTCAGACGACGACCCCTTGCGCGCGCCCGTATTGCGTACCCGAGGTCCGCCCGAGCCACGAAGACGCGACGCAGGGTCGTTGCCATAGGACGGCCCCGCGTTGTAAGATGGCCGACCCGTTCCTTGATAACCAGAACGTCCCCGCGAGGAGGGACGTCCAGACCCGTGGTCCCCGTCGGAACCGCGGCGATAGTCATTTGTCATACTCAGCTACCGTCTTATTTACTGAGCGGCCGCAGTCGAGCTAGCGCCCGCGGCTGCATCCTGCGAAAAGTCAAGCGTAACGCTCTCGCTGGGCTCCACCATGCCATAGGCGCCCGCAAGATCGCGAATACGTGTGTCGGCACCATAGACCGAATGCATGACCTCAAGGTTAGAACTCTCGTCGGTCGCCTTCTCGAGCGTGCTGGCAAGCTCTGCGTTGCCGTTGAGCACCTGGGCCGTGACACCGGCAAGTGCCACGCGGGCGACACCGATCGTCATGAAGACAGCCGCGATGATGCAAACCGTTTTAAGAACGCTCATGAAAACCGGGCTTACCGCCTGGTTTGCCTGACGGCCCGCGCCCGTGTAGACATCAAAACGCGGCGTGCGTTGCTCACGAGGGGCAACGGGCGCCTGCGGTGCCTCGCGGTAGGCGGGCATGGCGTTCATATCATAGGCGAGTGCTGCGTTTGAGGTGTTATAGCCCATGATATGCCGCCTCCCATCCCGAGTACGTTGGTAGTGTGTTTAAGCTTCGTTTATGGTGCGAGCGGGAGGTCCAATTTCGCGCGGTCGCGCCTACAGGCGCTGCGCCACGCGGATTTTGGCTGATCTCGCCCGAGGGTTGCGCGCAACCTCATCGGGTTGGGCAACCAAGGGTTTGCGGGTGATGACCTTGAGTATCGGCACGTTGCCACACACGCACACCGGAATCTCCGGCGGGCACGTGCACCCCTGGCTCATCTCCTTAAAGTGGTTCTTTACGATACGGTCCTCGAGCGAGTGATACGAGATGACGCAGATGCGTCCGCCCGGGTTGAGCCACCTGGTGGCGGCATCAAGCCCCCTCTCGAGCACATCGAGCTCGTGGTTGACCTCGATGCGAATGGCCTGGAAGCTCTTCTTGGCCGGGTGCCCACCGTGCCGACGAGCGGCAGCCGGAATGCCAGCCTTGATGATCTCGACAAATTGGCCTGTAGTTTCGATCGGTTCTTGCTCGCGACGGCGCACAATCTCGCGCGCAATCTGCGAGGCGAACTTCTCTTCGCCGTAGACGCGTAGAATCCGGGCGAGGTCGTGTTCGTTATAGGTGTTGATGACCTCAGCTGCATTTAGGGTGTTGTTACCCGGATCCATCCGCATGTCCAATGGAGCATCTTCGTTATACGAAAAGCCCCTGCCAGGGATATCGAGTTGCGGTGACGAAACGCCCAAGTCAAACAGGAAGCCATCGACCCCGGGCACCTCGGCCGAGCAAAGCAGCTCGTCCAAGTCGCCGAAGTTGCCCTTCAGCAGCTGGTGCGGGACGCCGGGAACCTCGCGGTCCAGACGGGCGCCAGCGGCCTCGAGGGCCATGTCGTCCTGATCGACGCCGAGCAAAAGGCCCGTCTCCCCCACCTGCGCGGCCATCTTTACCGAATGGCCGGCACCGCCAAGGGTGCAATCGCAGACAACGGAGCCGCTCTTGAGCTGCAGCGACTCAAGCACTTCGCCGAGCATGACAGGTTCATGCCGATATTCTTGTGTCAAGATCCCACGCTCCATCCGTTACTCGTGCCTTGCCCTTACGAGAAGAAGAGGTCAAGCAGAGCCTCGTCGTCATCGTCCTCATCGGCCGCGGCGCGGTCCCAAACCTCAAGGTGGTCGTAGTTGCCCACAACCGTGACCTCGCGGTCAAGGTTCGCCTGCTTGCGGAGAGACTCAGAAAGACCGATACGACCGGCGCTGTCCACATCCATCGACGTGGTGCGCTTGTTGATCGCCCTCATGAGCTTCTGGTCGTTGATGTCACGCGGGTTAAAACCCTCGTGGCCCTCACGACCCGCGAAGAGTCCTTCGACCCACTTATCGAAGGCCTCGGCAGAGAACACGTACAGAGCATCGACATCCAGGGCTTTGAACACGCGAACGTGCTCTCCAAGTTCCTCGCGAAGGGGTGCAGGCAGGGACAGACGACCTTTTGCATCGAGATTGCGCTCGTATGCACCAGTCATTCCCATGTG
>CABVCJ010000042.1 GCA_902496845.1 uncultured Collinsella sp.
CGGCGAGCCCGGGCAGGTGGGCGACCCCGAGCCCCGCGGCGCGGGCCCGCCTCACGGCGAGGGACCCTATGTTGCGGAACTGGTCGACGACGACGAGCGTGCCGGCGGGCGCGGAGGCGAACAGCGCGTCGAGCTCGGCCTCCCTGTTGCGGACGGGGGCGCTGGCCAGCACCTCCCCGTCGCGGTCGATCAGGCAGGCCCAGTGCGACGACTTGCCGACGTCCAGGCCGAGCACGGCCGCGGGTCTGGTGGATGGCGCTTTCACGGTGGTATCCTTTCGGTAGTCGTTCGACCGGATGGCCTCCCCCTCGGCACTCACATTACCAGCCGCGGCGCCTGCCCGGCACTTTCCTATCAGCCGTCGGGGGCGGCGCGTCCCGCGCCGGCAGCACCCAACAGGCCCTCTCGGGGGCAGGGACGTTCGGCCGTGCGCGGGCGCCCGGTCGGCGGCCCGTTCTGGGCGCGCCTCAATCGTAGCCCGAGACGGTCCCGGGCTGACAATTTCGACTGTAATGGACGTTCATAAATGACTAGTCGTTAAAGAACGTCCCCAACGACTAACTAGTCGTTGAAGCGAGCTGTGGGTGCAAGCGGCTGTTCGCGAAAGACGCGCTCGACGGCAGCGCGGTATTCGTCGACCTTTTTGGTCTTGCGTACGATCTTGTGGACGGTAGCGGGATCAGCGAAAGCGCACTTGGCGTAGAACCACCACTCCTTCATGCGGAAGACCGCATTGCCGCCAATCTCTTCTGCATATGCCGCAAACAGCGTGTCGTGGAAGCGCTGCAGCTCAGCAGCCGTTGCAGCAGGGCCGCCCTTGACCATGCGAGCCAGAGCGGGGTTCGCGAGCAGGCCACGCCCCAACATCACATGGCGCGTGCCGGGATAGGCCTCCACCAGCGCGTCCATATCCTCAAGATCAAAAATGTCACCGTTATAGGCCACGGGGAACGGCACACGCTCCAGCGTCTCGCCATAAAACTCTTTGCGCGGCGAACCCGTATAGCGGTCCTTTTGCACGCGCGGATGCACAATGAGCTCTGCCAACGGCATGCGGCAATACAGATCGAGCACGCGCTCGTATTCGTCGTCATTCTCCAGCCCCAGCCTGGTCTTTACCGACACCGGCAACGGCGACCGCTCGCACGCATCACTTAAGAACGCCTCGAGCTCGTCGAGATTGCGCAAGAAACCCGAGCCCTTGCCCTTGGCGACAACCGTTCCCGAAGGGCAACCCAGGTTGAGATTGACCTCGCGGTAGCCCATGTCGGCGAGCACCTGTGCCGCCCACACAAACTCGTCCGCGTTCTTGGACATCAGCTGAGGCACCACGTTGAGCCCCTGGTTATTGGCAGGATCGATCTCCTTAAACGCCTTGCCGCCAAAGCGGTTTCCCACCCGCGGCGGCGGCAAAAACGGCGTGTAATAGCAATCGAGCGCACCGAAGCACTCCGCATGCACGCGACGGAACACATGCCCGGTAATCCCCTCCATAGGGGCCAGCGAAAGGATCATCTACTCTTCTCTCATATCAACACAACAAAGGGGCCGTCCCTTTGTCACATGCATTATGCCTTGCGCTTCAGGCGATTCACAAGGAAGAGGTAGCTACTGAACGATGACCACCCTCCAGCCGCACCCCATACAACGAGGTCTAATACTTTTCCCGAGAAGTGAACGAGTGAAAACGGGCCCCCGAAGCATCGGCACTTTCGAGATGCAATTTCCTGCGGTTTTGCCAGCCAAATCCTGCGGGTTTGACGTCTAAAAATGTCGATGCTTCGGAGGCCCAAGTATGGCCGTTCACTTCTCGGAAAAGTATTAGACCTCGATTTACATGCCACTCAATGTGACAAAGTGGCTGCTCCTTTGTCACATTCGATGAAAAAGGGCACCGATGTTAGTCGATGCCCCAATGCGGCTGCAGGTTAAGCCCTACAGCGTATGTCTAAGACGAATCGAACTATTCGTCCCAGGAGAGGTTCTTACCAGTCTTTTTTGCCAGCAGCAAGAACAGGCCGATAATAACGTTGCATGCGATGCAGAAGATGAAGACGCCCTGGAAGGAGCCGACAAGCTCATAGACCTTCATCATAACGGGCATGCCAAAGGCGCCGACGATATAGCCCACGGAGCAGATCAGCGCGAAGATGCGACCGAAATCGCGGGAGCCAAAGACATCCATAACCAAAACGGTCAGGGCAGTGCCAGCGATGACGTACATTACGTCGTTCACGCCTGCTGCGAGGATGCTGAGCGTCGAGTTGCTGCTGCTCATCATGAGCATGACAAAGGAGAGGATGGAGACAGCGAGCCAGCCCAGAATGGCCTTCGTGCTGCCGAACCTATCGCAAGTGGTGCCGACGATCGGATTGAGGAACAGATCGAAGAGCGATGCAGCGGATACCATGAAGCCGCCCACCATGGGGCTAAAACCAACCTCGGAAGCATACGTCGGGAAGAGCTGGTTCATGCAGCAAGTGAGCTGAACGAGACAGAGGAAGCCGATGCAGAAGAAGAAGGCAGGCGACTTAATGGCGCGCGCATAGCTAACGCCACGCGTGCTATCCTCGGTCGTCTCCTCGGTCTCGGTGACCGTCTCGCCCTCGACGTAGCCATAGGGCAGCATGCCCTTGTCCTGAGGCTTATAGCGAATAATCAGGACGGAAGCGGGGAGAATGAGCACGGCGGAGACGCCAGCGAGCACCAGATAGCCAGTCCTCCAGCCAGCGGCCTCGATGACAGAGGTGATGACGGGACTCATGATGAGCATGTAAATCGAGTTCACTGCCCAAGCGAGACCGATTGCCAGGCCACCAGATTTTTTGAACCACTGGTCAATAACGTCGGACATGGCGACGCCGGTGGTGAAGGCGAAGCAAACGCCAATCAGGGCGCCAGCGGCGATGAACATCCAGACTTCGGTGTAGAAGGCCATGCCTGCGCCGGCAGCGAGCAAAATAAGCTCGACAACGGGGAGCCAAACCTTGCCAACGACCTTGGGAATGAGTTTTCCGACAAACGGAAGAGCTGCCGCAAGACCAATGAGCGTTGCGGTGAAGTAATACGAGAAGATGGAATAGTCAAACCCGAACTCCTCGCACACGGGTGCGACGAAGGAGCCCGCGATGACGCTATAGGATCCGGTCGTGCCGGCAGACATAAGGCCGAGCGCGATTACGAGAACCCATGCGTAAACCTTGCTGCTCTTTAACTTTGCATTATCCATTGATACAGCTCCTAGAGACCCAGAAGGGCACACATAACAGCCTTGATGGTGTGCTGACGGTTCTCTGCCTCACGGAAGATGACCGAAGCGTTGGCCTCAAAGCACTCGTCGGCAATCTCAAAGCCCTCGGTGATGATTTCGCGATGGAGGTCGTTCTTGCACTGGTCGAGGAGCATTTTGCCGACACGGTGATCTGCGTTATGGACAGAGGGAAGCTCATGCATGCAGAAGATGTCGGGATTGTTGGTGCGCTTGCACAGCTCGCTGGTGACGCGATAGGGGTACAAAGACTCGGCATCGCCCAACCAGGAGTTGTAGTCGTCGGGATCCAGAACCTCTTCGCCGCACTCGGGGTTGATGTAGCGCCACTCCTCGGTAACGATAACGTCAACGCCATCCAGGGCATCGAGGTCAGAGGTGATGGTAAAGGTCCTATTGGGAGCGTACTTGGCGTAGCAGGCCTCCACCTCTTCGATCATTTCCTTGCACATCTGATGACGGAGGTCGTCGGGGCCGATGGCGAGGAAGTCCATGTCGAGCATAGCGCACAGACGGCCATACCACACTGGGGCGCCGGCGCAGTTGCCAACGAAAGCCATCTTCTTGCCGCGGCTCGTACGCAAACCGCCCCATTGCTCTTCCATCGTAAGAGCGTCAGCGAGCATCTGAGTCGGGTGATCGCCGAGAGTAAGGGCATTGATGACCGGGATGTCAACCAGGTCGGCGACGTCATAGAGGAACTGCTCGTCCTTCTGTGCGCGGTAGACGATGAGATCGTACATGCCGTTAAAGACGCGCATGGCATCCTTGACGGTCTCGCAGTCACCCATGTGGGAGTTGGTCAGATAAGTGAAGCCCATGCCCAAATCATTGCAGGAGGTCTCGAATGCGCAACGAGTACGGGTCGAGCCCCACTCAAAGTTGGCGAGGACGTTTTTGCCGGGGAAGTAGTGCTGGTCGACACCGGACTTCTTCTGAGCCTTAAGGTTCCAGGCAAGATCGATGAGATAGCGGAAATCCTCGGAGGAAAGATCATGGATGTTGATGTAGTCGCGACCGCGGAGGCTGTTGTTCATGCCTATTTCCTTTCGAATTATTATCAAAATTATTGTTGAATGTGTCCCCGAGGAAAACACGGATATCCCTCGGGGAGCGGTACATGTGGCGCCTAAGCCAAAGAGCGCAGGCTCTAAGGCTCACTAACGACTGGCCGCCACGTCCTTAGTCCAGCAGTGCACGCCGCCGCCGGACAGGTTAAGCGCGAGGGAATCAATCATGATGACCTTGCGATCGGGGAAGCAGCTCTCAAGAACTGCCTTGGCCTGCTCGTCCTTCTCTTTCACGACCTCGCTCATGCCCTCGTGGTAATAACGCTGGCCAAGAACGACGCCGTTGCAAATCAGGAAGTTGCAGTAGCTCGCTGCGGCGTAGAAGTGGACGGGGCCCTCGGGCCAGGGGGTGCCATCCATAAACTTGCCGCCCATTTCGTCGATGAAGCCCTTATAGAGCTCGTAATCTTCATCGCCAGGGGCGATAACGACTTCAATAGGCTCGGCGGTGGGCATACGAACGATCTCGAAGGGCTTGCCCTCCCAGTCCGTTTCGTTGCTCAGGATCTCGTAGGCTGCCTCAATGCGGCGACGAGACTCTGCTCCAGCCTTGCTCGAGGCTGCCTCTTCATCGGACACCTCGGCAAGAAGAATCTTGTTCGGAGTGATAAAGCGACACATCTCATCAATGTGAGCTGCAAAGCTCATGCCAAAGACGGGAGTTCCGTCTTCCTTCTCGTCGAGGATGCCCAGTCGATAGTCGTCGTCCTCGAGCATAGGCTGCGGAAGCCAGATAACCTTGTTGAGGTTGTAGATGCGCTTATACTCGGCCTCTACTTCCTCTTTCGTGAACTCGGGATTACGCTTGCGGCATTCCGTGTCCTCGATTGCGATCAGAGTGCCGTGACCGTCAAACTCGCGGTCGCCGCCCTCCGAAACCATTTCGGAATTGACGATATCGAAGCAACCGAGCGCAACCGCCATGTGAACCGCTGCCTTACGTGCGGACTGGCACTCCGGGGAGTTCTTGTCCCACACGCCGTAATAGGTCCAAGCGGGGTTGACCATATAAGAATGGCCCTTGTCGTCGACCATGATGCTGGGACCGTTGTCGCGGACATAGAAGTTGGAGTCTTCGAACTGCGTGATCTCGATGCGATCGAGATCAACCCCCTCCTCCTTCAGGCGCGAGCAAGCCTCCTCATAGGAGCCGGGGGTACCGCAATTGAGGTTGACCGTAACGTCGCCATACTCGAGCAGAGCCTTGATCACGTCAACGCAGGGCTGGCGGTTATCATAGCCCTCTGCACGGATGTAATCGGGAAGCCATGTCACATAGACGTTGGAGCGCTTCTCGAACTCGCCCGGCATACGATAGTTCTCGTACATGGTTGGTCCTTCCGTCGGGTTTCCCGCGATGCTGTCCGGCCGCGACAATAGCGGGGTTTCACCTGCTATAGTACTACTATACCTACCGTTCGGTAGATAGTTTTGAATAATTGCCGCTCGCCTACTGATACATACCGTTCACCGTATATAGTGGTCATGTTTGGACACAAATTGATGTTCCGTTGCCATCCTTAATAATGTTGGTAGTGCGGAAGTGATTTGCGATGGAGAAATGCAGCGTGAGCACAAGAAAAAAAATATTGGACGCAATGTACGATCTTGTGGCAGAAGTCGGTTATGACAAAGCGTCTATCGGAAAGATTTGCGACTTTGTCGGTATATCCAAGCCGTCGGTGTACTACTACTTTCCCTCTAAAGAGGAGATTTTCACTACGCTCTTGGACAGCATGTTTCCGACCATTGACTATCAGCGCGACTACTCGCTAATAGTCGATAGGGACGGGTTCAAGGCCGCGCTTATCGAGCTCGGCAATTCAGTTATAGGTGGCTATCGAAGCGATGAAAAGCGCCGGCGCGTGCTGGCCGAGGTTAGCGTTCAAGCAAATCGAATTCCTGCAGTTCAGGAACGTCAAGCGACGGCGACCAAACGAACCATGGATGCGCTTAAAGACATCCTTCTTCATGGTGTAGAGATTGGCGCGTTTTCCGATAGCGCCGACGTAATGCTCTACGTACAAATTCTTTATACCGTTCTGGAGGGAGCAAGCAATACGGTCGCTCAGGGTGAGGATATTGATGAAAAAGCGGTTTGGGCGGGAATAGTCGAGCTTATGTTCAAATAAACCAGCCAAGCTGAAGCGCATGTTGGCACCCATGGTGCCTGCGGGCAACCTTTAAAACGAAAACAGGGGTCGACTCCAGTCTGGCTTGGAGTCAACCCCTGTTGCGTGGCAATCTATGCCGATGCAAATCGGCGCTTATTACTTTTCAGCAGCCTTATTGAGAAAGCCGGAAACGATAGCAAACGCAGCAATCATAAGGTTGCAGGCAATGCAGAAGATAAATACTCCCTGGAATGACCCCGCCATGCCGTAAACCTTCATCATGACCGGCATTCCAAAAGCACCGACGACATAGCCCGCTGAGCAAACGATCGAATAGATCCTTCCAAAATCGCGTGATCCAAAGAGCGAGAGTAGAAGCATCGGCATTGCGGTTCCAACGATGGCGAACATGACATCGTTTACACCAGCTGCAATGATGGAAACGGTCTCATTGCTTCCGCCAATGATAAGAAGCAGGAATGAAAGAATGCTGACACCTGTCCATGCGACCGTTGCTTTAATAGCGCCAAGCTTGTCGCATGTTTTGCCCACGAAGGGATTTAGGAAGATATCGGAGAGTGAAGCTGCCGAGACCATTAAGCTTCCTACGATAGGATTGAAACCGACCTCGCTTGCATAGGTTGGAAACAGCTGGTTCATGCAGCAGGTGAGCTGCGCCACGCAAAGCAAGAGGACACAGAGAATAAAAGACGGCGTTTTCGCGGCATCGCGGAGTGCCATGCCCGAAAGAACATCTTCCTGCTCATCGGCGCTGCAGCTCTCATGGGTTTCGGAGGCGGTCTCTCCGTACGGAAGCATGTTGCGATCAGAGGGGTTAAGGCGAATGATAAATGCGCTTGCAGGCAAAATCATAGCTGCAGAAACGGCCGCAAGCACGATGTATCCCGTACGCCAGCCTTGCTGCTCGATGACCAGCGTAATGACAGGACTCAATAGCAGCGTACAGAGAGAATTAACGCCCCAAGCGAGGCCGATGGCAAGACCGGACGATTTGCTGAACCATTGGTCAATGACATCGGACATGCAGACGCCCGTTGTAAACGAAAAGCAGATGCCGATCACTGCGGCGGAGACGGTGAACATCCAGACCTCGGTGTAGAACGCCATTGCGGCGCCGGCGACAATAAGGACGAGTTCAATGCAAATATGCCATGGTTTGCCGATTACTTTTGGAATGAAGCGACTCAAAAGCGGAAGCCCAAGCGCAAGGCCAAGAAGAATCGCGGTGAAATAGAAAGAAAAAGAAGTGTAGTCAAAGCCCAGATCTTCACATACTGGAGCAACGAATGAGCCGGCAATAATGCTATATGTGCCAGTTGTTCCGGCGGACATTAAGCCGAGCGCAATAACGACGACCCAAGCAAATGCGCCGCTTTCACGGAGACAATCTTTTTTGGCTGGTGTGGTGAGAGTCATGGTTGCTCCATTTCTATCGGCAATACATCCTATATGCCTACCGATAGGTATATAAACCAGAAGACTCTTCGTCAAGCATTAAGCGGGGAGAGGGAGTTCTTAACCTGCCGAACGGTAATTAGACCCCGATTTCGCAAGGGTCTCAATGTGACAAAGGGACTGTCCCTTTGTCACATTATTCGGAGCGTAGGGCTTCGACGGGGTCCTTCTTGGATGCGCTGCGAGCAGGCAGCAGGCCGGCAACGACCGTCAACAGCACCGAAATTGCAATGAGTACCAGCGCATCCTGCACGGGCAGGCTCATCAGGTTGGGTACTTGTTTGGCAGCAAGCGCCCAGGTATTAACTGGGAAGCTCACGGCCACCACGACGACAATGGCAAAGACGCCGGCAATGAGGCCCTCGATAAAGGTCTCGGCATTGAATACGTTGGCCACGTTACGCTTCGACGCGCCGATCGCACGCAGGATGCCAATCTCCTTTTTGCGTTCCAGCACGCTGATGTAGGTGATGATGCCGATCATGATGGAGCTCACCACCAGGCTGATACTCACGAATGCGATGAGCACCAAGCTGATGGTATTCACGATGTCGGTCACCGAACCCATGATGATGCCCATGTAGTCTGTGTACGAAATTGCCCGATCATCGTGGCCAGCGGCTTTGACCTGCTTGTTGTACGCATCGATGTGATCGAGTACGCGCTCCTTGGCCTCAAAGTCGCGCGGGAAAATCTTGACCGAGATGGGATCGGCCTCGTCCGCATAGCCCAGTATGGTCAGATTGTTATCGTAGGTGAGCTTCGACGCCTTGGCATAGCTCATCATGAGCGAACTCAGGTCCTCGGCGTCCATGTTGAAATGGATGGCACGAGCAAAGGCGCTCGCATCCACGTGCATGGCGCTCGCCAGGTTGGCAAAACTCGAAGACATCTGCGTCGCCATCTGGTCCATAAGCCCTGCCGCGCCCGCCTTGAGCTGGGATGATACCGTCGACGTTATCTGCTCGCTGATTGCCTTCATCACCTGATCCATAGCCTGCTGCAGATACGGAGCCAGCTGCTTTTGCACATAGTCGGTCATCGCCTGCTGCAGGCGCTCGGCCAGGGCATCGCCGCCGAGGGCCTTCAGCTGAGCCAGGCATTGCTGGGCTGCGGCATCATTCTCAAGATACGTCGAGAATGCGGCAGCGAGCGTTGACGCGTCTTTAAGATCTTCGGGTGTCAGCGCCTTAAACTGATCAGACTGTAAAAAGCCTTCAAACAGCTGGTTGGCAAGCGTTCCCACCTGCTGCATTTGCTCGGGCGTGAGTTCCAGACCGTCAAAGATACCCGAGAAATCTGGGGTTGGCGCTTTTGCCATGATGTCGCTGAAGTCGATGTCCTTGCCAACGCCCGAAAGATCAATATCCAGCCCGGACAAATCGATACCAGAAAGGTCCATACCGCCGGCTGCACCCGAGAGCGCAGACGCATCGAACGAGAACGCGCTCTTGAGCGCCGCCTCGTCCACACTGAACATGCTGCCCAAATCCACGCCTTGCTTGGCATCACCCTGCAGTTCATCGAAAGACTTGCCCGTAAAGACATCCGTCTCGGGACGGGCGAGTTGCTCCTGCACAATCTGCGAATCGGCGGCGCGCTCCATAAGCTGACGAGTTAGTGCATGCGTATAGGCAATGCCCGGGGTCAATGCGCTCGCATTGGCCGTCTCGTTAGGTCGCACCACGCCCACAATGCGCACGTCAATACCGTCGGCAACCTTGGCCGTCATAAAGTCGGCATCGTCAGACATGTCAGTCCACATGCCGGTCTCTTCGTTTTTGCGATACGCATCGGCCGGCGACAGCACCTTAAACGTGGTAGACAACGCATCGTCGTAGGTAAAGTCGGTACCGGTCTCGGGCGCTTCGACCTTGCCGTCGGCCGCCATGGCACTGTTAACCAGATCGTTGAGCTCATCGATATCCAGCGCGCCGATGCTGTAGAGCGTGTAGTCGCCCACCGTACCGCGGCTCGAAAGCACCATCACGGCTTCGTTGGCAGACGTGGGCCAATGACCGGCGACGACATCGTACTGGCTGTCGAGCAGGCTCTGGTCGTCAATCATCTCGTTAAAGACTGAGGTTCCCATGGATTCCATGCTCACCGTTGCCGCCGAGCTCGCGCCTCCGCTCATGGCCTCGGTCATGGCGTTGGGCACCAGCCGGACAGGCTTCTCATCGCCCTTGCCGGCACGATAGACAACCGGCGATACACCGTAGCCGTACTGAATGGCGTTGACCTCTTTATCGATGCCGTCGCCACCGGCATCGAGCCATGCCTTAAAGCTCGTCATGTCGTTAGACTTAACGCTCGCAAACATATCCTTTACGGCCGTAACCACGGGAATCTTATCGGTTCCCTGAGCCTTGCCGCCGGCACTGTCGTCGGACGAATCCTCGCTCTTGGACGTATCGTCGCCCGTGGCCCCCTGACCGCCCATCATGGACGACAGGTCGTAATCCTGCTTGGAAATGGTGAGCGGGTAGCTCGAGAGCGTATCCTCCTCGACCTTTTTGATGTAGCCGTTTACGCCGTTGGACAGCGCCAGAATCGCCGCGATACCGATAATGCCAATCGAGCCCGCAAAGCCAGTCATGGCCGTGCGGCCCTTCTTGGTCATGAGGTTTCGGGCAGAAAGCCCCAGCGCCGTCACAAAGCTCATCGAGGTTTTGCGCGTAGGCTTTGCCTCGCGACGCGCGGCCTTGGCAACATCGAAGGGGTCGGAATCGTCGGTGATCTTGCCGTCCGCCAGATTGACGATGCGCGTGGCATATTGGTACGCCAGCTCGGGATTGTGCGTGACCATGATGACCAGGCGGTCGCGCGCCACGTCCTTGAGCAGGTCCATGACCTGTACGGATGTCGTTGAATCCAAAGCGCCGGTCGGCTCGTCTGCCAGCACGATCTCGGGATCGTTGATCAGGGCGCGGGCGATGGCCACGCGCTGCATCTGTCCGCCCGATAGCTGGCTCGGGCGCTTGTTAACATGCTCGCCCAGGCCAACTTTCTCCAACGCCTCGCGCGCACGCTGGCGGCGCTCGGCATGCCCCACGCCCGTAAGCGCAAGCGCCAGCTCCACGTTTTCCAAAATGGTCTGATGCGGAATGAGGTTATAGCTCTGGAACACAAAGCCGATGCGGTTGTTGCGATAGGCATCCCAATCGCGATCGTGAAAGTCCTTGGTCGAGATGCCGTCGATCAGCAGGTCGCCGGAATCAAAATGATCAAGCCCGCCGATAACGTTGAGCATCGTGGTTTTGCCCGAGCCCGAGGGGCCCAGAATGGCCACGAACTCGTTATCGCGAAAAGACAGGCTTACGCTGTCGAGCGCCACCTGCGTAAACGACTGCGTAACGTACCTTTTGCAAATACCTTTGAGCTCCAACATGGACGGCAACCTCTCCCACGCGGGCGCACTTGCCCGCTCTCCCCCGCCGTTCGTATTCGACGCGTTTGTCCTACTCTATCCCCATTTTTTGCCGGAGCCAGTGAGGAATGTAGGGAACCGCGCAAAAAACGAACGGGATGACGCCCAAAAGAAGAGGTCCCGAGCGGGACCTCTATATGGTGGAGCTTATTTTGAAAGGTAGCGAACTACTTCGCACAGCGGCGCACGATCCTCGCTATGCTTACACGTTTTTTACTGCTCGCTATTCGCAATCGCCTGGTCGATAAGCTTGTCGAGTGCTGCGCGCTGCTCGGCGGAGCTGATGGCTCCCACGATTGGATCCCCTACGATGTTGCCATTCTGATCGATGACATACGTTGTCGGGAACGAGAACAAATTTGACGTAAACTTACCGGCCTCGCTGTCCGACTTGAACCAGATGTTCTTATATGTTACGCCTTTCTTGCTCAGCACGTCCTTGGCATCTGCAATCTCGCCCTTGTTGCCATCGAGCGTAAAGGAATTGACGCCCACGACCTGGCCGCCCTTCTCGGCAAGCTCCTGATTCAGTTTCTCAAGATCGCCCAGCTCGCCCACGCACGGCTTGCAAGTAGTGAACCAGAAGTTCATGACGGTGACCTTGTTCTTAGAGAGCAGCTCGTCGCTGCTCACGTCGTTGCCATCCAGGTCTTTGCCCGTAAAGCTGGGGAACTTCGTCGCCTCGCTCGAAGCATTGGCACCAGCCGTCATGCCAGCGGTCGAAGCGTCGACGCTCTCGCCTGCGCTCGGCGTGCTTCCACAGCCGGGGAACTCCTTCTCCAAGCTCTCGAGCTTGTCCTCGATCTCCTTGATCTGCTGCGCACCGGCCTTGAGCGTCTTAAGCTCATCCGCCGTAAACTCATCCTTGGCGCCGTCGATGGTCTTGAGCAGGAAATCGCCGTAATTGCTGCCGTCCTCAATCATTGCCGAGTCTTTATTTGCCGCATTGAATACCTTTTCCCACAGCGCGTTATCACTCGAAAAGATATCGTTCTCCTTCTGCATGAGTTTTGCATACAACTCGGCGGCCTCGTCGGCATTGGTCGGCTTCTGCGCAGTGAGTTCTGCGATCTTAGGATCGGAGCCCGCAGATTCGCTCGCATTGCCACCAGGTGCCGAGCACGCCACAAGACACAAGGCCAGTACCGGCACCATAAACAGGGCCGCAATCTTAGAAAGCTTCATAGTCATTCCTCCGTTTTGTCGAAGCTTGTTTACTTTTTATCGGCGGTCAAGGGAAGCTTTTCCGCCGACACATCCAGGCCATAGCGATAGCTGATGGCATCGACAGGACAGGCCCCGATGCACTTTCCGCACCGGATACATTCGGCATGATTGGGCGCGCGGACCACATCAACGTCCATCTGACAAACCTTTGAGCACTTGCCGCACGAGACACATTTGCATGCGTCAACCCGAATCCCCAGTAGGGACACCCTATTCATGAGCGCATAGAATGCGCCGAGCGGGCAAATCCATTTGCAGAAGGGGCGGTAGAACAAAACGCTCAGCACTACCACGGCAATGAGAACGGCAAGTTTCCAAGTAAAGAGCTGTCCCAACGCAGATCGAATGCCGGCATTGGCAATGGCCAGCGGAATGGCGCCCTCGAGCACACCCTGTGGACAGATGTACTTGCAAAAGAACGGGTCCCCCATCCCCACATCGTTGACCACCAAGACGGGCAGCAGCACCACGGCAAACAGCAGCACGACGTATTTGATGTACGTGAGCGGCTTAAGCTTTTTCGTGGAAAGCTTTTTGCCGGGAATCTTATGAAGCAGCTCCTGCAGCCAGCCAAACGGGCACAGAAAGCCGCATACAAAGCGTCCCAGCAGCACGCCGACCAAAATGAGCGTACCAGTGACATAGTAAGAAAAGTTGAACTTGGATGAACCTACCACCGACTGGAACGACCCGATGGGGCACGCACCCGATGCCGCGGGACACGAATAGCAATTAAGTCCAGGTACGCAGACTGTTTTTCCCGTGCCCTGATAGATGCCGCCTTTGGCAAAGTTTGGCAGGTGAATATTGGTGACCAGCGTCGCCGCCGCCTGAATGAATCCGCGAAATCGGGCCAAAACATGCGACGCAGTGTTTTCTCTTTTATCCAATTCCGATACACTCCAAGCACAGCCTAATCGCTTTGGCCAGCACGGCATCCGCCTCGCCACGCATAACACCAAAGCACACCATGGCAATTCCGACGATCAACAAAGCGACCTGTACCATGGGTTTTACCGCTTTGAACAACCCAACCACTCCTTTCGTTACGCGACCATTGGACCATATCGACTATAAAATCCGTGTTAAGCGCGATTTGAAATGTGCAAGGAGACTGTTATGCGTATTTTGATCGTCGAAGACGAGCAGGCGCTGTGTGACGCAATCGCGCGCAGCTTGCGAAACTTGGCGTACAGCGTCGACTGTTGCCACGACGGGCAGGAGGCGCTCGACCTACTGGACGTCGAGGCCTTCGACCTCGTGGTACTCGACCTCAACCTTCCCCGTATCGACGGC
This sequence comes from uncultured Collinsella sp., assembly GCA_902496845.1. Lineage (GTDB taxonomy): Bacteria > Actinomycetota > Coriobacteriia > Coriobacteriales > Coriobacteriaceae > Collinsella. Next base: position 13,882 of record CABVCJ010000042.1, read on the forward strand.
ATGACCGTACTCAGGGAACTTAGGAAAACCGACTGCGAGACCAAGGTGCTGATTCTGTCCGCGCGTGGCGAAGTATCCGATAAGGTCGACGGACTCGATGCCGGCGCCAACGATTACCTCACCAAGCCGTTTCATCTGGACGAACTTGCGGCAAGGATCCGCAGCCTTACCCTCAGGCGCTTCGCACAAAGCGACATAGTATTAACCTGCGGAAAACTCAGCTTTGACACCAAGGCGCGCATCGCTTCCGTGGGCAGCGAGGCCTTATCTCTTACACGCAAGGAAACGGGAATCTTGGAATACCTGATGCTTAATCAGGGGCGACCGGTAAGCCAAGAGGAGCTTATCGAGCACGTTTGGGATAGCAGCGTAAACAGCTTTAGCAACGCAACCCGCGTTCATATCTCGTCGCTCCGCAAAAAGCTACGCAGCGCTTTGGGATACGACCCGATTCGCAATCGGATTGGAGAGGGCTACGTCATGGAGGATGGAGAATGAAAGGGCTTTCGCTGCAATGGCGCATAACGATCATGACGGCACTGCTCACGTGTGCGGCATGCGTTCTGACGAACTGCCTGGTCGGCTATACGGGCATGCGCTACATGGATGCCATCGGCAGTGACATCTCAGCCTTTAACGCAACCGGCGAAGATTCGCCCCAGGCGTTCGACCCGACGAAAGCGGTCCCCGATGACAGAGTCACGATCGTCGTAAACGACGCACAGGAGTCTTTTGGCACGACAGCCTGGTACATCACGGCTGGAGTCACGCTCCTTGGCGGCGTGCTGGCATACTTTGTGAGCGGCCGTGCACTTAAACCGCTACGGGCTTTTGCAGCCCAGGCTGAGCGCGTGCAGCCTGACAACCTAAGCGAAATCAGACTCAATGAAGATATGCCCACCGAGCTACAACGATGCAGCGCCTCTTTCAACGACATGATCGCTCGTCTTGGCGAAGGGTTCTCTGCACAGCGTCAGTTTACCGGCAACGCCGCACACGAGCTGCGCACCCCACTCGCCCTTATGCAAGCACAGATTGAACTATTCATCTCCGAGCACTCCGGTTTGCAACCCGAAACAGCCGAGCTGCTCGGCCTGCTACAAGAACAAACCGAGCGAATGTCGCGGATGACCAAGGTATTACTCGAGATGAGTGAGCTCCGCAGCGTTCCTTGCGAGGACGATGTTGAACTTGGCCCCTTGTCCGAAGAGGTCCTCACCGACCTTACGCCACTTGCCGAAAATAAGGGCATAGCCCTCAATTGTGCTGGAGACGCTTTAGTAATCGGGAGCGACACGCTACTGTACCGGCTGGTGTTCAACCTGGTCGAAAACGCTATCCGCTACAGCCGCACCGACTCGACTGTCAACGTCTCCATCAGCGACAGCGACAGCCACGTGCTCCTACGAGTCAAAGATGAGGGCCCGGGAATACCCAAGCAGTACCGTGAGAGCATCTTCCAACCGTTCTTTCGTCTAGACAAATCCCGCAGCAGGGCATACGGCGGCGCAGGACTCGGGCTAGCACTCGTTTGGGAGATTGCAGCACTTCACGGTGGCACGGTAGAGGTCGAAACAAGTTCCGAGAACGGGACTACCATGCTCGTAAGCCTTCCAAAACGATCCGCAGCGTTAACCGAACAGTAAAACGAAAGGGGCCCCGAGCAACAGGGGTACAATTGCTGCATTGTTGCCACCTGATGGGAGATGGAAGATGGACTGCGATGGCTACCCGCGCATTCCCATGCCGTTGATGTGCACTGCCTTTGTGCCGGGCCAGATTGACGCTGCGGTTGCAGGCATTTCCGACCCCGATTCACGCACCATCGCCACGGCAGAAGCACTGTACTTTCGCGGACAGGCCACGCTCGCCGCCGAGACAGCACGCCCCTATCTTGACGCCACCGATCCCGCACTGCGCTATTCCGCATGCCTTATCTGCGGATACGCCAGTCTGTCGCTCAACCGTATCGCCGATGCTCGCCGTTGCCTTGCGGGCATCCTCGAAACGCCAACTGACGAGGAATCGCCCGCCGTCCACGCCACGCATATCCTGTTCGCCTCGGCCGCGAGCGTCCTGCTGCACTTGCCTTCCCCGTATTCCGCCGAAGAGTTTTATCCGCTTGCGGCGCATCTGCCCGAAGGTCTGCGCCTGTTCGCCAGCTACGTGATGGCGCATGCCCTGTATCTGCGCGGCGAATATGGCCGCAGCCTGGGCATGGCGGAAAATGCCCTGATCATGAAACAGGGAAGCTATTCCATCTCGGAAGTGTTCTTGCACCTGGCAGCTTCCATGGCATGCATGAGCCTCAAGGACATCGACGCCGCAAAAGCGCACTTCGGAGTTGCTTGGAACATTGCGCGCCCCGACGGCCTTATCGAGCTCATTGGCGAGCACCACGGCCTTTTACAGGGGCTCATCGAGACGTGCCTAAAAACGCAATATCCTGACGACTTCGCGCGCATCATCGAGATCACGTATCGATTCAGCTACGGTTGGCGGCGCATCCACAACCCCGATTCGGGCGAGGACGTGGCCGACGATCTAACGACCACGGAATTCACCATGGCCATGCTCGCCTGTCGTGGGTGGACCAACGCCGAAATCGCACGCCATATGGGAGTATCGCCGGGCACCGTCAAAAACCGCCTATCCGGCGTATACGCAAAGCTTGGCATCGGCACACGCGCCGAACTGGTCGCGCATATGTTGCGTTAGCGGCCAGACTACCTGGCATATCGAAAGCGTCCCGGGGGCCCGACGCTTTCGCGCGCTCAAATTGGACATTTTGGCCATCGAACGGCACTACCGTGACAGGATGCCTTCTCGCAAAATGAGAGTATTTCCACCGATATTTGCGGGATGGGAGCCCAAGATGCTTGATCGCCGTTCGCTACTTGTCGCCGGAGCGTCTTCGCTGGCAGGCATGATGTTGCCTCGCGTGCCAGGCAGCCCAAACGTCTTCATACTGCCATTTACGCCTACCGAAGCCCATGCCGATGAAGAAGATCCCTTCAAGGTACTCGTGCTCTCGCGCACCATGTTTGGTGTGGTCGTGGTCGATGTCGCCAACAAGAATACGCCCATCACGGGTGCCCAGGTCACGCTCACATCGCGCTATGCCGCAGGCAAGCAGCTCACCGCCACGACCGACGACGAGGGCACGGCCATCTTTGAGATCGCCCCTCTTTCGGAAGGTTACGTGGACGAGGCAACGCTTC
>CABVCJ010000043.1 GCA_902496845.1 uncultured Collinsella sp.
CCGGTGGACGGCACCGAGCCGTCAGCGAAACTGAAGAAGGGGGAGGCCTCGCGGCCTCCCCCTTTTTGCGTTTGATTGAGAGTTGTAGTACAAGAACTCGCCTTCGTTTAGCTTGTCTTACTGTTTGGCTGTATTTTGAGTCCTTCTTTTGTATTTGCGCGATAATAATTCCCATTGGCGTTAGGGAGGACTTGATGTTTACCGTTTTTATCTTGGGCAATATTGCTTCGGGTAAGTCAACTGCCTGCCGCTATCTCGAATCTCGTGGCGCCATGCTTATCGATTTGGATGAGCTTGCCAAATCGCTGTATGTGCCAGGCTCCGATATCGTCAATGCCATCGCAGAAGAATTCGGTTGGGACATTCTGGACGGGGAGGGCGGCATTCGCCGCAATGTCCTCGCTGCTCGAGCTTTCGCCTCTCCTGATACAGTTGCGCGGCTCAATGGCATCGTCCATCCAGTCCTCATCGAACGGCTGTCTCTGAGGATTCTTGATCCGGTTTGCTGCACGGTTTCGTCCCCCCGTTATCCCTTTGCGGTTGTCGAGGTTTCTGCACCGACTGGTTTTGAGGATGCTTTTGGCCTGGCTGATGAAATTCTGGTTATCAGCGCTCCTTTAGCAGTTCGTCGAGAGCGTGCCATTCATCGTGGTATGGGGTCCTCTGATTTTGATGCTCGCTCTGCATGCCAACCTGATGAGGCTTCGCTTTGCAATCTCGCTACGACGGTAATTGATAATGCCGCAGGCGATAATTCGCTCTTTGAGCAGCTTGACTCATGGCTTGCATGCCACGGGTTTATAGATACTCCGGATAAGGAGGAGGCCGATGCCTAAGGCACGTTTCTTTACGTGGTATCGCGTGGCGCCACTTGCCGTTGTGTTCGTCTTCGGCCTTATTTCGCTCGTCTACTCGTGTGCCCCTGCCGCTTTCTTTAAGCCGCTGTATCCGATTGACTACGAGGCGTACGTAAAGCAATCGAGCATTTCGCACAATCTTGATCCGTATCTGGTGTGTGCCGTCATAAAGTCGGAATCGAATTGGGATCCCGAGGCCGAGTCGAATCAAGGCGCACAGGGCTTGATGCAGCTGATGCCCGAGACTGCCCAGGATATGATTGCCAAGGGTCTTGTCGATGGTAGCGAGTATTCAGCCGACAGCCTTAACGATCCCGCTACGAACATCGAGTTTGGCTGTGCGTATCTTTCGTATCTTCTAACGTATTTTAACGGGTCGACTGACAGTGCCATTGCCGCCTATAACGCCGGCATGGGCAATGTCGACGGATGGGCGCAGCAGAGCACGTCGCTTCATAATGCAATCACCTTTCCCGAGACGCAGGCGTATCTGATTCGTGTCAATAATGCCTGGGTTCGCTACAAGACCCTCTATCCCGATCGGTTCGTATAGGACTATGCCTGCCGCCTGCGTATACTGCAGATATATGAGTTAGGAGTATCCATGGCGGAATTTGAAGTTGAGCGTGTTGGAGGAGAGCTTAAACGTTTTGGCGTTGAGAGCTCCGAGGTGCCGTTTAAGGTCGTGTCTCCATACGAGCCCGCTGGTTCCCAGCCTAAGGCCATTGAGTCGCTTGTGCAGGGCGTGAGGGATGGAGATCGCTATCAGGTTTTGCTGGGCGTGACTGGTTCGGGCAAGACCTTCACGATGGCTAAGACTATTGAGGCCCTGGGGAAGCCGACGCTGGTTATGGCTCCCAATAAAACGCTTGCCGCTCAGCTCGCGAGCGAGCTCAAGGAATTCTTCCCTGACAACGCCGTGGTCTATTTTGTGTCGTACTACGATTACTATCAACCCGAAGCGTATGTGCCGCAAAGCGATACGTATATCGAGAAGGATTCCTCGATTAACGAAGAGGTCGAGATGCTGCGACATCAGGCGACTGCATCGCTGCTATCTCGACGCGATGTGATCGTCGTCGCATCGGTCTCGTGTATCTATGGCATTGGCTCTCCCGAGGACTATGCGGGCCTAGCTCCGAACGTCGACAAGAAGGTGCCGCTCGAGCGCGATGACTTTATCCATGCACTTATCGACATTCAATATGATCGCAATGACTATGACCTGGCACGCGGCACGTTCCGCGTGCGCGGCGATGTTGTCGACGTGTATCCGCCCTATGCCGAGCATCCGTTGCGGTTTGAGTTCTTTGGCGACGAGGTCGAGCTGATTGCCGAGATTGACGAGGTCACCGGAGAGATGCTGCGTGAGTACGAGGCCATTCCCGTGTGGCCGGCCTCGCACTACGTGACTGAGAAGCCTAAGGTCAAAGCGGCTCTGAAATCAATCAGTGAAGAGTGCGAGAAGCGTGTGGCCGAGCTCAAGGCGACTGATAAGCTGCTCGAGGCACAGCGTCTGCAGCAGCGCACCGACTATGATCTTGAGATGCTCGAGACGATGGGCTTTTGCAACGGCATCGAGAACTACTCGCGTCATCTGGACGGTCGCAAGCCGGGTGAGCCGCCGTTTACCCTGATTGATTACTTTCCCAAGGATATGCTCTGCATCATCGATGAGAGCCATGTAACGGTGCCGCAGATCCGCGGCATGCACGAAGGCGACCGCTCGCGTAAGGTCACGCTGGTGGAGCATGGTTTTCGTCTGCCTTCGGCACTCGATAACCGCCCGCTTCGTTTTGATGAGTTTGAGGCGAGGATTCCCCAGTTCATCTACGTCTCGGCTACGCCGGGCGACTATGAGTTGCGCGTGAGTCAAAACGACGTTGAGCAGATCATTCGTCCGACCGGCCTGCTCGACCCCAAGATCGATGTGCGTCCGGTTCGTGGGCAGATTGACGATCTTGAGGATGAGATTCGCGAGCGCGTTGCCCGCAAGGAGCGCGTACTGGTGACCACGCTCACCAAGCGCATGGCTGAGGACCTGACCGACCATCTGCTTGATGCCGGCATTAAGGTCAATTACATGCACTCCGATACAGCGACGATGGACCGCGTCGAGATCCTGCGAACGCTGCGCGAGGGAAAGATTGATGTTCTCGTTGGCATCAACCTGCTCCGCGAGGGTCTGGACCTTCCCGAGGTATCACTGGTGGCAATTCTCGACGCTGACAAGGAAGGCTTCTTGCGCAACCGCCGTTCGCTGATTCAGACGATTGGCCGTGCGGCCCGTAATGCCGACGGCGAGGTCATCATGTATGCAGACGTTGTGACCGATTCGATGAAAGAAGCCATCGAGGAGACGCAGCGCCGTCGCGAGATTCAGATGGCATATAACGAAGAGCATGGCATTGTGCCCAAGACGGTCCGCAAGGCCATTAACGACATTTCGAGCTTTATTGCCGAGGCGGAGAAGACCGTTGGCTCCAAGGGGCGTTCGAAGGGCGATTCGTTGGGCCACGGCGCATTCTATACGCCCGATGAAAACGGCGGGGGCGCTCCGCCGGAGACGGTGCCGTCTGAGCAGACGCTCGCCGAGCAGCTCAAGGAGCTGCCACATGATGAACTTGTGCGGATCGCTGAGACCATGGAGGAAGATATGCGCAATGCTTCTGCCGCCATGGACTTCGAGGAAGCAGCGCGTCTGCGCGATGCAGTCGTTCAGATTAGGGCGATGCTTGAGGGTGCGACTGAGGACGAGACGATTGAGCGCTTGCGCTCGCAGGCCCGCAAAGGCTCTACGTTCGCTTCGGGCAGAAAACGCCAGGGCGCGCGGTTTAAGAAATAAGGCACGGCCCCCGAGCTCCTCGCTGAGCTCGGGGGCCGTGCCTTTTAGCGAGCTAGAGATCGGCAATGAGGGCTTTGGCGCAACGGATGCCATCGGTAGCGGCGCTCATGATTCCGCCGGCATATCCGGCCCCCTCGCCGCAGGGGTAGAGCCCCGGGGTCGATACGGCGTGGCATTCCCGGTCTCGAGTGACAGTGACCGGAGAGCTCGAGCGTGTCTCAACACCGGTGAGGACGGCATCGGGATGGTCGTAGCCACGCAGTTTTTTGCCTAGCAAGGGAATTCCCAGACGAAGCGACTCGATGATATGTTGCGGCAATGACTCATCGATCGCTGTCCAGGTCACGCCGAGCGGATAGGTGGGCTTTACCTTGCCGCATGTCGTGCTGGCGCGTTCTGCAAGGAAATCACCGACGAGCTGTGCCGGTGCGTTCCAGTTGGAGCCGCCAAGGCGATAGGCAGCCCGCTCGCAAATGCGCTGGAGTTCTACGCCTGCAAGAGGATCGTCGCTGGGAAGATCGTCGGGCGTGACGTTAACGAGGAGGGCGGCGTTTGCGTTGCGGCCGGCGCGGGCGTTGAGGCTGGCGCCGTTGACGCACAGATGGCCGGGCTCTGAAGAGGCGGCGACAACCTGTCCGCCGGGGCACATGCAAAACGAGAACACGCTGCGGCCGTTGGGGAGATGGGCGACAAGCTTGTAGGGGGCTGCTCCGAGTGCCGGGTGCCCCGCCGAAGGGCCATATTGGGCACGGTCAATGTCGCGCTGTGGATGCTCGATGCGCACGCCCATGGCAAAGGTCTTTTGCGCGAGGGCAACGTTATGTTCTTTGAGAAGCTCGAATACGTCGCGGGCGGAATGGCCGCAGGCGAGAATGAGGTGCTTTGTGGCGATTGTCTCGCTTGTGGTTTCTTGGGGCGGTTGGACATCGACGCCGGTGATGGCGCCAGATCCATCGGTTTGAATATCGACGAGCTTTGTTCGATAGCGGACGGTTCCACCGAGCCGCTCGATGCGCTGAGAAATGTTGGTGACGACGGTGGGGAGGATATCGGAGCCAATGTGCGGCTTGGCGTCCCACAGGATGTCGCGAGGCGAGCCCGCTTCGACGAAGGTCTCAAGAATCAGTCGATGGGCAGGGTTCTTGGTTCCCGTGTTGAGCTTGCCGTCCGAGAAGGTCCCTGCGCCGCCCAGGCCAAATTGGATATTGCTTTCGGGGTCGAGGATACGCTCCTTAAGAAAAAGATCAATCGCTTCCGAGCGGCGAAGTGCGGGGTCGCCGCGCTCGATGAGCAAGGGCTTCAGACCTGCTTCGGCGAGGGTAAGTGCGGCGAAGAGACCGGCGCAACCGGCGCCGACAACGACGGGACGCTCATTGGGTGCATTCGGGATAGGGTTGGGGAATGAAGGAGCCTCGCCGTCTACCATGCGGATGCGCGAGCGGTCGCGCTCGGCGACGCGGTCGACCACCTCCTGCTCGAGTCGGGAGCTTGTCAGTTCAACTCGAAAGCTCAAAATAAAATGGACATCTCGCTTTTTACGGGCGTCGATTGACTTGCGATGGAGCTCAATGGCTTTAATCTGGGAATCCTCGCATCGCAGGGCTCGTTTGACGGCGCGTCTGCCAATAGCAAGGCAGGCGGTTTCGTCGCCGGCCTCATCGAGTGACGCGTGGACTTGGGTGATTTCGATCATCGAGGTCTCCTTTGATGCAAGAAAGAGGCCGCCCGGTGTCCCAGACGGCCCGAATGCGTTTTGATTATAGACTGCGCGGCTATAGGCTGCTTGCAGCGCGAATACCCGAGATCCAAGCCCATGCAAGGTTGAAGCCGCCGCAATCGGCATCGATGTCGAGCGCCTCGCCACAGATGTAAAGTGGGGCGTCTGCCGCGTTGCTCACGCAGAGGTTGGGAGCTGAGACGCTCTCGATGGGCACGCCGCCGCGCGTGACCTGGGCCGAACGCTCCTCTGTCGTTCCCTCGACGAGCAGCTTAAAGTGCTTGAGGATTGAGACCAGGTGGATGACGTCGTGCGACCCGGGGTGGCACTGTTCGAATGCGGTGCAGACAACGCGAGAGAACTGCGGGGCGAGCATGCCGTCGAGCCAGCGGGGGTCGCGGGGTGAAAAGCCGCCGAGCAACTCAACTCGCTGGTTGAGCATATCGAGCAACTCGTCTTTGGAGAGGTCGGGGAAAACGTCGAGCAGAATCGTGTCGCCGCGCTGGACGCGACGGGAGAGGTTAAAGGCGGCGACGCCCGAAATGCCAAAGGTTCGGAAGAGCACTTCGCCGTCTTCGTGCCAGAGCTCATTATGATTGCGGGCGAGCGTCAAGCGGGCGCGGACGCGCAGACCGTCCAACGTCTTGAGTGCCGCCCGATCGCCGACGACCGTTGCCGATACGGGGCAGAGGATGGGGCGCAGCGAAGTGAGGGGGAGGCTAAACGTATCGGCGATACCGGTGGGGTTGCCACCCGTGGCGATAATTACGGCATGTGCCTCCAGGGCCTCGTTCTTGCGAGGGACATCGGCGAGCGCTTTCCGAAGCGAGCGGAGCTCCGATTTTCGGTCGTCATGCTTTTTTGCCTTGAGTGCCCGCGCTGGACGGTCTATTTGGAGTGTCCAGCCTTCGGAAGCTTTGTGCGCCGAGGCAACGTTGGCTCCGCAGATTAAGGTGATACCTAGGCGGTCGCAAACGTTGAGAAGCGCGTCGCGCACCGATTCTGCGCGAAGGGAGCGCGGGTATAGCCGGCCTTCCTCGGAGGTTGTCATGATGCCCAGCGAGGAGAAGAAACCCATAAGCTCTTGTTCGGGTTGGGGGCCCATGACAGATTCGACGAATGCGGGGTGGTTATACCGCTGAGGATCAATCGATTCGTTGGAGAGGTTGCAGCGGCCGTTACCGGTCGCAAGGAGCTTAAGGCCGCAGGCGACATCGCGCTCAACGATGCAGACGCTTTTGCCAGCACGTGCAGCCGTAATGGCGGCGGCGAGGCCTGAAGCCCCGCCGCCGATTACCAGGACGTCATAGAAGGCGCTCGTGTTCACTTAGGCCTCGTCGGTCTCGTGCGGGGTAATAGCCTCGACGGCAGAGACTGCCTTGGGCAACATGCCATCGGGCAGTGCGGTCTCGACCTCGCCCTTATCGCAGGCCTCGGCGAGTGCCGGATTGATGGGAAGCTGGCCCAAGATGTCGAGGTTATAGCGTTCTGCGACCTCGGGGAGCTTGCTCTTGCCAAAGACCTCGATCTTCTTGCCGCAGTCGGGACACTCAATATAGCTCATGTTCTCGACAATGCCCAGAATGGGGACGTTCATCTTCTCGGCCATGTTGACCGCCTTGGCGACAATCATCGAGACCAGATCCTGCGGGCTCGTGACGATGACGATGCCGTCGACGGGCAACGACTGGAAGACGGTGAGCGCGACATCGCCTGTTCCCGGAGGCATGTCGACCAGCAGGTAGTCGATGGGGCCCCACGAGGTCTCGCTCCAGAACTGCCTAATGGCGCCTGCGATGACCGGACCGCGCCAAAGGACGGGGTCGGTCTCGTTTTGGAGCAGCAGGTTGGAGCTCATGACCTTGACGCCGTGCTCGGAGATTTCGGGCAGCATAAGGTTGCCGAGGGCATGGACGTGGCGTCCGCTCATACCGAACATCTTGGGGATGGAGGGACCGGTGATGTCGGCATCGAGGACGCCGACCTTGTGGCCGTGACGGGCAAGCTCGGTGGCGATGGCACCGGTGACAAACGACTTGCCGACACCGCCCTTGCCGGAAAGCACGGCGATGACGCGTTTGACCTCGGACAGCGTGTTCTCCTCAAATTGCGACGGCGACGTTTGTCCGCCGGCGGCCTGTGCGTGCTCGCAACCCATGTATGACTCCTTTGTATATGTTGGGGCCGGGGCCCCGTGGTGTGACACGAGCGTCATTGTACCCTCGTTTGCGAGCGGGAGTCATTTGCGATGCATTTGGGCCGAGCGTGCTTGCAATACGATGGGTCCAAACGAATGGGCGGGCTTACTGAACTTTGCTGGCGAACTCGAGGTATTGCATGCGCTGCAGCTTGTCGATCGTCGAGGCGTATGGGCTATCTTCAGATTCCAAGTCGTAGCGCAGCCCGTCGGCACCAAGGTAGCCGGCGACATTGATGGTGGGCACATCTGACCTTGTTGCAAGCAGAGCCTTTTGATAGTCGGTGAGCGGGGCGCCGATCTTATTAAGGGTAATGGCTGCAATCTCGTTTGCCCCGACGGTGTCGTAGACGTTGAGCTCGGTATTGCCGGCGATTTCATAGTTAGCCCAGACAAAATATGTCGACTGATAGATACGGAAAGCGTGGCTTGCCGTATCTTCCTGAGGGTACAGCTCGTCGTTGAGGGTCGTTGCGGCGCTCGGCTGATGGTCGCCAAAAAAGACAAGGACAACCGGTCTGCCGATATTGCGGAGCTCGTTGATAAAGTACTCGAGGTCCCGGTCAGATGCGTTGATGCAGGTAAGATAGGTGTTGAGCGCGCTATTGGCGCCCTCGCTGGCTCCCTCGACCCAATAGTTTGTCAGCTCCTCGGCGGGAACGGTGCCATAGTCGTAGCCGCCGTGATTTTGCATCGTGACGTCAAAGATGAACTGCGGGGCTTCGTCGGTTCTAAGCAGGTCGAGTATCTTGTCGTAGGTGGCGTAGTCGCATACGCCGGCATGGTAACAGGGCGCACCTTCGAAATCGCCGATTGAAAGAAAGTCTCCAAAGCCCAGCTGCTGATAGATTTTATCTCGATGGTAGTTGACGGGGTTTTGCGGGTGCATAGCGGTAGCGGTATACCCAAGCTCCTTAAGGTCCTTTGCCAGGCTGTTGACGCCATTCATCTGATATAGCTGATAGGGGATTTTGCCTAATCCGACAAAGGCCGTTGTCGCTCCGGTCAAAAATTCGAATTCGGAGTTCGCCGTTCCGCCACCGGCGACCGAAGCGAGCATGGTGCCGCGAACAAGTGTGTCGGGAAGTGAGTTGTAGAATGCGGGGCCGGTGTACCCGGCCGCCTGGAGCTGCTCAAAGCACGAAAGGTCGCTAAAACTCTCGTTCATGACGGCAACAATCGTCGGCTTGATTTCATTGAACTGGGCAACGGCCGCCGCGCGCTGCTCGCTCGAGCCATACGTGCTGTCGTAGGTGGCGGCGAGCTCCTGCTCGATGCTCTGCGCCTCATCGGGCGTATAGTCTTCGGGCTTCTCAATGGGCAACTCGTTGACCATTTCGGTGAACGAAGTGATAAAACCCTGAGACGCATACGTGGTGATGGGCTGCCAACGGTCAAATCCAAAATTCAGCGCCTGCTCCAAGTCGATGCTGGAAAAGCCCGAGAGCCCCACAACGGTCACTAGCAGAAAAGCGCAGAGGTTAGCGGCGATTGCGGGGAACACATGGGTGGGTGTACGGAGCTTTCTCGGTCGGATAAGCGAAAGAAGCCCCAGGGAAATCTCCAGCAGGGCTAGAGAGGTTACGATTCCGGCGGTAAAGGTAAACTCGTATCCCTCGCTCACTTCCATTGCGGTGCCAAGGGCCAAGATATCGCTTGGCAGGATGGCCTCACCTTTAAACGTTATGACGAAGTGCTCGGCAATGCCAAGGATGCAACAGGCGACGGGCACGAGGGCCATGACGCCTCCATGACGCTGTCCCAGCAAATAAAGGGAGAGCAGAACCGTCGCGAGCAGCCCGACGGAAAACCCGAATGAGTTGGCGGGAATGCGATAGAACGTTTCGTTACAGGCAATTTCGAGTGAAACGAACGAGAGCGCTGAAACAGCGGCGATGACAAGGATGTCACGGCAAATACAGGCAACCGTTCCCGTCGCAAGATCGGTTTGGTCGATAAGTCCCGAAACCAAGGGTTCGACAAGAAGTATGACGGCGGCAGCACCGAGCGCCGAATAAGAAAGGAGCCATAGGGAACTGTCCTCATTTACGAGCAATTGATTCGTAACCCATGCAGCTACCACGCCGAGCGGGATGAGGAGCGTCGCGCACCAAAAGACGCGGGCAATGGGCGGCTTTTCATTGTGTTTGATTGAAAAATACACGCGCACGACGACGGCGGCCACGATAAGGACGGCGATGAATATGGGCAGATTGGCCATGTCACTCGAAGTGATTTCAAGGGGGATATCTTCGGTCATGGACGTTCCTCTGTTACGGCAAATTAAGTTCAGTATTAGATTACTGTAACCTTTCCACGGCATTTCGAGAAACAAAGCGCCCGATACGCAAAGCTAAAGGTCTGCGAATCTTGTATTACGAACATCTGTGCGCGTCGAGTGCGCTAAACTCATCGACAGTATGATTCGATGCAATAGGAGGCAAGGAGCTTCCATGTCTGATTCTTCTATCGTTATTCGCGGCGCTCGTGAGCACAACCTCCGTGATATCGATGTTTCCATTCCGCGTGACCAACTCGTGGTCATTACCGGTCTTTCTGGCTCGGGCAAGAGTTCGCTGGCATTTGACACTATCTATGCCGAGGGCCAGCGTCGATACGTTGAGAGCCTTTCGAGCTATGCGCGCCAGTTCTTGGGCCAGATGGACAAACCCGACTTGGATTCAATCGACGGCCTTTCGCCGGCGGTGTCGATTGACCAAAAGACGACGTCTAAAAACCCTCGCTCGACGGTTGGCACCGTAACCGAGATTTATGACTATCTGCGCCTGCTGTTCGCCCGTGTGGGCACCCCGCACTGCCCCGAATGCGGCCGCGTCATTGAGCGTCAGACGACCGACCAGGTTGCCGACAAGGTCTTGGCGGCGGGGGAGGGCCGCCGCGCGTTTGTGCTGGCACCGGTGGTGCGCGGGCGAAAAGGCGAGTACACCAAACTGTTTGAGGACCTTCGCGCCGAGGGCTTTAGCCGCGTGCGTGTCGACGGTGAAGTGCGCTCGCTCGACGATCCGATCGATCTGGACAAGAAGTTCAAGCACGATATCGAGGTCGTGGTCGATCGCATCGTGATCCGCGAGAACTCTCTGGGCCGTATCGCCGAGTCTGTTGAGCAGGCGACCGCGCTGGCTCACGGCAATGTAAACGTGTACATGCTGCCCGATCGTGATGCTCCCGAGGGGACCGAAGGCGAGCTGCTGGAGTATTCGTTGGCCTTGGCGTGCCCGGAGCATGGACACTCCATTGACGATCTTCAGCCGCGTGATTTTTCGTTTAACGCTCCCTATGGCGCATGTCCTGAGTGCGATGGCCTGGGCTTTAAGAAAACCGTTGATGCCGAGGCGCTGATCGAGGACCCCTCGAAGTCCATTGCCGACGGAGTCTTTGGTAGCCTGTTTGGCAATTCGAACTACTACCCGCAGATTTTTGCTGCGGTCTGTAAACACTTTAAGGTGGGCACCGATACGCCGTGGGAGGACTTGCCCCCTCGCGTACGTCGTGCATTCTTGGATGGCCTGGGCGATACGAAGATCTCGGTTGACTACCAAAAGCTCGACGGACGTCGTAGCCAGTGGGATACCAAGTTTTCGGGCGTTCGCAACATCCTGTACGAACGCTATACCGAGACGACGAACGAGAACACCAAGGCGCGCTTGGAGAAGTACATTCGCGAGGAACCGTGCTCGAGCTGCCACGGCGCTCGTTTGCGCCCTGAGATGCTCGCCGTCACCGTGGGCGGCAAGTCCATTTACGAGGTTTGTTGCCTGTCGTGCCGTGAGTCGCTCGAGTTTTTTGAGGGCCTGGAGCTCACCGAGCGCCAACAGTTTATCGGCGGGCGCATCGTTAAGGAAATTCTGGAGCGCTTGCGTTTTCTGGTCGATGTTGGACTCGACTATCTGACGCTCGATCGTGCCTCGGCGACGCTTTCTGGTGGCGAGGCACAGCGTATTCGACTGGCAACGCAGATCGGCGCGGGTCTCATGGGCGTGCTCTATATTCTGGACGAGCCCTCGATCGGTCTTCATCAGCGTGACAACGAGCGCCTGATCAAGACGCTCGAGCGCCTGCGCGATATCGGCAATACCGTTATCGTCGTCGAACACGACGAGGATACAATCCGTGCCGCCGACTACGTGATCGACATGGGGCCCGGCGCCGGTGTCAACGGCGGGCACGTAGTCGCGGCGGGAACGCCTGCTGATATCATGGCGTGTCCTGAGTCGATGACGGGCGCTTATCTGACCGGCAAACGAATGATCCGGGTGCCTGATGAACGGCGCAAGCCCGGTCGCGGCTGCCTTAAAATTACGGGCGCTCGAGCCAACAACCTCAAAAACGTTACTGCCAAAATCGAGTTTGGTACGCTTACGGTTGTTACCGGCGTGTCGGGATCGGGCAAGAGCTCCCTGGTTACCGATACCATTGCGCCTGCCCTTACGAATGCCATTCACCGTTCGACGCGCCCTGTGGGTCCATATAAGAAAATCGAGGGCATCGAGTGTATCGATAAGGTTATCGATATCGACCAGTCGCCGATTGGCCGCACGCCGCGTTCCAACCCTGCTACCTATATCGGCCTGTGGGATGATCTTCGCGCGCTGTTTGCGAGTACGCCGGAGTCGAAGGCGCGCGGCTACTCGCCGGGTCGTTTCTCCTTTAATGTGAGTGGCGGGCGCTGTGAGGCGTGCAAGGGCGACGGGCAGATCAAGATCGAGATGCACTTCCTTCCCGATATCTACGTTCCCTGCGAAGTTTGCGGCGGTAAACGCTACAACCGCGAGACACTCGAGGTCACCTACCGTGGCAAGACCATCTCGGACGTGCTCGACATGAGCGTCACCGAGGCGCTGGCCTTCTTTGGGAATATCCCGCAGATTAAGCGCAAGCTCCAGACGCTGTACGATGTAGGCTTAGGCTACGTGAGCCTGGGCCAGCCCGCCACGACGCTCTCGGGCGGCGAGGCGCAGCGTGTGAAGCTCGCCAAGGAGCTTCATCGACGCCAGACGGGCAAGACGTTCTATATTTTGGACGAGCCGACGACCGGTCTTCATTTTGAGGACGTCCGCCAGCTGCTCGATGTGCTGCAGCGCTTGGTCGATGCGGGCAACACGGTGCTGGTGATTGAGCACAACCTTGATGTCATCAAGGTTGCCGACCGCCTGATCGATATGGGTCCCGAGGGCGGTAACGGCGGCGGAACCGTCGTGGTTTCGGGCACACCGGAGCAGGTTGCGGACTGTCCGCAGAGTTATACGGGCAAGTTTTTGGCGCCGTTGCTCAGGCGTGACCGGGAGCGTCAGGCTCAACTTGATGCTTAATAAATAGGCGATTCAGTTTATGGGCGCCATCGACTCCTTGTGATTCGATGGCGCTTGCTGTGCCGATGTGACGTATGCAGTCGAATTGGACATATACTTAATCCTTGCGTCCGAATGCGAGGGAAAGGATATGTCATGGCAAAGGCTGTAAAGACGCCAAAAACCAATGCGATGCGCGAGCTGGAAAGTGCCGGCATTTCCTATGTTCTACATACGTACGAAGACGATGGTGATGAGTCGGTGGGCCTGGGGGTCGCGATTTCGGAGCAGCTTGGCGAGGAGCCCGGTCAAGGATTTAAGACTTTGGTCTGCGTGACACCGTCCAACGACTATGTCGTGTGCTGCATCCCTGTTGCCGACGAGCTCGATCTAAAGTCCGCCGCGCGTGCCGCGGGGGAGAAGTCCTTGGCCATGATGCATGTGAAGGATTTGCTTGCGGCGACTGGCTACGTTCGCGGCGGCTGCAGCCCGGTCGGTATGAAAAAACGCTACCGGACGCTCATTGATGAGACATGTGTCCTTTGGGATACCATTTTTATTTCGGGAGGCAAGCGTGGTTATCAGCTCGAGCTTGCACCCGATGATTTAATTGCATTTTGCGGGGCGACGGTTGCCGCGATTACGAGAGAGGACTGAGCGATGCCGCAGGAAGAATTGAAGCGCGGAGCTCATTTTGCAAGAGAATCTGCGCCTCAGACACCCTCATCCGAAGCTTCTTCGTCGCGAGATGACACTGACGACATGGGCTCGTCGGACTACTCCACGGTTGGTCGTTCCGCCGGGCTTATGACCATACTGACCATCGTGTCTCGCGTTACCGGTTTTATCCGAACGTGGGCAATGGCGGCCGCTATCGGCATGTCGCTACTCTCGTCCTCCTATCAGGTCGCCAACAACCTGCCCAATATGCTCTACGAACTCGTGATGGGTGGCATGCTCGTGACGGCGTTTTTGCCCGTGTACATGGGCGTGAGGCGTGAGCAGGGTCGCGAGGCCTCGAACGAGTACGTGGGCAACCTGCTCGGCATTCTGCTTTTGGTGCTGGGTGGCATTTCGTTGCTGGGGACCGTGTTCGCCCCGGGCTTTATCTGGACGCAATCGTTCCTTTCGGGTGACGGCGGCAGCATGGATACCGCTGCGTTCATGTTCCGTTTCTTTGCCATCCAGATTCTGTTTTATGGTCTGGGCTCGGTGTTTTCGGGCGTTCTCAACGCACACCGCGACTACTTCTGGTCGACGTTTGCCCCGGTCCTCAACAATGTGATCGTCATTGCGAGCTTTATGGGTTTTGCGCCCGTGTCCGCACAGTTTGGCGAACGTGCCGGCATCATCTTGATTGCGGCCGGTACGACCCTCGGTGTCTTTGTTCAGATGGCATGTCAGATCCCCGCGCTTGGCAAGCACGGCGTGCATCCCCATATCCATATCGACTTTAAGGACCCCGCGCTGCGTCAGACGATTGCGCTCGGTATCCCGACGCTGCTCGCCACGGTGTGCATGTTTGTCTCGACTTCTATCACCAACGCTGCCGCGCTGGTGGTCCAGCCCGAGACTGGTCCTTCCGTCATCGCCTATGCGCGCCTGTGGTACACGCTGCCCTACGCGCTGATTGCCGCCTCGCTTTCGACGGCGCTCTATACCGAGCTCTCTCACGACGCACAGGAGAAGGATTACGACAGCGTCCGCACGGGCATTTCGCGCGGTGTCGCCCAGATGCTCTTCTTCCTGATTCCGTTTGCGATGTATCTGATCGTCTTCGCCCGTCCGCTCAACATGATCTACTGCGCCGGCAAGTTCGATGAATCCGGTGTGGCGCTGGTGTCGGAGTTCCTTATCTATCTGGCACTTTCCCTGCCGCTCTACGGCGTGGTCGTGCTGATGCAGAAGAGCTTCTCTGCCTTGCTCGACATGAAGCCCTATAGCCGCTATTGCCTGTATTCTGCCATCGGCCAGGCCGGCTCGGTTCTGCTGTTTGGCGTTGTGCTGGGCTTCGGTATGCCGGCAATCGCGCTTTCGTATGTTGTCGACTACGTGATCTTGGTCGGCTGTTCGCTGTGGTGGCTGCGTCGTCGCCTGCGTGGCCTTCAGGTCAAATCTATCCTGCATGGCGGTTTCTTTGGCCTTTTGCTCGGTGGCCTGGGTGCTGCCGCAGGCGCGGGCGTCATGTGGGCGCTTGAGCACTTTGTCGGGGCACTTGGCGGCTCGATTCTGATTACTCTTGGCTACGTTTGCGTTGCGGGTGTCGTCTCGCTTGCTGTTACCTTTGGCCTTGCCGTCGTCCTTAAGATGCCCGAGGTCTCGGCGCTGCTTCGTCGCAAGTAGGTGCGTGTGGCCGGTCACGACAACATTCCAACACTCGCCGAGCAGGTTTCGCGCGTTCCCACGCAGCCCGGATGTTACCTTTGGAAAGATGCCAAGGGCGATGTCATCTACGTTGGCAAGGCAAAAAACCTGCGTTCCCGTATGCGCCAGTACGTGACACTGCAGGATGAGCGTCAAAAGATCCCGCTGATGATGCAGCTGGTGGCGAGCTTTGACTACATCGTTGTCGAAACCGAGCATGAGGCGCTTGTACTCGAGCGCAACCTGATCGGCCAGTACCATCCGTACTTTAACGTTGACCTCAAGGATGACAAGAGCTACCCCTTTATCGCCATTACAAAGGGCGACCTGTATCCCGCTATCAAATACACGCGCGAGCGTCATAAGCCGGGAACGCGCTATTTTGGACCCTATACCGATAGCCGTGCGGCACGTGAGACGATAGATACGCTGCGCAAGGTTATCCCCATCTGCTCCGCATCCTGTGCGGAGTGGCGTCGTTGTCGTCGTATCGTCGAGTCCCACAAGGGCGAGGAAGACATCGTCAATATGATTTGCGCGCAAAACGGGCGTCCCTGCTTTGACTACCATGTCGGGCGCGGCCCGGGTGCGTGTGTTGGCGCGATTTCTCCTACGGACTATGCCAAGAACGTCAAACGTGTCGAGCGCTTTTTGTCGGGCCATCGCAAGGATGTCGTCGATGAGCTGACCTCCGAGATGACGGATGCCGCCGAGGCGCTCGACTTTGAGCGCGCGGCACGCGTCAAACGTCGTTTGGAGGTCATCAGGGGTCTGGACGATCGTCAGCAAGTCGTTTTTCCCTCCAGTGTCGATATCGATGTCATCGGTTTCTATCGCGAGGAGACCATCTCCGCTGCTTGCGTCTTTGTCGTGCGTGAGGGTCGAACGATTCGAACCTGCGAGTTTATTCTCGATAAGGGTTTGGATGTCGACGAAGAGGAACTTCAATCGGGCTTTCTTAAGCGCTATTACGACGAGACGGCTGATATTCCAGCTGAGATAAACCTCTCTGTCGAGCTTGAGGATGCGGAGGCGCTGGGGGAGTGGCTTGCAGGCAAGCGCGAGCGTTCCTGCCATCTCCATAGGCCGCAGCGTGGCGAAAAGCACCGTTTGCTCGATATGGCATCCAAAAATGCGCGCCATGCCCTCATGCGCTACATGATGCGAACGGGGTACGCTGACGACCGCACCAATCAAGCGCTCCTGGAGCTCGAAAG
>CABVCJ010000044.1 GCA_902496845.1 uncultured Collinsella sp.
CTCGTTTCGCCGCGTGCCACAATTTTTACCCCAAGCCTTATACCGGTTTAGCTCTTGAAGATGTTGCTCGGACGAATCTTCGTCTTGCGGCGCTCGGCTTTGAAATCATGGCTTTTGTGCCGGGCGATGCCAACGTTCGTGGGCCGGTATTCGAGGGATTGCCGACGGTTGAGGCGCAACGCGGTCGCGCGTCAAAGGTTGCCCTCAACATGCTTGAGCTCGCACATGGCGCCGATTGCGACATTGTTTTGGTCGGCGACCCCGATCTTTCCGAAGCGGGTTGGGCGCAGTTTGCCCAGATTTCCGCGGGGTATGTTGACATGCCGTGCCAGCTCGACCCCGGATACTCCTATTTGTTGGGTCAAGTCCATCACGATCGGCCTGACTCGAGCGCCCTTATTTTTAGGTCTCAGGAGTCGCGTACGTCGCTTAAGCCGGATTCCGTGCCGACGGATGCCGGTGCAGGTCTGCCGCGAAAGACGGGGTCGATCGCTGTGAGCAATAGCGGCTATGGGCGCTACGATGGCGAGCTTGAGATTGCACGAGTCGACCTTCTCGGGGACGAGCGCATGAACGTTGTAGGCCATATTGCGCCCGAGGCGATGGAGTTGCTGCCGTTTGTTAAGCGAGGCTTTGGGGTGCGGTTCGTTTAGCGTGTGGCGCATGGACTACAATTGCCTCATTGCGCGAATGCACCACGTTTGTCGCGTGCTCGCATTGGCCGATCTATATTTGGAGGATTCTCATGACCGTACTGTTTGTTGAATATCCCAAATGCTCGACGTGTAAAAAGGCAAAGGCCTGGTTGGACGAGCATGGGGTTGAGTACGTCGATCGCGATATTGTTACAGACAATCCCTCGGCTGAGGAACTTGCGACCTGGATTGCGCGTTCGGGGCTGCCGGTGCGTCGCTTCTTTAATTCGTCGGGCATGAAGTATCGAGAACTTGGTCTGAAGGCGCGCCTGGACGCGGGGATGGCGGATCAGGAATGCTATGAGCTGCTGGCGACCGACGGTATGCTGGTTAAGCGCCCACTGCTGGTGGGCGATGATTTTGCGATTCCTGGCTTTAGGGAAGCGGCCTGGGCCGAGGCGCTGCTGTAGCAACTGCGGAAAGCGTGTCCCGTTTCGAGTGCTGATTCTGGGATGCGCTTTCCGCCGGCAGGTTCGCTCCGGTCAGTCCTCAAACTGTGCCCACTTATGCGGGTCGTAGATCTTTACCTGCTTGTTGGGCTTGCCGCTCCAGTACTCTTCGTCCATAAAGGGCAGATATGTCTGAATGCCGGGGCAGATGAACGGAATCCGCTGTTGCTGCAGGCGTTCGCGCTGTCGTCGCCCCAGATGCGTCTCGGATATGACGGTCGGCATGCCGGATAACTTGACGAGGCTCGCCTGGATGCGCTTGAGGTCGGGGAGCGCCGCGTGCCATGACGTCCGCATAATTAAAAACGAGGCGTGACGGTATTCCGCTTGCATCACCGTGATGGCGGGACGGAGCGTGGGGTGGATTTTGTCCCGGTCGGGCCAAGGTCTGGCGGATATCTCGAGGCCCAGGGTCTCCCATAGGTAATCAAGCTCATCATCCATGTCACCTCGATGTCCGCGCGATAATTGGCATCCTGATTGTGTCACTATTGACGGCGACCAGAATGCAGCAATCTGCTAACGGTAATTACGGTGCGCTTGCGGCATTTTGCCCCTTGCATGCGGTTTGGCTTCACAGGTCCTTCATGGGTCGGAGCAAATTGGCCGATTTTCAAAAAAGTTAAAAATGGGGCTTGCGCCACCGTAGAACTTCCCGTATATTTCTTTCTTGCGCAAAGGCACAGCCGAGCGCAGCGATGCAGTCATTGGGATGTCGTCTAATGGCAGGACAGCGGATTCTGGTTCCGTCAATGGGGGTTCGACTCCCTCCATCCCAGCCATTGCATTTGCTACATATGGCCCGTTCGTCTAGCGGTTTAGGACGCCGCCCTCTCAAGGCGGAGATCACCAGTTCGAATCTGGTACGGGCTACCACAAAATGAACGCCCGGGCCTCGCAAGAGACCCGGGTTTTGTGTATACGCCGCATGTGTGGAATGAGCCGCGTTTCACCCGGACCGAGGAGTTGCCATGGACCTGCCCATCAGCCTACAAGACATTACGTATGCCGAGAACTATCTGGCGCAGGGAGACTTGGCCACGGCGACGCCGCTGTTGGAGCGTCTGGTTGAGCTCGCCGAGGAGTATATCGATGCCGAGTGCAAGACGGAGGAGAACCGCCAGTACTTTAGCTTCGATAGCAAGTTTGAGCGTCTGGCCTACCGTCGTGTGGAAAAGGATCCGCGCGAGCTGGTGCAGGTCGAGGTGCCCTTTGATCGTCTGTATTCCGACATGGCGTTTGCCTACATTCGCCAGCAGGATTATGTGAGTGCTCGCAACGCCTTGATGCAGGCCGTTCGCTGGGACCCCATGAACTGTAACTACCGCCTGGATCTGGCCGAGCTGTTCCGCGCGCTCGAGGACAAGCAGGAATGGGCATCGCTCTCGTTCTCGGTGCTGGAGCGTGCGAGCGACGGCAAATGTGCCGCCCGCGCCTACGCCAACTTGGGCCAGTATTTCCTTGAGCCCGAGACCGAGAACGTCTCGGCGGCTGTGGGTTGCGCGCGCCTGGCGCTGCGCTTGGCCCCTGGCGATTCGCATACGACGCGCCTGCTCAACAAGATCCATACTGCCTATCCCGATGCCACCGACGAGAGCGATGACCACGTGATGGGTGAGTTGGCGTTGCAGGGCGTGCCGACCTCGCCTTCGGCCGAGATTGCCATCTGCCTGATCATGTGTGCGACCGATGCTGCAAGCGACGGCGACAAGCAGGAGGCGACGCGCCTGACGGTCCGCGCCCGCGACCTGGTGGGTGAGGAGGCATGTGCGGCGATCATTAAGCTGGTACGCGAGAGCGATGCCGAGCTCAACGCCGAGCGCAAGGCAAAGCGTGCAGGCGACGACAAGGGAGCCGACGGCGTCAAGGAGGCCGGCGATGCCCAGTAAGCGCGAACGCAAGCTCATTTCCAAGAATCGCTCGGCGCATCACGAATACTTTATCGACGAGACGTTCGAATGCGGCATTGAGCTGAGCGGTACCGAGGTCAAGTCGATTCGCGAGCGCGCCTGTCAGATCACCGATACCTTTGCACTGATTCGTGGCGGCGAGTGCTGGCTGGTGGGCCTGCACATTCACCCTTACAGCCACGGTGGCGTGTGGAACCGCGACCCTGATCGCCGTCGTCGCCTGCTACTGCATCGCAAGGAGATTGACTTTCTCGACGGTAAGCTACGTAATCGCGGCTATGCCCTGGTGCCGCTGGAGCTCTACTTTAATACCGACGGCCGCGTAAAGCTGCTGTTGGGCCTGGGCCGCGGCAAAAAGCTCTACGACAAGCGCGAAGACATGGCCAAGCGCGACGTTCAGCGCGAAATCGATCGCGCGCTTAAGGAGCGCAACCGCTAGGCGCTCTGTATAAGTTGCGGTGGAATACGGACTGTTTTGCCTGTTTGAGGGGCTATTCAGTCCCTATTTCACCGCAACTGCGGGCGTCTCATCTTGCTTACTGTTCTGACACATATGTCTCAAAGGTGGCGTCCGTTATGGGCGCCGCCTTTTTTGTGGGTACATACATCCATGAGGTTCCAACCCGGGTTAGGGGAGTGGTCGTTATGGACAAAACTGCGTTCTTTACGATGCCGAGCGGCCTGTATGTGGTGAGTGCTGCGGCCGACGGGCTGCGTGCCGGCTGCGTCATCAACACGGCGGTGCAGGTGACGTCTGCGCCGCCGCGCATCTCGGTTGCCGTGAACAAGGAAAATGTCACGTCTGGTGTTATCTCGTCTGCCAAGGCCTTTGCGCTGACCGCGATCGATCAGACGGCCGATATGCTCTATATTGGCAACTTTGGATTCCGTACCAGCAGCGACTATGACAAATTTGCCAAGTACGAGACGCGCGAGACCACACTGGGCATGCCCTATGTTCCTGAGCATGCGGCGGCCTTGTTTAGCTGCCGTTTGATTGACACTGTTGACGTGGGCACACACCTGCTCTTTATTGGCGAGGTCGAGGATGCCGAGCGCCTGAGCGACGAGACTCCGTTGACCTATGACTACTACCACAAGGTGCTGAAGGGCAAGACGCCGCCCAAGGCGTCTTCGTACCAAGGGTAGAAATGCTGCAAAACTACTTGCATAATATTATTGAGAATATATACTAATAAGCAAGTACACCAGCAGTCACGTTCGAGAGGAGAACATCATGGCTGAGGAAAAGAAGACGTACAAGTTCGTGTGCACCGTTTGCGGTTATGAGGCTGAGGTCGACACGCCCGAGCTGCCCGAGGATTACGTGTGCCCGGTCTGTGGCGTTGGTCCCGATCAGTTTGAGCTCGTCGAGGAGTAGCTCGTAGACACACGGCGAAAGCCGAACATAGCTCTGTCCAAGGGTCTCGGTCGGATATTTCGGCCGGGGCCCTTTTCCTCCGTCCCCAAGGGATTGCGGCTGCTGTTAGCCGATCCTGTCTGTCGTGAGTCCGGTCGACCTTTTGTCTCAATCTGTAACATCTAACGGCTCAAAACGGGTCTATCTGTTACAGATTGAGACAAAAGGTTGGAGCTGAAGAAATGTCTCGATCTGTAACATCTAGCAGTGGAAAATGGGTCCACTTGTTACAGATTGAGACAATTCAAAACCGTCCGGCAGAAGATCTCAATCTGTAACATCTAGCAGTGAAAACGGGGTCTACGTGTTACAGATTGAGACAAACGGAGCTGCCCCTCGGAATGATCTTGATCTGTAACATCTAGACATCAAAAGCGGGCCTAGATGTTACAGATCGAGACGTTTGCCTGGGTGGGCGTCCCGCCCCATTACATCCCTGTCAACAACACGACATCGAGAATCGTCACGATGGCGCCGATCCCTACGAGTAACGCGTTGAGCGGGCGTGAATTGGCATATTTGCCCATGACGCGGCGTGAACTGGTGAGCCGTATGAGCACAAAGACCGTAATCGGCAGCTGAAGCGACAGCAGCGCCTGACTCCAAATGAGACCCTCAAAAGGATTCGGGACGACCAGGCACGCCGCCACTGCGCCGACGAAACAGGCCGCCACCCCGATCGAGGAATGTCGGTCGTGGATGTCGTATTCCTCGTCGAACATGCCCGCGGTGATGGTGCCCGCCGCCATGCCCGCCGTCACACTACTCGAGAGCCCCGCAAATAGCAGCGCCACGGCAAAGATGGTCGAGCTTGCCGGGCCCAGAATGGGGGAGAGCGTGGCCGCTGCGACGGCGAGGTCGTCTACGACCATGCCGTGCGCAAAGAAGGTCGTTGCGGCCAGGATGACCATGGCCGAGTTGATTGCCCAGCCCACGCCCATCGAAAAGAGCGTGTCGAAGAGCTCGTAGCGCAGGCGTTCTTCGATAACCTGCTCACCTTGGCCTTCGAAGTGCATGGATTGGATGACTTCGGAGTGCAGGAAGAGGTTGTGGGGCATAACGACCGCGCCTAGGACACTTACGATAATCGAAGCCGAGCCGGTGGGCATACTGGGTGTGATCCAGCTTGTGGCGGCTTGCGGCCAGTCGACCTTGACCAGCAGAAGCTCGGCTAAAAACGAAAGTCCCACCACGCCCACGAAGGCGATGATCCAGCGTTCGGCGCGTTTGTAGGAGCTTGTCATGAGCATGGCAATCGATGCCGCCGCCACGATGATGCAGCCGGCGCGTACGGGCAGGCCAAAGAGCATTTGAAGCGCGATCGCACCGCCCAGCACTTCGGCCATGGCGGTGGCGACCGTGGCTAGATACGCGCTGCCGAGTATCGCACGTCCGACGAGGCGGGGCAGGTGGCGCGTCGTGGCCTCGGCAAGACACATGCCCGTGGCGATGCCCAAGTGCGCCGCGTTGTGCTGCAGCACGATGAGCATGATCGTGGACAGCGTGACGATCCACAGCAGCGCGTAGCCAAACTGCGAGCCGGCGGCCATATTGGAGGCCCAATTGCCCGGGTCGATAAAGCCGACGGTAACGAGCAATCCGGGGCCGATATGCCGCGCAATGTCTAGGCCTCCGTGACCACCGGTGCGCCGGGAACCAAAGTGTTGTTTGAGATGGTTGAGCATGGTGCACTCCTGCGTGCCGTTTGTTTGACGCCGCAAAGGATACCCCGTTTTAGGCTCAAAGTTAACCAAAACTAACAAAATATGCTGTATTTGAATAGGATGATGAAGGGGGCTGCTGAAATGTCTTGATCTGTAACAACTAGGGATGGAAATTGGGTCTAGGTGTTACAGATCGAGACAGGAAGAAATGGTCCTATGAAATGTCTTGATCTGTAACAACTAGGGATGGAAATTGGGTCTAGGTGTTACAGATCGAGACAGGAAGAAATGGTCCTATGGAATATCTCGATCTGTAACAGCTGACTGCCAAAACCGGCCCCTCGTGTTACAGATTGAGACATTCGGAGCTGTCTCTCAAAAACATCTCAATCTGTAACAGTTAGTCGTCGAAATTGGGTCTTCCTGTTACGGATTGAGATGTTTGAAGCGGTGAGCATACGGGCCGGACCTGGGGCCCTTGTTGTTGCCCTTGAGGTCGGCGGCACCCATTCGTAGGGCGCGCGTTACGCGATTGTTTCGAAACGGGTGGGAAACACAACGGGCCGGCGATGCTCCTAGTATGCCTATTCAACTGACTGTCTAATATCTAGGGGAGGATCGCGATGCAGGCAGATTCCGCTCAGCAGCAGGGCCTTTATCGCCCCGAATTCGACCACGATGCATGTGGCATCGGCGCGCTTGCCGATATCAACGGTGAGCGCCATCACCAGATCCTGGACGATGCGCTGTCCATTCTGGTCAACTTGGAGCACCGCGGCGGCACGGGACTCGAGAAGAACACCGGCGACGGCGCCGGCATTCTGTTCCAGGTTCCGCATCACTTTTTCCGTAAAGAGGCTCAAAAGTGCGGCCAGATTCTGCCGGCAGAGGGCGACTATGGCGTGGCCATGCTGTTCTTCCCGCAGGACGACAAGGGCGTAGAGGATGCCCGCCGCGTGTTTGAGGAGGGCTGCGCCGAGGCCGGCGTGCCGCTGCTCTTTTGGCGCGAGGTGCCGGTCGACCCGCACGATCTGGGCGAGACGGCCCGCGCCTGCATGCCTACTATCCTGCAGGCCTTCCTGGGTCGCCCCGACGACACGCCCGCTGGCGATGCCTTTGAGCGTCGCCTGTACGTGTGCCGCCGCAACATCGAGAAGAAGGCCGACGCCGAGTTTGCCCTGCGCGACAAGATCTTCTATGTGTGCTCCATGAGCTCGCGCACTATCGTGTACAAGGGCATGCTGGTTGCCACGCAGATGCGCCGCTTCTTCATCGACCTCAACGACGCCGCCGTCAAGACGGCCGTGGCGCTCGTCCACTCGCGCTACTCCACCAACACCACGCCCAGCTGGGAGCGCGCGCACCCCAACCGCTTTATCATCCACAACGGCGAGATCAACACCCTCAAGGGCAACGTCAACTGGATTCGCGCCCGCGAGCCCAATCTGTATAGCCCCGTGCTGCAGCACGATCTTGAGCGCGTGATGCCCATCATCAACCGCGAGGGCTCCGATTCCGCGATTCTGGACAATGTGCTCGAGTTCCTGGTCATGAACGGTCGTCCGCTTACGCGTGCCGCATCCATGCTGCTGCCCGAGCCGTGGGACCACAACGACAGTCTGAGCGAGGAGCGCCGCGCCTACGACGCCTACCAGTCCATGCTCATGGAGCCGTGGGATGGCCCGGCGGCCATCGCCTTTACCGACGGTCGCACGCTGGGCGCCGCCCTCGACCGTAACGGCCTGCGCCCCGCTCGTTACTACGTGACGCGCGACGGCCGCTTTATGCTGGCAAGCGAGGTGGGCACCATCGAGGTGAGCCCCGAGAACATCCTGACGAGCGGCTGTCTGGGGCCGGGCCAGATGCTCGAGGTTGACTTTGCCCGCGGGCGCGTCATCTACAACGACGAGCTGCGCGCCCGTTATGCCAAGGAAAAGCCCT
Source organism: uncultured Collinsella sp. (assembly GCA_902496845.1). GTDB lineage: Bacteria > Actinomycetota > Coriobacteriia > Coriobacteriales > Coriobacteriaceae > Collinsella. The sequence goes on from CABVCJ010000044.1 coordinate 8,080, forward strand.
ACCGTGATTGGATTGCCGAGGAGACGCTGACCGTTGACGCGCTCGATGAGCCCGTTGCGGCAACGCCCGCCGAGGACGCCGAGGTGCCCGCCGCCGTGCGCATGGCCAAGCTCGGCTACCACTGGGATGACGTCGACGAGGTCGTGCGTCCCATGGCCCAGCAGGGCAAGGCACCGCTCGCCTCGATGGGCATCGACGCGCCGCTAGCCTGCCTGTCCAAGAAGACGCGTTCGTTCTTCGATTACTTCTATCAGCTGTTCGCCCAGGTCACGAATCCGCCGATCGATGCCCTGCGCGAGCACATGGTCACCTCGACCACGCTCTACCTGGGCAACCACGGCAACCTGCTCGAGGACTCCCGCACGGCCTGCCAGCTGGTGCGCTTGGAGCGCCCGTTGCTCAACGAGGAGGAGTTCGACCGCATCTGCGCCATCGACCGCGTGGGCTTTAAGACCCGTCGCTTCCGTGCCGTCTACCGCCGCGATGCCGGCGAGGGCGCGCTGCAGGCTACGCTCAAGCAGCTTGCCGAGGACGTCGAGGCTGCGGTCCGCGACGGCGTGAACATCGTGGTGTTGAGCGATCGTGCCGCTGCGGGCGAGGTGCCCGTGCCGTCGCTGCTCGCCGTGGGCTGCGTGCACAATCACCTGATCCGCGCCGGCGTGCGCACCTTTGCCGATATCGTGGTGGAGTGCGGCGATGCCGTGTCTCCGCACGACTTTGCGGCGCTGGTGGGCTACTCCGCGAGCGGCATCTATCCGTACAACGCGCATGCGTGCATTCGCGATCTGGCGGCGCACGGCGACCTGGACGTGACGGCCGAGCAGGGCGTCGACAACTACAACAAGGCTGCGACCGCCGGCATCGTCTCCATCATGTCCAAGATAGGCATCTCCACGGTGCAGAGCTACCATTCGGCGCAGATCTTCGAGGCCGTGGGCTTTACGCCGGAGTTCGTCAACGCGTACTTCGCCGGCACGGTGAGCCGTGTGGGCGGTATGGGTGTCGAGGACGTCGAGCGCGAGCAGAATGAGCGCTATGACGCCGCGCTCGCCATCCTTAAGAGCCCGGCTCCCGATCAGCTGCCCACACTGGGTCTGACCAAGTGGCGTCCACTCGGCGGCGAGGATCACCTGATCGATCCGCAGACTGTCTACTTGTTGCAGACCGCCTGCCGCAAGGATAGCTACGACACCTTTAAGGAGTACAGCGCCCGCCTGCACCGCACCGGCCGTGCCGTGCGCCTACGCGACCTGCTCGACTTTAATGCCAGCGGCCGCACGCCGGTTTCGCTCGACGAGGTGGAGCCCGCGCTCAATATCGCCCGCCGCTTTAACACCGGCGCCATGTCGTACGGCTCCATCAGCAAAGAGGCGCACGAGTGCATGGCCATCGCCATGAACCGTCTGCACGGCCGTTCTAACTCGGGCGAGGGCGGCGAGGATCCGCGTCGCGAGACCCCGCTGGCTAACGGTGACTCCAAGAACTCCGCCATCAAGCAGGTGGCAAGCGCGCGCTTTGGCGTGACGAGCCGCTACCTGTGCAGCGCCTTCGAGATTCAGATCAAGATGGCCCAGGGCGCCAAGCCCGGCGAGGGTGGCCACCTGCCCGGCAAGAAGGTCTACCCCTGGATCGCCGAGGTCCGTCAGTCCACGCCCGGCATCGGCCTGATCTCGCCTCCGCCGCATCACGACATCTACTCCATCGAGGACCTGGCAGAGCTGATCTTCGATCTTAAGAACGCCAACCCCGGCGCACGCGTGTCGGTCAAGCTGGTCAGCGAGGCCGGCGTCGGCACCATCGCCACCGGTGTGGCCAAGGGTGCTGCCGACAAGATCTTGATCAGCGGCCACAATGGCGGCTCGGGTGCCGCTGCGCGCGACTCTATCTGGCATGCGGGTCTGCCGCTGGAGCTTGGCCTTGCCGAGGCCCAGCAGACGCTGCTGCAAAACGGCCTGCGCTCACGCGTGGTGCTCGAGGCCGACGGTAAGCTCATGGACGGTACCGACGTCGCCGTCGCCTGCTTGCTGGGCGCCGAGGAGTTTGGCTTTGCGACCATGCCGCTCATCTCCATGGGCTGCCTCATGCAGCGCGACTGCCAGCAGGATACCTGCCCGGCCGGCATCGCCACGCAGAACTGCCGCCTGCGTCACGGCTTCCGCGGCAAGCCCGAGCACGTCGAGCGCTTTATGCTCTTTGTTGCCGAGCAGCTGCGCGAGGTCATGGCGAGCCTGGGCTTCCGCACCGTCGACGAGATGGTCGGCCACCCCGAGTGCCTGCGCCAGATCGAGGTCCCGGGCAACCGCAAGGCCAACCTGCTCGATCTGTCGCCCGTGCTGGCGAGCGCGACCTGCGAGTTCGGTGCCCATATCCCGGGTGCCGACGGTCGCCACTTCCTGCCGCAGATGGCCGCGGACAGCGAGCTCGACAAGACACTCGACTCCACGTTGTTCGTGCCCTATACGGCCGATGCCCGTGCGCACCTGCGTCCGATTCGCTTCCGCGCCGATATCGCCAACGTCAACCGCTGCGTGGGCACTATTCTGGGCAACGCGGTGACCAAGGCGCATCCCGAGGGCCTGCCCGCCGGTTCCATCACCATCGATTGCGATGGTTCGGCCGGTCAGAGCTTTGGCGCCTTCCTGCCGCGCGGCATTACGCTCAACGTGTGCGGCGACGCCAACGACTACTTTGGCAAGGGCCTTTCGGGCGGCGAGGTGTCGGTGCGTCCCAACCCGCATGCGACCTACAAGTTCGACGAGAACATCATCGTGGGCAACGTTGCGTTCTTTGGCGCCACGAGCGGCCGCGGCTTCATTAACGGTCTGGCCGGCCAGCGCTTTGGCGTGCGCAACTCCGGTGCCACCGTGGTGGTCGAGGGCTGCGGCAACCATGGCTGCGAGTACATGACGGGCGGCCTGGCGCTCATCCTGGGCGAGGTCGGGCAGAACTTCGCCGCCGGTATGACGGGCGGCGTGGCCTATGTCTTTGACCAGTACGGCACGCTCGATGCCCGTGTGAACCACGAGAGCGTTAAGCTCAAGGCCCCGACGGCTGGCGAGCTGGCACAGATTCGTGCGCTTATCCAGGAGCACGTGGATGCGACGCAGAGCCCGCGCGGCATTAAGCTGCTCTACAGCTTTGAGACGATGAGCAAGCACTTTGTGAAGGTCATTCCGACCGAATACGAGCGCGTGCTGGCGATTGTCGCCGCGGCTGAGGCTGCCGGCAAGACGCATGCGCAGGCAGAGGAGCTGGCGTTTGACATTGTGACCGGTCGCGCGAGTGCCGCGGATGTCGCTCGTTTCGATGCCGTGGGCGGTGCTGCGGGCACTGCACCCGTGGCTGCCAGCCCTGTTGCTTCGACCAAGAAGGAGGCGTAAGTGCCATGGGTAAGCCCGGTGCTTTTCTTGATATCGATCGCGTGACCCACGAGCTTCGCCCCGTGGAGGAGCGCAGCCATGATTTTGATCCGCTGTACGTGGAGCTCGATGATGATGCGCGTCGCGCCCAGGCGAGCCGCTGCATGATGTGCGGCGTGGCGTTTTGCCAGATGGGCGCGAGCTTTGGCAAGGCACGCCCGAGCGGCTGCCCGCTGCACAACCTGATTCCCGAGTGGAACGAGCTGGTGTACCGCGGTCGCTGGGACGAGGCGGCCGAGCGTCTGTCGCTCACCTCACCCATGCCCGAGTTCACGAGTCGCGTGTGCCCGGCGCTGTGCGAGGCCGCGTGCAACCTGGGTTCGGTCGATGGCCAGCCCACGACGATCCATGACAACGAGCGTGCGATCAGCGACCATGAGTGGGCAAATGGCGGTCCGCGTCGTTTTGAGCCGGCGGGGGAGGGCGCGCCCACGGTTGCCGTGGTGGGCTCCGGTCCTGCTGGTCTGGTGGCGGCATGGGAGCTCGCTCGTCGCGGTGCCCGCGTGACGGTGTTTGAGCGTGACGACCGCCCGGGCGGTCTGCTCATGTACGGCATTCCCAACATGAAGCTCGAGAAGTCCGTGGTCGAGCGTCGCGTGGCGCTTATGCGCGAGCTGGGCATTGTGTTTGAGCTGGGTGCCGATGTGAACGATCCCAAGGTTGCCGCCAAGCTCTATGGCTTTGACGCCGTTGTGGTGGCTGCCGGTGCTCGTGCGCCCCGCGGTCTTTCGGCTACGAACGTGGATGCCCCGGGCGTGGTGTATGCCGTGGACTACCTGACGGCTTCGACCGTCTCGGTGCTCGATGGTGGTGAGCCCGCGGTGAACGCGCGCGGCTTGGACGTTGTGGTCATTGGCGGCGGCGATACCGGCAACGACTGCGTGGGTACCGCGGTGCGCCAGGGTGCGCGCAGCGTGCGCCAGTTTGAGTTCTTGCCGGCCGCGCCCGATAAGCGCGCGGCGAGCAACCCCTGGCCGCAGTGGCCCAACGTTAAGAAGACCGACTACGGTCAGCAGGAGGCCATCGCTGCCATGGGCGGCGAGATGCGTGCTTGGGGCGTGGATACGCTCGAGGTGCTGCTGGACAAGAAGGGCGCCGCCGCGGGTCTGCGCGTGGTCGACCTGGATTGGTCGGCTGGCAAGCCCGAACGCATCGCGGGCTCCGAGCACGAGGTGCCGGCACAGCTGGTGCTGATCGCCTGCGGCTTTACGGGTCCGGAGCACAGCGTGTTCGAAGCCGTCGGCGTGCCCGCTGCCACGGCGGGCCGCCCGCTGCCCGTGATGGCCTCCGAAGGCTCGCACCTTGCGGCCCGCGTGGATGGCGTCGCCGCAGATGCCGCGCCGGTGTATGTGGCCGGCGACGCCCGCAATGGCAGCTCGCTCGTGGTGAGCGCCATGGCCGATGCCCTCGCCTGCGCCGCCGAGGTTGCCGAGGCCTTGAGGCTGTAAGGTAGTCATTCAGGCGCGTCCCCAACGACTAGTCATTGGGGACGCGCTTTTTTTGTCTAGTCGTTGGGGACACTCTTAACGTCTGACTGCTCATTTGCTGACGTGCGGGCTCGCGGTGCCTTGCTGTTTTCGTGATGGCTGCGGCTGGCAAGCTCAAAATCTCTGTTTATTTGTCTATGTTTAACTGGGGTTTTGCTTCGGTATAACGTATCGGTCAAGCGTTCCGTCAAGTATTCGGTTAGCATCTGGTTTGCAGCCTTATGCCCATTTCGTCCGCGCTGGCGGCGACCACCGGCCCTCCCCGTAAGCTCAAATTGAGGTTCATCAGTTTGAGGAGGATGCCATGGCTGATCATGTTTTGGACCGGGGACGTCTGGCCGAGGCCGTTGGTAACGATATTGCCGACATGGCCCAGTTTTGGATGCTGCGCAAGTTTCAGTTTTTGGAGCCGGCGCGCACACAGTTCGAAGTGATCGTCGATCCATGGCTCAGCTATTGCGAGGAGCCCTCGCAAAATGAAATCATGGCCTATAACATGGCATTTACCGATTGGCTGCTGTTCGAGCGTCCCTATTACCATGACAAGACGCTGCTGGAGCTGTATGTGGACGAGCCGCCGACGTCGCTTTCGCCTGCTTCGCTCAGACGGCTCGAACAGGTGCGCGACACGCAGTATTTCTCGCGCTTTGGCATTTTGGACAAGGATCCTGTGACTGGTATGGTCGCGCTGCGTGACACGCGCACCGACCGACGTTTTGATGTCTACGACCCACATATCGTGCAAAAAGAGCACTGGCGCGATGGTGCGATTGCGGTGCGCATCGCGTGCGTTGACGATATTTGGCTGACGGCGGGGCAGCTCTATCTCTACGACATTGCGCGCCTGAGCGATACGGCGGTCGATGGGCCTGGTGCCGTTCATCCGGAAGACCTAGAAGATGGCTTCGATACCTCGTGTATCAGCTTCTTTTTGAGACTGGTCCGCGACACCATGGGTGCCCAGGGGCGCTACGTAAAGTCCCTCAACATCTACGAACAGGAATGGGAGTAGGGGATGGGCAGCTGTCGCCTGCCTTGCCTTCTGCCTTTATATCTCGATCTGTAACGTTCAGGGACAAAAAACCGGTCTACCTGTTACAGATTGAGACAAAGAGGTGCAATGCTGCGCGAACGTCTCGATCTGTAACGTTTGGCGGCTGCTTGTGCCCGTAACTGTTACAGGTCGAGACGTTTGTCGACGGCGGTAACAGCGGCGATGGCCCATTTTTCCGATGTGGTGGTGATAGAAGTGTCTAATACCGTTCTTAAACACAAGCAGGCAACACGTAACACCTTGGCGCGGAATAGGATGCTTGCCAGGCTCACGGAGGCGGCTGAACAAGGCGTGCTGCTTGTAACGCACGACAATGCCGAGCTCATGTGGCTGCGGCGCCATGTAGGCACAGACGATATTGCGGAGCCCGAATCGCACCTATTCTGTTTTCAGCATGAATGGGATGCGTTGACGCCGTTGGAGCGGGCTCGGTGGACCATCAAGGGGCTTGCGGAGTTTCATCCCGATTGGGCGTTTTGGGGGTATGACGCCGCGCTGATATGGGGTCTGGAAGTGCCGAATGATCTGCTCGGGCCGCGTTGCTTGGTCAAGACGGGTTGTTCAGTGGCGTTGAGTACGGGATATAGGCTGTTGCGTCCGCAGGCGGCGGGTGCGCTTGAGCGCGTCGACGGTGTGCGAGTGACGCCGTTTTGGCGCACGGTGGAGGATTGTCTACTGCGTGCGCCGTTTTCGTATGGTCTGGCGATCGCCGATTCTGCATTGCGGGCGAAGGGCATGTCGCGCGACGACCTCTGCGAACGGCTCCAGGTCGATTGCGAGGGCAGGCGAGGGTATCGCAGAGCTCAGGTGATTGCGTCGCATGCGGACGGGCTGTCCGAGAACGGCGGCGAGTCTCGCTTTCGGGCGTTCTTTATTGCATACGGCTTTCCGGTTCCGGAGTTGCAGGTGGAGTTTCGCGACCCGCTCGATTCGAGCCAGGTGTTTCGGGCCGATTATTTCTGGAGGCTCGAGGACGGGACGTGCGTGATTGGCGAGCTCGACGGAAAGGGGAAGTATACCTTGCAGAGCGGCGAGGGTCGGGAGACGGTTGACCCGTTCGTGGCAGAGCGTCAGCGGGAATCTCATCTGACAATGCTCGGGCACAAGGTGCTTCGGTTCACGTTTGATGAACTCAAGAACCCGGGAAAGCTGGTTGAAAAGATGAGGCTAGCAGGTATTCCGCAGCGGGTCGATTTGGCTGAGGAATGGAGACACCAGTGGTATGGGCGCTGAAGCGGACCGTCTCAATCTGTAACAACAGAGGACCGTTTGGCCTCGTAACCGTTACAGATCAAGACGGAAGGTTGGCGGCTGACGAAAAATCTCAATCTGTAACATCTAGAGGCCGAAAACCTGTCTACTTGTTACAGATTAAGACGTTTGACGACGGGGCTGGAGAATATCTCAATCTGTAACATCTACAGGCCAAAATTCGACCTAACTGTTACAGATTGAGACAAAGGTTGGACGCACGACTGAAAATCTCGATCTGTAACATCTGGCGGCTCAAAACCGAGCTTACTGTTATAGATCAAGACGTTTTGCTGGAACGACCGAAGCATCGCTGCACTGGTCTGCTCATCCTCACGCCCTTCTCTTCCCTCCGTTAACCGATATGTCCGCAGTAACCCTGTTGGGCTGGGTGATAATGGACAAATGTTCAAGTTAATTGTGAGGGAGGAACTCGATATGGCGTCTGCCGATCGTTCCACGTTGTTTATCAATGCGACCGTCCTGGATGGTTCGGAACATATGGAGCCGCAGCCCGATATGGCCGTGGTCGTTGAGCGTGGTCTCATCACGTGGATGGGGCCGAGTGCCGTGGCGCAGGCGCCTGCAGGTGCCGAGGTCATCGACCTGGCAGGGGCGTATCTCATGCCAGGCCTCATCAATATGCATGTGCATTTGTGCGGTTCGGGCAAGCCGGTTTCGGCGGGCGATGCGGGCGCGCTGATGAAGAAGCTCGATAATCCCGTGGGGCGCGCCATTGTCCGCCACATTCTTAAGGGCAGCGCACAGCAGCAGCTGGCAAGCGGCGTGACCACGGTGCGCGGCGCGGGCGACCCGCTGTTTGCCGATCTTGCCGTGCGCGATGCTATCGATGCCGGCAGGTATCAGGGTCCTCGCCTGGTGGCGCCGGGAACGGGCATCACGGTGCCGGGCGGCCATGGTGCAGGCTTGTTCGCCCAGGTGGCCAACAGTC
>CABVCJ010000045.1 GCA_902496845.1 uncultured Collinsella sp.
CCGCCCCCGCTTTGCTTTAGCCAGGCTGTTATGGATGGGTGTGACGACTACTCGTCGTGTTTCTCCTCGCGGCGAGCGGCAGCGCGGGCTTCGTGGATGCCTTTGATTGCGGCATGGCGAGCCGTGCGGGCGTCGTGGATGGCGCCACGAGCCTCGGCGGTCGTCGCCTTGGCAGAGCGCAACTTGGCGGCCAGATCGGGGTTGGTTTCGGCGACCGCGGTGATCGCGGGGCCGTCGAGCTCCTCTTGCGTGGGCTCGGCCAAAAAGTCGATAGCATACTGGGCGGCCACCATGGAGCCCTTTGCCAGCACGGTCTCGTCGATCTTGTAAAAGCAGGAATGCTGGGCGTACGTGGCGCCAATCTTGGGGTTACGCGTACCTACAAAGGCGAGCACGCCCGGCACGCGGCGCAGGTACTCCGAAAAATCCTCGCCCGAGAGCGTGCCACGGTAATGGCCTTGACCGGTGGGGCCCAGGCACTTGATTACGGCCTGACGGCAGCGCTCGCTCGAAGCTGCGTCGTTTTCGACCTTGTAGTTGGCGATGGTGTAGTCGGTGAGCTCTGCCTCGGCGCCCAGAGCTGCTGCGGTATGCTCCACGATGCGTCGCATAAGCTCCGGCATTTCCTCGTGGGTCGAATCGCCGTAGGTGCGCACGGTGCCGGCGAGGTAGGCCGTGCCGGCGATAACGTTGCGCGCGGTGCCGCCGTGCAGCTCGCCGACGGTGATGACAGCCGGTTCGTAGGGGCTGATCTCGCGCGAAACGATGGTCTGCAGGGCGTTGACGATCTCGGCGGCAACCATAACGGCGTCGTGGCCGCGCTGGGGCATGGCGCCGTGGCATGAGGTGCCGCGGACGTCGATGCGGAACCAGTCGGTATTGGCCATGCGCGGGCCGGGCTCGCAGCTTACGGTGCCGGCGTCGACCTCGCTCCAGATGTGCGCGGCGTAGGCACCATCGACGCCGTCGAGCACGCCCGTGCCGATCATGAGTTTCGCGCCCTGACCGTTTTCCTCGCTGGGCTGGAAGACGATGCGGACCTCGCCGTGGATGTCGTCAGTCATATGGCGCAGGATTTGCAGCGTGCCGAGCATCATGGCGATGTGGCAGTCGTGGCCGCAGGCGTGCATGCAACCCTCGTTGACGCTGGCGAACTCCTCGCCGGTCTGCTCGGTGACGGGCAGGGCGTCGATATCGGCGCGCAGCAGGATGCGGCGGCGCGGCGTGCCGTCCTCGCGATAGGCGTCGGGCGCGGTGCCGCGAAGGGTCGCCACCAGGCCCGTCTTAAGGGGACGCTCGTAGGGGATATTCATGGCGTCGAGCTGGTTGGCGATGTCAGAAGTCGTGCGCTCTTCGGCGAGGCTCATCTCCGGGTGCTTGTGGAAGTGTCGGCGCTGCTTAATGATGTAGGGTTCAAACTCGGCGGCGATATCTTGGATAGCTGCGGTGACATCGTCAGCCGCGCGAGTCTCGGTCGCCGCCATAATCTGCTGTGCCTTGGTTTTCGTCATGGTCGATTTGCTCCTTGCTGGGTTGATCGCAAAATCGTACAGGCTCTTTCCAGTATGCCACCTGCCACTTGGCCTGGCAAAGCTGCCGTTTGCCGCTTGGCATTTTGTAACCGAGGCGGGGGAGTACACTCGGGGGTGTTGAATTTCCTGCCAGAGATGGGGATGCCCATGCAACATATCGATCGGATTATCCGCTCCAAGAACGTCTTTACCGCGCAAGACGGCATCGATACTGCTCGTGAGCTGGCGATTGCCATTGCAGGTGACCGTATCGTCGCAGTCGGCAAGCCCGATGACGTGATCGCCGCCGCTCCCGCCGCCACGCCGGTTCTCGACTACGGCGAGCAGTTTGTCTGCCCCGGTTTCCATGACGCTCATCTGCACTTCTTCCATACCTCGGTCGGTTCCTCGCCGTACATGCTCATGGATATGGGCACGTCCGAGGCGGCGCTGGTACAGCACGCGCTCGAGTTTTCCCAGGACCTGCCCGACGACGCTTGGGTTGTGACGCAGGGCTGGCGCGACTACCGTTGGGACCCGCCCGAGCATCCTACCAAGGCGTCGCTCGATGCGGCATTCCCCGATCGTCCCTGCGTTATGTACTCGGGCGACGGCCACACGCTGTGGCTCAACAGTCGCGCACTCGAGGCGCTCGGCGTCACGCGCGACAGCGAGCCGCCGGCGGGCGGCAGCTACGACAAGGACGCAAACGGCGAGCTCACGGGCATTGCTCACGAAGCGGCTGCCATGCAGCTGTTGCCGCGCTGTCTTGAGTGGCTGGGCGAAGATCGCATCGCAAGCGCTTACGCCGATCAAATGAGGCGCATGGCCGAGCAGGGCATCACCTCGATCTGCGATATGTCGCTCATGCCCATACCGGGCTGCGATTTTATCCGCGACGATGTCTACGACAAGCTGCAGGCAGCCGGTAGGCTGGGCATTCGTGCCCATCTGTTCCCCACGCTGTTGGATGACCAGTCGCGTCTAGAAGAGCTCCAGGTACGTTACGCGAACAACGCGCTGCTTTCGGCGCCGGGTTTTAAGCAGTTCTTCGACGGCGTGTCGAGCGAACACACGGCATATCTCACCGAGCCCTATACCAATCCGCGCTTCCCGGGCGACCAGGGTCGTCTGACAGTCCCGGCTGAGCGCATGCGAAAATTGGTTCTGGCGGCTGCGGAGCGCGGCCACACCGTGCGCATCCACGTTATTGGTGACGGTGCGATTCATGCCGCGCTGGATATCTTCGAGGAAGCAGCCGACCTGTACGGCCTGCCCCAGCACGGCCATAACACGCTCGAGCACCTGGAGAACCTTCTGCCCGAGGACATCGACCGCCTGCGCAAGCTCAACGTGGTCGCCTCGAGCCAGCCCTGCCACATTACACTCGACCCGGGTGGACCGGAGCGCGATCTGGGCCTGGAGCGCAGCCGCATCATGTGGCCGTTCGCAACCTATAAGCAGCGCGGCATTCGCCAAGCCTTCGGTACCGACAGCCCTATCACGCCCGTTACCAGCATGAACGTGCTCTACACGGCTATCACGCGCCAGGACCCCAAAAGCCACTGGCCCGAGGGCGGCTGGTTGCCGAGCGAGCGCATCGATGCAGCAACGGCTCTGCGCAACTACACCCTGGGCAGCGCCTATGCAGCGGGCGACGAGCAAAACCTCGGCAGCTTGGAGCCTGGCAAGTACGCCGACCTGGTAGTCCTGGACCAAAACCCGCTCACCATCGACCCCCAAGAGCTCCAGGCCACCAAGGTTCAGGTCACCTACCTGGCAGGTAACTTGATCTACGAGCGCTAGCCTCATACCTCACTCATAGGGGGCACGTTTCAGCAACGTGCCCCTTTCTTATTCGCACCATCCGTATCGCCATTTTGCTGCACTGACTCTTCTGAATGCCGGGCCCGAATTAGTTAACCTGGCTTCCGGGGCGGACCGGAGGGCATGAAGTTTGTCGCGAGTTCCGTGCGCAAAGGAAAGCACTTAATGTGCTTTCCGTCTTGCGCAGGACTGTAAAGCAGCAAACTTCATGCCCTCCGGTCCGCCCCGGAAGCCACCGCTAAGTTATCCCCCGGCATTCAGAAAATCTAAGTGCCAAAAAATAAGATTTTTTGACTCTGTGTTGTATAACCCGCCATTCGTGGGTACCATTCAACGCGTACGCAAACAAAAAAGGGTTAATTCGCGTGGCATAACCACGCGGCCCAAAAAGGAGGAGACAAGCATGTCGTCTTTGAAGCCGCTTGCAGATCGTGTTCTGGTCAAGCCCGACGAGGCCGAGCAGAAGACCGCTTCTGGTCTGTATATCGCCAGCAACGCTCAGGAGAAGCCGCAGCGCGGTACCATCGTTGCCGTTGGCGCCGGCAAGGTCAACGACAAGGGTGAGCGCATCCCCATGGACGTTCAGGTCGGCGACGTTGTCATCTACGGTAAGTTCGGTGGCAACGAGGTCAAGGTCGACGGCGAGAAGTATCTGCTGATGCGTGCCGACGACATCTACGCCGTCGTTGAGGCCTAGTCTCGTCAGACTCTCTGATTCGTCTTTGAGCGCGCCGTCGCATAGGACTCGGAAGCGGCGACGCGAGTCACATTTCTTTTGGAGGATTACCCACTATGGCAAAGAACATTACGTTCAACACCGATGCCCGCGCTAAGCTCGCCAAGGGCGTCAACACCCTGGCCGACGCCGTTACCGTCACCATGGGCCCCAAGGGCCGCTACGTTGCGCTGCAGCGCACGTTCGGTGCCCCGACCATCACCAACGACGGCGTTTCCGTCGCTAAGGAGATCGAACTCGAGGACAACATCGAGAACATGGGCGCCCAGCTGGTGAAGGAGGTCGCCACCAAGACCAACGACACCGTGGGTGACGGCACCACCACCGCAACCCTGCTCGCTCAGGCCATCGTCAACGACGGTCTGCGCAACGTCGCCGCTGGCGCCAACCCGCTGGCCATCCGTCGCGGCATCGACAAGGCCGTCAACGCCGCCGTCGCCGAGATGAAGAAGCAGGCCAAGCCGGTCGAGACCAAGGAGCAGATTGCCTCCGTCGGTACCATCTCCGCCGGTGACCCCGAGGTCGGTGAGAAGATCGCCGAGGCCATGGAGGTCGTGGGCAAGGACGGCGTCATCACCGTCGAGGATTCCCAGACGTTCGACATCACCATCGACACCGTCGAGGGTATGCAGTTCGACAAGGGCTATGTCTCCGCTTACTTCGTCACGGATAACGACCGCATGGAGGCCGTGATGAAGGATCCGTACATCCTCATCACCGACCAGAAGATCTCCAGCGTCCAGGACATCATGCCCGTTCTCGAGGCTGTCCAGCGCGCTGGTCGTGGCCTGCTCATCATCGCTGAGGACATCGACGGCGAGGCTCTGCCCACCCTCGTCCTCAACAAGATCCGTGGCGCTCTCAACGTCTGCGCCGTCAAGGCCCCGGGCTACGGCGATCGCCGCAAGCGCATCCTCGAGGACATCGCCGTCCTCACTGGTGGCCAGGCTGCTCTGGACGAGCTGGGTGTGAAGGTCGCTGACATCACCGTCGTCGTCGGCGGCGCTGGCTCCAAGGAGGCCATCGACGCCCGTATCGCTCAGATCAAGGGCGAGATGGAGAACACCACCTCTGACTTCGACCGCGAGAAGCTCCAGGAGCGCCTGGCCAAGCTCTCCGGTGGCGTTGCCGTCATCAAGGTTGGCGCTGCTACCGAGTCCGAGCTCAAGGAGATCAAGCATCGCGTCGAGGACGCCCTGCAGGCTACCCGCGCTGCTGTCGAGGAGGGCATTGTCGCTGGTGGCGGCGTCGCCTTCATGGACGCTGCTCCTGCGCTCGACGCTGTCGAGATCGACGACCCCGAGGAGAAGATCGGCGTCGACATCGTCAAGAAGGCTCTGACCGCTCCGGTCGCCACCATCGCCAAGAACGCTGGCTTTGAGGGCGCTGTCGTGGTCGACAAGGTTGCCGAGCTGCCTGCTGGCCAGGGTCTCAACTCTGCCAACGGTGAGTGGGGCGACATGATCGAGATGGGCGTCCTCGACCCCGTCAAGGTCAGCCGCGTCACCCTGCAGAACGCTGCTTCTGTCGCCAGCCTGATCCTCATCACCGAGGCCACCGTCTCCGATGTGCCCAAGAACACTCAGCTTGAGGACGCTATCGCTGCTGCCACCGCTGGTCAGCAGGGCGGCGGTATGTACTAAGGCCGACAAGGTCTAGAACTCCCACCGGGAATCCGGGGGCGGGACGGGGCTTCTCTCCGGAACGTCCTCGGACATGCAAAGAGGCTCCGCATCGCGCTTCGCGCTGCGGAGCCTCTTTGCGTCCTGCGGAATGTTCCGGAGAGAAGCCCCGTCCCGCCCCCGGATTCCCTGCGTTTACGGCCTTGAGGTCGGCGTGGGCGGAGATCGTGGCTGATAGGGATACGTATCCCGGTTGCTGTTTCGCGCTTTGCGCGAAAGGCGCATCACTTTGGGATGGGTGGGGAACGTGGTTGTTGCGGCAACTGATCCCCACCATAAATTACCCTTGGCATACTTGCGCAAAAGCCTGCTGGTGCTACACTTGCAATTGCTGTTTCAGGGCGGGGTGGAATTCCCCACTGGCGGTAAATTGGGCGGTGCCAAAGGGGTGCCGTGGCGCAGGCGAGGACCTGCGTCGAGCCGATGAGTCCGCGACCCGTGCGTGTGTTGGTTCGCATGCAGGCTGAACTGGTGAAATCCCAGTACCAACGGTTAGAGTCCGGATGAAAGAGGCAGGTGATCTTATGTCTGAACAGTCGCAGCATATCCATTTTGAGAACACGAATAGGTGGAGCACCAAACAGCTCGTTACCATGGCGTTGATGTGCGCCTTGGGCGCCCTGTTTATGTATGTGCAGCTGCCTATCCTTCCTTCGGCGCCGTTTTTGACCTACGATCCGTCGCTGGTGCCGGCGATGGTGTGCGGGTTTGCCTATGGCCCCGGTGCCGGTACCGCTGTTGCCGCCATGGCGATCGTTATCCATGCGCTTACCACGGGCGATTGGGTCGGTGCGCTTATGAACTTGGTTGCCACGCTGGGCTACATTCTGCCCGCGGCTATTGTCTACCAGAAGATGCATACCTATAAGGGTGCCGTGATTGGTCTGGTGCTCGGCGTTATTGCCGCTACGGCGTTGTCTATGGTCGCAAACCTTACCATCGGCGTTTGGTTCTGGTATGGCTCGGCCGATGTGATTCTGCCGCTCATGCTTCCCGCCGTTTTGCCGTTTAACCTCATCAAGACCGTGCTTAACTCGGTATTGACGCTTGCGGTGTATAAGGCGGTCTCCAACCTCATCACGCCTAAAAAGGACCAGGTCAAAGGCCGCGCATGATTGAGTGTCGGGGCGTTTCCTTTAGCTATGACGGTGCCGCACCGGCACTCGACGGCGTCGATCTAAACATCGAGGACGGCGAGTTTTTCTGCATCCTCGGTGGCAATGGGTCGGGTAAGTCGACGTTTGCCAAGCATCTGAATGCGCTGCTGCAGCCCGATGCGGGCACGGTACGCATCAACGGCATGGATGCGTCCGATCCCGAGCTGGTTTACGACATTCGTTCGACCGCAGGCATGGTGTTCCAGAATCCCGACGATCAGCTGGTAGCAACGCTTGTCGAAGATGACGTTGCGTTCGGTCCCGAAAACCTTGGCGTGCCATCGGCGCAAATTGCGCAGCGCGTACGCGAGGCGCTAAAGGGCGTGGGCCTGGTGGGCTTTGAGCGCCACGAGACTCATGCGCTTTCGGGCGGCCAAAAGCAGCGCGTGGCGCTTGCCGGCGTGCTCGCCATGGAACCGCGTGTGCTCATTTTGGACGAGGCTTCCTCGATGCTCGATCCACGTGGACGTCAGGGCCTCATGAAGGCTTGCCGCGCGTTGCACGATCGCGGCATGACCATCGTGATGATTACGCACTTTATGGAAGAGGCCGCCGAGGCCGATCGTGTCGCGGTGTTTCGGGCAGGGCGCGTTGCCATGATCGGTACGCCCGAGGAAATCTTGACGCGGGCGGACGAACTTGCGCAGCTCAACCTGGATATGCCGGCGTCGTGCTGTCTGGGCAGAGCACTTCGTAAGAAGGGCGTGCCCGTTTGCGCGCAGGTGCGTGAGGTGGATATGGTCGCCGAGATTGCGCAGGTTTATGCCGAGCGGAGCGGGGCGGACATCGCGGGGCAGCCTTCCGCATCCGATTCTCATGTGCTTGACAATGGATCCTCTGCAGCCGACGGGATAGCTGCGTCGGAGCCCGTTATCGAGATTTCGCACCTCTCGCATAGTTACTCGCTGAGCGCCCGCGAGCGCCGTCGCTGGCGTAAGCGCTCGGCCACTGCGGACGCATCGAGCAAACAGGCCCTTTGGGGCAACGATCCAAACAGCCCCTGGGCGCTTCGTGATGTTACGTTGTCGGTGCGTCGCGGTGAGTTTCTGGGCCTAGCAGGCCATACCGGTTCGGGTAAATCCACACTGGTCCAGCACCTCAACGGGTTAATCCGCCCGCAGGAGGGGAGCGTTTACGCGCTGGGACTCGACCTGTCAAGCAAGAAAGACGCCGCCGCGGTTAAGGCCAAGGTCGGCGTGGTGTTTCAGTATCCCGAGCGCCAGCTATTTGCCGAGACCGTGGCGCAGGACGTGGCGTTTGGCCCGCGCAACCTTGGCCTGCCAGAAGACGAGGTTGCACGCCGTGTCGCATCATCGCTTGCGCGCGTGGGCCTCGACCTTGCCGCGATAGGCGACAAGAACCCCTTTGAGCTTTCGGGCGGCCAGCAGCGCCGCGTGGCGTTTGCCGGCGTGCTCGCCATGGAGCCCGAGGTGCTGGTGCTCGACGAGCCCATGGCGGGGCTCGATCCGGCTGCGCGCGGGGATTTCCTGGGGCTCATCGATCGACTCCATCGCGAGGGCCTGACTGTTGTCATGGTTTCGCATAGCATGGATGACCTGGCAAATTGCTGTGACCGTATCGTTGTGATGAACGAGGGCGCCGTGTTTGCCGAGGGAACGCCCGCGCAGGTGTTTGCGCGCGCGAACGAGCTCAAATCGATCGGCCTGGGCGTTCCTGCCGCCCAGCGCATGGCGCTGGCGCTTGCGCAAGCCGGTGTGCCGCTCCGCTGCGACAAGCTTTATACGGTTGAGGCGCTAGCCGACGAGTTGGCCGGCTTGCTGCTGGGCTGCGCGGACGTGCCTTTGAGGGTTCCGTGTCAGGCTGGTTCCAAGGCGCCCACGCGAGAGGAGGGCTGCTAATGGAGGCGTTCTCATTTGGCAGCTACTATCCTGGGGATAGCGCGGTGCATCGCCTGGATCCGCGTACTAAGTTGCTCCTAGGTTTCGCATTTCTGATCACCGTGCTCACCGTCGGAAGCTTTTGCGGGCTGGTTCCGGTCGCATTTTTTGTCGTGCTGGTCTATCTCGCAGCCCGGGTGCCGTTGCGCCGGGTCCTATCATCGATGGCACCATTGCTGGCGATTGTCGTGGTGGTCGCGGTGCTCAACCTGTTTTCCGACCAGAGTGGCCGCATCCTGTGGCAGCTTGGCTTTTTGCAGGTGAGCGAGGGCTCGCTGCGTTCTGCGGCGTTTGTGGCGTGCCGCCTGACGTTGATGATGGCCGGCATGAGCGCCATTACACTCACCACGCCGACGCTCGACCTCACCGCGGGCTTTGAACGTCTGCTCGCACCATTTGCGCGCGTGGGGCTTCCGGCGCACGAGCTCGGCATGATTATGGGTATCGCGCTGCGGTTTATGCCGCAATTTGCCACCGAGATGAAACAGACGGCCGATGCACAGGCAAGTCGCGGCGCGCGCGTGACGGGCGGTCCGCTCGACGGTGTGCGCATGCTCGGCAGTGTGGCGATTCCGCTGTTCACCGGCGTGTTCCGTCATGCCGAGACGCTTTCGGCCGCCATGGATGCGCGCTGTTATCACGGCGAGCAGGGACGCACGCGTCTGCATGCGCTTGCGTTTGGCCGGGGGGATGTACTGGCAGCGCTGGCGATGGCGCTGCTGGTGACATGCGTTGTCGTTATCAATCTTCAACTCGTCTAAGCTCGATTCGAGCGCAAGAAAGGGGTCTCTATGACCGACACCGATCGCACGGCTCAGCTCGAGCGCGCCTGCTCGTATCTCAGGCGCATTCCGGCGTGGTATCTTGCCACGACCGATGCGAGCGACGGGCATCAGCCCCGCGTGAGGCCGTTTTCGTTTGCCATGGTCGATGATGGCAAGCTGTGGTTTTGCACGTCGCGCGACAAGGACGTGTGGGCGGAGTTGAGCGCGAATCCCAAGTTTGAGGTATCGGGCTGGAAGCCGGGGGAGTGCTGGATCGTGATAACTGGCGAGGCCGCGCTCGAGGACGATGCATTCGTGAGCGACAAGGTGCGCCAAGCGGGCTTTAAGCACATGGTGGGCATTGGCGAGCAACACGATAGCGCCAACGATGGCCGCCTTGCATTCTTCTCGGTCCGCAACATCGCCGCACGGTTCTGCGATATCGACGGCAGCGAAGAGCGCCTCGAGCTCTAATTTCCCAAATTGACTACCCATTCCAAAAAGACTGGTCAGGCGACAGGAGGAAACGTGGACGGATTGAATACGGTGCTGGAGTATCTGACGTCGGTGCCGGCGTGGTATCTGGCGACGAGCGTGGGCGGGCAGCCGCATGTGCGTCCGTTCTCGTTTGCGCAGATTCAGGACGGCAAGCTGTGGTTTGTGACAGCGCGCACCAAAGATGTGTGGCAGGAGCTGCTGCAAAACCAGCGCTTTGAGGCCACGAGTTGGTGGCCGGGCCATGGTTGGTTGATCCTGCGCGGGCGTGCGGGGCTGGAAGACCGGGCTTCGAACGAAATGCGCGAGGCCGGATGGAAGCATCTTGAGCGCTTGAGCGAGCACTATGAGGGGCCTAACGACCCCGCGCTCGTCTTCTTTAGCGTCGAGGATCCTGAGGCATTTATCTGCAATCATGACGAATGGGTGCCGGTTGAGCTCTAGCCAGCTGGCTCATCCTAACAACTTAGTTTTCGCATGGGCGGACCCTGTGTTGCCCGGCACCGTAAGGAGTGCCGGTCAATACGGGGCCCGCTCTATTTGTCAATTCCTTCAAGCGAATGTGTCGGGAATGTTTCAATGCATGAACATGCAAGCTATTTACGTATTCATGCATCTTTTGGTGCTAAAGTTTCAACCCACCTCATAATGACCGCTGCGAAATGCGCATCGGTGCATAAATCGCAGACAAGGAGTCTGATATGTCTTTGAAGGTTGGAATCGTCGGCGCGGCTGGATATGCCGGAGCCGAGCTCATTCGCCTCGTACTCGGCCATCCCGAGTTTGAACTTGTTGCCATTACGTCCAACGCCGATGCCGGCCAGCCGCTGTCCGCAGTGTATCCGAGCTTTGCTGGCGTGAGCGATCTGGTTTTCACCACGCATGACGCCCCCGAGCTCAAAAGCTGCGATGCGGTTTTTCTTGCCGTGCCGCACACGGCTGCCATGGCGCAGGTGCCCGCGCTCCTTGCCGCGGGCGTTTCCTGCTTTGATCTTTCGGCCGATTACCGTCTGAGCGACCCGTCCGTCTTTGAGGCATGGTATGCCGCCGAGCACACGAGCCCCGAGCTGCTCAAGACCCGCGCTTTTGGCCTGCCCGAGCTGTTCTGCCAGGACTTAGAGACCGCTGCTTCCAGCCATGCCGCCGGAAAGCCCGTTTTGGTCGCTTGCGCCGGCTGCTATCCCACCGCAACGAGCCTCGCTGCCGCTCCTGCCGTGCGTGCGGGCTGGATGGCAGAGAACGGCCCCGTAATCGTCGATGCCATTAGCGGCGTGACGGGCGCCGGTAAGTCCTGCAACGCCCGCACCCATTTTTGTAGCGCAGACGAGAACTTAGAGGCCTATGGCGTAGGCAAACATCGCCACACACCAGAGATCGAGCAGATTCTGGGTCTGACCGATCGTGTCGTCTTTACTCCGCACTTGGCACCGCTCAAGCGCGGCCTGCTTTCCACGGTGACGATGCCGCTCGCGCCGCGGGCTCTCGACACGTTGGCCCTTGAGGACGTCGTCGACCATTACAAGAAGTTCTACGCCGGTCGCACCTTTGTGCGCGTGCTCGATGCCGGCCAGCAGCCCAAGACGGCTGCGGTCGTCGGCACCAACGCTGCCCAGATCGGTCTTGCGCTCAACAAGCGCGCGGGCGTGCTGGTGGCGACGGGTGCTATCGACAATCTGTGCAAGGGTGCAGCAGGCCAGGCGGTCCAGTGCGCCAACATCGTTTTTGGCTTTGACGAGCGACGAGGCTTGCCCACAGTGGCGTGCCCGGTGTAGCACATTCGATTGTTAGCGATTTGGTAGTCGGGTATCGAGTTGGGCGCCACTTTTAAGCTGGTCTAGTAGTTGCGACCGGTATGGCGTGCCAGCCGATGCCCGCTTTTTTATTTGATATAAGGAGTCGTAGGGACGATGAATACCGACCTGATTGATATCAAGATTCGCGCCGTCGAGGGTGGCGTTACGGCAGCTGCCGGCTTTAAGGCCGCAGGCATCCATGCGGGATTCCGGAAGAATCCCGAGCGTTTGGACTATGCACTTGTCGTGCCCGATAAGCCCTGTCCCGGTGCCGGCGTGTTTACGACCAACCGCTTTTGCGCGGCGCCCGTGCAGGTGAGCCGTGCCAACCTAGGCGGTGCGGACAAGGGCTATGGCATCATCGCCGGTATTTCAATCAACTCCGGCAACGCGAACGCCGCCACGGGCGAGACCGGCCTAGCCTGCGCCCGAGAGACATGCAACATCGCGTCGCAGGTCATCGGCTGTGAACTCCAGCAGATTCTAGTTGCATCCACAGGCGTGATCGGACAGATTCTGCCGATCGACACGTTTGAGACGGCCGTTCCGTCCGCCTACGAGGCGCTCTCTGCCCATGGCGGTGCCGATGCGGCCCGTGCCATCATGACGACCGATACGCACTCCAAGGAGTATGCCGTTCGCTACCGCAGTGAGGCTGCGGGCCATGCGGGCAACGCCTATACGGTGGGCGGCATGTGCAAGGGCTCGGGCATGATCATGCCCAATATGGCCACCATGATCGCGGTCATTACTACCGATGCCCCCGTCGAGCCGGTGGCACTTCATGCCCTGCTGCTCTCGACCGTTAAGCAGACCTTCAATAAGGTGACGGTCGATTCCGATACCTCGACCAACGACACCTGCATCATGCTTGCTTCTGGCGCTGCTGCCGCTGATACCGAGGCTATCGTCGAGGGCACTGACGCCTTTGACGAACTGTCCTTTGCCGTGCACGAGGTGTGCGAGAGCCTGGCGCGCAACATTGCGGCCGATGGCGAGGGCGCGTCAAAGCTCGTGACGGTTAACGTCACCGGCGCCGCCAACGACGAGGAAGCCGATATCGCCGCCCGTGCCGTCGCCAACTCGCCGCTCGTCAAGACCTGCATCGCCGGCCACGACTGCAACTGGGGCCGCGTTGCCATGGCGCTCGGCAAGTGCGGCGTGAAGTTTCATCAGGAAGACGTTTCCATCGACATGATGGGCATGCCCGTCTGCCGCGATGGCCTGACCGTTCCCTTTGACGAGGACGAGGCCCTGCGACGTTTTGAGGCGCCTGAGATCGTGATCTCGGCCGACCTGGGTGCAGGCGACGCGGCAACGACCGTGTGGACCTGCGACCTCACGCACGAGTACATCTCCATCAACGGCGACTACCGTTCCTAGATTCCAGGCACGCTGCGCATCTTGCCGCATTGCGGACAGTGAAGCACGGCGTGATAACGATACGAAAGACGAGGCAGATTATGAAATTCGCACGCGATTGTCGTTCGAGCGAATCCAACGAAGCAACCGCGCAGCTGCTGTTCGAAGCGCTGCCGTGGATTAAAAACCTGACCGGCAAGACGGTCGTTATCAAGTATGGCGGAGCGGCCATGGTCGATGAGCAACTGCGCCGCGACGTGATGAGCGACATCGTTTTGCTCAAGATTATCGGCATGCGCCCCGTCATCGTGCATGGCGGCGGCAAGGCCATCAACGAGGCGCTGAGCCATTACGATATTCCCGTCGAATTTAAGAATGGCCAGCGCGTGACCACGCCGGCAACTATGGATATCGTGCGCGAGGTACTGGGCGGCAAGGTCAACCAGGAGCTGGTCGCTGCCATCAACCACCACGGCAACCTGGCCGTAGGCGTGTCGGGCAGCGATGCCGGCACGCTCATCGCCGAGCCGCTCGACCCCGAGCTCGGTCGCGTGGGCAAAGTGACGCACGTCAACACCGACTATATCGAGCGCTTGCTCGATAGCGAGTACATCCCCGTCATCGCTACCGTCGCGGCAGGGGAGGACGGCGGCTTCTTCAACATCAACGCCGATACCGCCGCCGGTGCCGTTGCCGCGGCGCTCCACGCGCATAAGGCGATCTTTTTGACTGACGTCGACGGTCTGTACAAGGACTTTAGCAACAAGGACTCGCTTATCTCCAACCTAACGCTCGACGAGGTTAACGAGATGCTCTATGGCGGGGAGGTCGATAAGGGCATGATTCCCAAGCTGCGCGCGGCCGTCGATGCGCTTGCCGGTGGCGTATTCCGCGCCCACATCATTAACGGTACCACGCCGCATTCGCTGCTGCTTGAGCTGCTGACCGATGCCGGCGTCGGTACCGTGATCCATTCCACCGAGACGGCCTACGAGTTTGATACGCACCCGCACCCGCTTTCGACCTTTGCGGCGCGCCTGACCGAGAACCTCGACGAGGTCGAGAAGCTCCAGACGGTCTAGCCGGCTCAAAATTGCTATGCCATTACGCCCAAACTCCGCGCTACCTGGCGCCCAACGAAAGGCATCTCATGTCACTTGCAACTCAGCAATCGCTCGAATCCCATTACGTTATGCATACCTTTGGTCGCTCGCCGGTAGAGTTTGTCGAAGGTCACGGTATGAAGCTCGTCGGTGACGATGGTCGTGAGTATCTCGACTTTCTCGCTGGTATCGGTGTGTGCAGCCTTGGCCACGGCAACCCTGCAGTGCTCTCGGCGCTCGAGGCTCAGACCAAAAAGCTTCTGCATGTGTCTAACTACTTCTACATCGAGCAGCGTGGACAGGTCGCGGCGCTGCTGTCCAAGCTTGCCAACGACGACGTAGATGGTGCGTGCGTGCTGGCCGATGCCATTGCCGCCGGCGATGAGACCACGGCCGCTGCGCTCGGTGCCCCGGCTGCGGACGAGCAGGTGTGGGAGACGTTCTTTGCCAATTCTGGTGCCGAAGCCAACGAGGGCTCGATGAAGCTCGCGCGTCTGTACGCCAAGCGTGCTGGTAACGGCGGCAACACCATCGTATGCATGCGTGGCGGCTTCCACGGCCGTACGCTCGAGACCATTGCCGCCACCATGCAGGATTGGCTACAGGACAGTTTCCGTCCGCTGCCGGGTGGCTTTGTGGCCTGTACGCCCAACGATGTCGACGAACTGCGTTCGATCTTTAAGCAGCTGGGAAGTGAGGTCTGCGCCGTCATGCTCGAGCCGATTCAGGGCGAGAGCGGCGTGCACCCCATGACCGAGGAGTTTATGGCGGCGGCGCGCGACTTGGCACACGAGGTGGGCGCCGTTCTTATCGCCGACGAGGTCCAGTGTGGCATCTTCCGCTCCGGCAAGTCGTTTGCATTCCAGACCTATGGCGTGGAGCCCGACATTATGAGCCTTGCCAAGGGCATCGCCGATGGCGTGCCCATGGGTGCCGTGGTGGCAAAGAAGGAGATCGCCGACGTGTTTAAGCCGGGTGACCACGGCTCGACCTTTGGCGGTAGCTGCTTGGCTGTCGCGGCGTGCGCCGCGACGCTCTCTGCGCTCGTGCGCGGCGATTTTGCCGAGCATGCTGCCAAGGTGGGTGCTTATATGGAGCAGGCGCTGGCTAAGCTTCCGCATGTGGTAGAGGTGCGTGGTCGCGGCCTGATGCTCGGCTGCGATCTGGACGATGCCGCGGGTGATGCACACGACGTTGTGGCCCGTGCATTGGGGGCTGGTGCCGTGATCAACGCTACAGGCGCACATACGCTGCGCTTCCTTCCGCCGCTCGTGTGCGAAGAGGCCGACGTGGACAGCCTAATCGAGATCCTGTCGGACGTTTTGGCCTAGCGAGAGTAAAACATAGCCAGTTTGAACGGGTTCCAGATTGTCGGTGCGTCATTTGATGCATCTTTGGACGGTCTGGAACCCTTTTTGCCGTAAATCTACAATGGTCAGGAGAGTCTCTGGACAAAAAATGCCAAATATGAGTACTGTCACCAGTTGAATCTCATATGAAACCGACTATTTAGGATTAGTTAGACCACACATGTTCAATTTTGTTAGTGGAAAACTAGTAGCAAAGGCTTCAAATCGCTGATTCAAGGCTAGATTTACCCAGTCATATCCAAATACCGCTGCTACAAAATTAGTAACAGTACTCATTTTTGCCATTTTTTGGCCACGGCCTTTGCGACAGACGTGCTGACGGGTTCGAATCCCATGCGCTGGGCACAAAAAAGAAAGGCCTCCAGTGATGGAGACCTAACAAATCAGTGGTGGACGATGAGGGATGTCCGCGTGCGGCTTCGCCGCCCGCCCTCGCTTCGGGCCTACGGCCCTCGCGTGCTGCGCTGGAAAACGCTTCGCGTTTCCTCAGCTCCGCACTCTGTCGGGTTCGAATCCCATGCACTGGGCACAAAAAAGA
>CABVCJ010000046.1 GCA_902496845.1 uncultured Collinsella sp.
GATGCGCACGCCGCGGGCCGGCAGGTTGGGGCGCTCGTTGGAGATATTGCCCGCGCCGTCGAACACGATCACGGCCTCGTAGCGGCCTTGGGCAAACGCGGCAACGTCGTTGATGAGGGCAGTGCGCGCCATATCGTGAACGTCGCTGGAATACGGATCGTCGGAATGGTCGTACACGAGCTTTTCGTAGCGCGGCGTGCAGTGGATCACGTTGTAACCGTCGACCACCAGCAGCTCGGGCTTGTTGGAGTGCACCGTCGAGACCGGATCGGCGATGGCCTGCGCAAACGCATTGCCGCCCACGCCATAGGTCGCTGCCGAAACAATCGGCTTGGCCGAGCCCTCGCCAAAGCGCTTGGCCTTGGACTTGGCGCGGTTCTTCTTGGACATGCGCTACTCCTCCCCCATGAGCTCGCCGGCATTGCGGCGCAGCCACTCAAAGCACAGCGCAGTGGTCGCCTGGGCCACGTTGAGACTCTCGGTCATGCCGCGTTGGGGAAGCTTGGTCAAAAAGTCGCATTTCTCGAGCACCAGACGCGAGATGCCATCGCCCTCGGAACCCATGACGAGCGCCACGCGGCCCTCGAAGGGAGCATCCCAGCAGCTGCCCTCGGCGTGCTCGGAAGCACCGCCCACCCAAAAGCCAGCGGCCTTGAGGTCATCGAGTGCACGGGCGATATTGGGCACCTGCGCGATGGGCAGATGCATGACGGCGCCGGCAGAAGTCTTGTAGCTGCCCACGGTCACGCCGGCGGCGCGCTTGTTGGCAATGATGACGCCGGCCGCGCCCACGACCTCGGCAGAGCGCACGATCGCACCAAAGTTGCCATCGTCGGTCACATGGTCGAGCACGACGACGAGCGCCGGTCCGTCACCCGCGCGATCGAGGATATCGGCAACATCGGCATAGGGGAAGTTGCCAACCTCGAGCGCAATGCCCTGGTGAGCGCCATGGCTCGACAGCGCATCGAGCTGCGCGCGCGGCACATACTTAATGCGGACGCCTGCGGCGTTGAGGTCGTCGACCAGGCGCGACAAGGCGGCATCGCGCTCCCCGCCCTCGGCAATGAGCGCGCACTTGATGGGAAAACCAGTGCGTAGCGCCTCGGCGGCAGCACGACGACCTTCGATAAATTCGCCCTTGGGAACCTGGACGTTATCGCGGCTACGCTCGCGCTGCGGGCGAGCAGCCTGTGATCGTTCGCGCTGGCCCTTGGGAGTGGCAGCGCGGTCGTTGCGGCGAATCGGACGCGAGCCAGAAGCAGCCTGCTTGCCTCCACGCGATGCACGCTTGCGATTGTCGGCCATAAAGCGACCTCCTAAATACAACTATCAAATGAAACAAATAGACCGACCGCCCGAGGTGCGGCAGATTGCCTTGAAAGAGGAGGGCATTGACCTTGAGGTCATGCCCGACGATTGAAAGGCAAGGTGCCGTGGCTCGGGCGGTCGGCACGGGTTTTTCAAGTGTCCGAGATAGCCGTGAAAGAGGAGCGACGCGTACTTGAGTACGCGAGCGACGGTTTGAACGGCAAGGTCGGGTGCTTGGGAAACCCGCGGGGATTAGAGAGATTTGATACGAGTGCCCGCGGCAGTATCCTCGATCGTCAGCCCGAGGTCCTTGAGCTGGTCGCGGATGGCGTCGGCCAGATCCCAGTTCTTGGCGGCGCGGGCTTCGGCGCGGGCCTCGAGAATCTTGGCAGCGGCCTCGTCCACGTCGTCACCCGTATAGGCGACCAAACCGGCGGCAACGCCCAGCAGACCCAGCGGCAGCTCGACCTTGGGCTCGGGAAGCTCGACGCCAAGCGTATCGAGCAGCTCGGCCAGCGTGTCGGCGGCGGCAAGCGCGGCGGCCTTGTCGGCAGCGTCGCCCGCCTGCTCCAGGTACTGGTTGCACTCGGTCACAAAGCCAAAGACGGCACCCATGGCACCAGCGGTGTTAAAGTCGTCGTCCATGCACTCCTTAAAGGTGGCACGAGTCTCAGCGGCCTTGGCGGCAAACGCCTCGGCGGCAGCCGCATCGGCATCGGCCGTCGCATGGTTCGCGGCCCAGCGCAGGTTCTCGACCGTACCGGCGATACGCGTGAGCGAGTTCTCGGCACCCTCCAGGCGCTCCCAAGAAAAGTCGAGCGGCGAGCGATAGCTCGTCTGCAGCATCAGCAGACGCAGGGCGGCAGCGGAGTGCTGCTCGAGGACCTCAGCCAACGTAAAGAAGTTGCCGAGCGACTTGGACATCTTCTCGCCGTCTACCAGCAGCATGCCCGTATGCATCCAGGTGTTGGAGAAGCCCTGGTGCCAGGCGCAGGTGGCCTGGGCGCACTCGTTCTCGTGATGCGGGAAAGCAAGATCAGAGCCACCGCCGTGGATATCGATCGGGGTACCCAGGTAGCGGTGCACCATGGCGGCGCACTCGGTGTGCCAACCGGGACGACCCTCGCCCCAAGGGCTCGGCCAGCTGGGCTCGCCGGGCTTGGCGGCCTTCCACAGGGCAAAGTCGAGCGGGTCGTTCTTGTCCTCGTTCTCCTCGATACGTGCACCAACCATAAGGTCATCGATGTTGCGGCCCGAGACCTGGCCATAGTTGGGATCGCTGCGCACGGCAAAGTACACGTCGCCGTTATCGGCGGCGTAAGCGTGGCCCTGCTCGATGAGCGTCTTGATCATGGCGATCATGGGGCCGATCTCCTTGGTGGCGCGGGGGCGCACATCGGGATCGAGCACGTTGGCGGCGCGCATGACGCCGATGAACTTGTCGGAAAACTCCGTCGCGACCTCGGCAGCCGTACGGCCCTGCTCGTTGGCGCGCTTGATGATCTTGTCATCGACATCGGTGAGGTTCTGGGCGAACGTGACCTCGTAACCGCTCGCGATGAGCCAGCGACGAATCACATCGAAGCTGATGAACGTGCGGGCATTGCCGATGTGAATGTTGTCGTAGACCGTGGGGCCGCACACGTACATGCGGACCTTGCCGGACTCGATGGGCTGGAACTCTTCCTTTTTATGGGTAGCGCTGTTGTAGATACGCATTCGTTACTCCTTAACGGTTTTCTGTAGCAGGCAGACGGCCCAGGCGCCGATTCCCTCGCCCTGGCCTTCCCAACCGAGCTTTTCGGTCGTGGTGGCGGCGACGCCCACATTTTCGACGTCAACGCCCAGGGCATGGGCAAGGTTGGCGCGCATGGCATCGCGGTGCGGGGTGATTTTGGGTTGCTGACAGGCAATGGTGCAATCGGCATCGACAAACTCAAAGCCCAGCTCGCGCGCATAGTCCATCACGCGAGCGAGCAGCACCATCGAATCGGCACCCTCGTAGGCAGGATCGGTGTCGGGGAATAGCTTGCCGATGTCTCCCCCGCGGCAGGCGCCCAGAATGGCGTCGGCCAAGGCGTGCGCGAGCACATCGGCATCCGAGTGGCCCAGCAGGCCGCGCTCGTAGGGAATGTCGACCCCGCCGATGATACATCGGCGCCCCTCCACCAAACGGTGGACGTCGTAGCCGTGGCCAATGCGCAGGTTACTGAACATGGGGAAGGTCCTCTCCCTCGGCCATACGGCCAAGCAGAATCGCGGTTACGGGACGCAGGTCCTCGGGCACCGTCACCTTAAGGTTGTCGCGTGGGCTCTGGACGCAGCGGACGCACCCACCCATGCGCTCGACCAGCGATGAATCGTCGGTACCGATAAAACCCTCGGCGACAGCAGCGGTGTGGGCGCGCTTCATGGCGTCGACGCTAAAGATCTGCGGCGTCTGTGCAGCCCAATAGAGCTCGCGCGGCGGCGTCTCAACGATATTATCGCCGTCGACGATTTTGAGCGTGTCGATCGCGGGCTGACCGCACACGACACCGTCGAGCGAGCGGTCGCCCACAAGCACGTCGATAGCGTGATCGATGGCCTCGGTGGTAATGAGCGGACGAGCGCCGTCGTGAATGGCGACATATTCGAAACCCGCCGGAACCTCATGCACGCCGGCGCGGGTGGAATCCTGACGGGTATCGCCGGCATCGGCAAAGCTGATGGGCGTGTCATAGTCAAACGGGTCGATGGCCAGGCGGCGCATCTCGGCACGACGCTCGGCAGGGCAAACCACGACGATGTGGCCGACCTTATCGCTACGGTCAAATGCGCGGATGGACCAGCTCATAAGCGGACGACCCGCTACATTGACGAGCTGCTTGCCACCGGGGTTACCAAAGCGCTGGCCGCTGCCACCGGCAACAACCACGGCGCATACGGGCGCCATTATGCGTTCCCCTGTTTAGTGCCCTTCATGCGGTACAGGGAGTCCGCAAGAATGGCAGGATTGTTAACGCCAAAGTCGCCCAAGCGCTCCGGATCCTCGCTGATGTCGTCCATGAGCTCCTGCAGCGAGCCGTACTCGTCGACGATCTTCTCGGCCACGCCGTCACGCACGACGGACACGCGGGAAAGCGTACGCAGGCCCAGCGGCGTCATGACGGAATCCTCGTCCAGGTCGTCGTAACCCAGAACCGCCGCCACATGCTGTGGGTCGGACAAGTCCTTAGGCGTCATGCGGCTAAGCTCGGCGCGAATCTTCTCGGCGTTTGCCTCGGAGGAATCGCTCGCATAGTCGCGGATCATCAGGTCGTATTCGGTATCCATGCTGGAGCCCGCGAGCTGCTCGAGCTGCATCTGCACGAGCTTGCCCTGGTTGCCCAGCTTGACAATGCAATCCTTAAGCTCAGTCTTTGCCTGCTGCATGATCTCGAAGCTCGAGAAAATACCGGTAATGTCGGCGAGCGTAACGTAGTCGTCGAGCTCGAGGGCCGTCAGGCGCAGCAGGGAGCGATCGAGCGACTGACGGGTAGTCTGGAGCGTGGCGACGAGCTGGTTGACCGAGCTCATGATGGTGGTGACGGGCTGAATCTCGTAGCTCTTGCCGTGAACGTACACGTTGACGACGGCACGACGGGCCGAGACCGAGATCACGATGGCATCGGTGAGCACCGACATGCGAGCGGCGGTGCGGTGACGCATGCCCGTCTCGCTCGTGGCGAGTGAGGGATCGGGATTGAGATGGAAGTTGGCGCGGAGGATCTGGGTGAGGTCGCCGTCGATAACGATGGCGCCGTCCATCTTGGAGAGCTCGAACAGACGGTTCGAGGTGAACGAAATGTTGAGCGGGAAGCCGTCGTTACCGGCAGCGAGCACGTTTTCGGTGTCGCCGACGCAGATAAGGGCGCCCAGGTGACCGGCGATGATCATGTCGAGGGCGGTGCGGATCGGCTGACCAGGTGCCGTCAGGCGAATAGCCTGTTCCATACGCTTTTGCAGCTCGTTCTTATCCAAGGCATCGCTCCCATCGTATACGCTCCATAAACGCTAATTAGTTTCTCACGGTTTGCCCCCGCCACGCTCGCGAAATCCGATGCTTACAGAATGAGCGAACACAGCTGAGAGCCCAACCCAAATGAGCTGCTTGTGTGGTAGCATCGGGATTCGCATAAATGAGGGAGTAGTCGCGTGATCGGGTTCGCCTCCGATGGCGCGGCAAGTCAACACACTGGCCGATGCGGCCTGGCTTGCCTTAATGAACGAGACTCGTGGCTGTGCGCGCAACGCGTACGCCACGGGTCTTTTTTGTTACTCCCCCAAGAGGTACACGCGGGCTCGCCCGCAGAGAGGGAGCCAGGCTATGGGACTCGCAGAGCTTGTGTTGCTCGCCGTTGGCCTTTCGATGGACGCCTTTGCCGTTTCCATCTGCAAGGGCCTTGGCATGAAAAAGATCAACCTTAAAGTCGCCGTGGTGCTCGGCCTGTTCTTTGGCGGCTTTCAGGCCGGCATGCCCGTAATCGGATGGGCGCTTGGCAGCCAGTTTATGGGCATCATCGGCCCCATCGACCACTGGATCGCCTTTATCCTGCTCGCCTTCATCGGCGGCAAAATGCTGTGGGAGGCCTTTACCGAGGACGAGAATGAAGGCGACGGCAAGGATGCCGAAAAGATTGACCTGGTCGAGTACCTGATCCTCGCTATCGCCACCTCAATCGACGCCCTAGCCGTGGGCATCTCATTTGCCGCGCTCTCGGTCGACATCGTGCCCGCTGTATCGCTTATAGGCATCACAACGTTTATCTTCTCCGTCGCCGGCGTGGCGATTGGCCACACCTTTGGTGCGCGCTACGAAAAGCCTGCCACCATCGTGGGCGGCATCGTGCTTATCCTCATCGGGCTTAAAATCCTGCTTGAACATCTGGGGATTTTGGCGCTGTAAAACACCCTTCAAAACTAAACGTCCGTGCAAGGCCTCATGCAGAGTTTTGCATGAGGCCTTTTCGTGCAGACTTTTGCATGTCATACTGATATGCAAAAGTCTGCACGTTAGGAGATCGCCGTGGATACCCTTCCCATCACCACACCGCGCCAAGCTGGCATCTACGTGCGCCAGTCACGCGAGTCGCAGGGAATCACCCGTGCGACCCTCGCTAAAAAGGCCGGTGTTTCGGAGCGCCTGCTCGCATCGCTCGAGTTGGGCGACGCCACCGGCATTCGACTCGACAAGTTGCTGACCGTCTTTAACGCACTCGGCATAGGTCTCTTCGCGCAAAGCGATAACGACTCCATCGCATCGCCCTCCGAACATCCGACGACGATAGTGAACCTCCCTATCGCGAACTCGAATACTCTGCCAAAGCCAAGCGTAGGCAGACGACCCACTCGACAAGGAACGCCAGCTTCCTATGGTGCCTTGCTGGCCCAAATCGCAGCCGAGCAAGGCCTTTCCGGCACTTCAAACCTCTCCTTTGGCTGCAAGGTTGTGAAATAAATGGCAGAGATGGAGCTCACGACCCTCATTTGTGGCGAAATCGCCGGCACTCTCCGGCAAGACGAGCATGGACTCTGCAGCTTTGCATACGCCCCAACCTATCGCGGAGCACCGTTATCGCTAACAATGCCGCTTTCCAATCGCACGTATGGCCATAACATCGTCCGCCCGTTCCTATTTGGCCTTTTGCCCGACAGTCAAGAGCAGCGTCGCGCTATTGCCACCGAGCATGATGTTGCATCCAACAACCCCGTCGCCCTCTTGTGCCATATCGGTCTTGACTGCGCGGGGGCCGTTCAGTTTTGTCGAGCCGATCAATTAGACGCCGCCCGCGGCAGGGTCTCGGCATACCGCCCGCTTACCAATTCTCAAATCGCTCACAAGCTCAAAGCAATTCGCGATGACGAAAGAGAGACATGGATGGGCTCCAACGAAAGCTGGTCCCTGGGCGGCAATCAAGGCAAATTTGCACTAGCTTGGCATGATGGCCAATGGTGCGAATGTCTAGGGTCATCCCCCACTACCCATATCTTCAAAAATGGTGTCGTTGGGTTCAAACATCAGGCCTTAAACGAATTCGTCTGCATGAAAACGGCTCGGCGTGTTGGCATTCCAACTGCCAACGTCTCCTATTACACATTTGAAGACGAAGCCGCGCTCGTCGTTGAACGGTACGACAGAATGGTCAATAGCAGCGGAAATATCGAAAGGCTTCATCAGGAGGACTTTTGCCAGGCGCTCGGTGTATTGCCAAGCCAGAAATACACCGCCGACGGAGGACCAACTACACGAGACATCCAAGAACGACTGATTAACACAGTCCCCCACCACATGAATCTTGTGCTTTTTACCTATATGTTGTTCTATAACGCCATTATCGGAGCGCCTGACGCACACGCTAAAAACTACTCGCTCATCCTTGGCAAAGGCACAAACGCGGCACTCGCACCCATGTACGATGTCGCATCGGGCTTAGCATACGAACGTATGCGGCGAAAAGCGCGCCTTGCCATGAGCGTTGGCGGCGAAAATCGTGTGGGGCGCATCGGTCCAGGCGCTATCCGCCGATACCACGGTATGGGCGACCCCGCGCTGGAGACGGCGCTCACCGATGCCGGGCTATCCGAGAAGTTTTGCTTTGCGACCATGATGGACCTCGCCTACGAGGCACCCATTTGCATGGAAGAGGTCATGGACGAATACGCCGACCTGCCCGGCATGGCGGACCTGCGCGAGCATATGCTCGGCCCCGTCCGCGAAAACTGCCAGCGCACCCTCGACCTCATCAAGGCGGATATGGGCTAGACGCCAATCAATTTCCCATTTCTTAAAAAAAGAGAGGGGGCACCCGTCGCAAAAGCTCGGATGCCCCCTCTCGTAATGTCATTTGCAATCCGCCAGCACGTGGCTCGGACTGCTGCTAGCGCAACCTTTACGCAGCGAGGCGCTTGAGGACGTCGATGAGCAGCTCGTAGAAGCGCTCGGCAGAAGCGAGCTCCATGCTCTCGTCCGGGGTGTGGACATCGGAGAGCGTCGGACCCACGGCGATGGCGTCCAGGCCGTGCAGGGCCTCGGCAAACAGGCCGCACTCAAGGCCGGCGTGAATGGACTCGATGCGCAGCTCGGAGCCAAAGAGCTCGCGATAGCTCTCGACAAAGACGTCGCGGACCGGCGAATGCTCGGCATAGCTCCAGCCGGGATACTCGAACTCAAACTTGGCGTCGAAGCCCAGGACATCGGCCAGCGTCTGCAGGCGGTCCTTGAACTCGTTCTGCAGCGAGGTGATCGAGGAGCGCGGGGACAGCATGATCTTGACTTGGTCGTCAGAGGTGGCAACCACGCCGATGTTGGAGGAAACCTCGACGGAGCCGTCGGTGGCGACGTTGCGGCGAATCACGCCGTTAGGGGCAAGACGCAGGGCGCGGATGAGGGCAAGCGCGGACTTCTGGTCCATGGCCTCGACCTCGGCGTCGTCGGCAATCTCGACGGTGCAGGTAAAGCCGGGGTCGAAGACTTCGAGCTCGGCAGTGACGTCGGCGATGATGCCCTTTGCAATCTGGGCCGCGGCCTCGGCGGCAGCGTGATCAGCGTAGACCAGCTCGGCCTTGCACTCACGGTTGATAGCGTTGTCCTTGGTGCCGCCGTTAAAGCTAACGATGGCGGGCTCGCCGGCAACCATCAGGCGGTCGATGATGCGGGCCATGATGAGGTTGCCGTTGCCGCGCTCCAGGTGGATGTCGGCGCCGGAGTGACCACCCAGCAGGCCGGAGATGTCGAGCGTGAGGGCGCTGCCGGTCTTGTGCTCGCGCACGATCGGGCAGGTGTAGGTAACGACGACGCCGCCGGCGCAGCTGACGGTGGCAACGCCCTCCTCCTCGGAATCGAGGTTAATCATGGTGCGGGCGCTAATCTGGGACTTGTCGAGCGTCTCGGCGCCAACCAGGCCAGTCTCCTCGTCGGTGGTGAACACGCACTCGAGGGCCGGATGAGCAATCGAATCGTCGTTGAGCACGGTGAGCATCAGAGCGACGGCGATACCGTTGTCGGCGCCCAGCGTGGTGCCGTTAGCGGTGAGGACGCCGTCCTTGACGACCAGGTCGATACCGTCGGTCGCAAAGTCGTGCTCAACGGAACCCAACTTGTCGCAAACCATATCGATGTGGCCCTGCAGCATCACGGTCGGGGCATTCTCGGCGCCGGCAGATGCGGGCTTGCGAATGATGACGTTGTAGACCTCGTCCTGATACACGTCGAGGCCGCGCTCCTTGGCAAACGCAACCAGGAAATCGCTGATGCCCTTCTCGTTGCCAGACCCACGGGGGATCGCGCTGATCTCCTCAAAGAAATGGAACAGCTGGGCGGGCTCGTAGCCGGTAATCTTGTAGTCCATGGTGCCTCCTTGGCGCAACTGGTTAGACAATAAGACATGCGCCTTGTATATTCCCAGACTTTACGTGCATAAACCAGTCGAAAACGCCGAGCGCCCTCGCATCATCGGCTAACGGTGGACCGCATAGCGTAACGGTCACAACTTCGCAGCTCTACAAATCGAGGCGCCCTTGCCAGAGCGCCTCGATTGCGCGTATCAAATTGTCGCCACGCCCTACAGCGCGCCGGAACCGGCTTGCATCATGCCGCCGGGGCCCGAGGTCACGCCGCCGCTCACGGGCGCGGCGTTGCCAGTGTGCGGTGCCGCCGGGACGGTATCGCCACCGAGCGCGCCGGCAGGACGCGGTGCCGGGATCTCGCCCGTGCCATGGCTAAAGACAAACTTGCCATCGGCCACGTCGCACAGGACGGTATCGCCCTCGCCCCACTCGCCGGCCAGAAGCTCCTCGGACAGCGGGTCCTCGATGAGCTTTTGAATAGCACGGCGCAGCGGACGCGCACCGTTGGTGAGGTCGGTACCCTCCGCCACGATCTTGTCATAGGCCGCATCGGTGAGCTTGATGTTCATGCCGTTGGCGATCAGACGCTGACGAAGGTCGTCCACCAGCAGGTGCGCGATCTTGGTGAGATTCTCGCCCGAGAGCTTCTGGAACACCACAATATCGTCGATACGATTGAGCAGCTCGGGGCGGAACAGGCGCTTGAGCTCGCCCATCGCGCGACCGCGGATCTCGCTCGACGTGAGACCCTGCTCGCCGGTAGTGCCAAAGCCAACGCTCGCATCCTGCGCAATCTCGCGGGCGCCCACGTTGGACGTCATGATGATCACGGTGTTGCGGAAGTCGACCGTCTTGCCCTGGCTATCGGTCAGGCGGCCCTCCTCCAGCACCTGCAGCAGGATGTTGAAGATATCGGGGTGCGCCTTCTCGATCTCGTCGAACAGCACGACCGAGTACGGGTGACGACGAACGGCCTTGGTGAGCTGACCGCCCTCGTCGTGACCGACGTAACCAGGAGGGCTACCAATGAGCTTGGAGACCTCGAACTCACTGCCAAACTCCGACATATCAAAGCTGATGAGCGCGTCCTTGCTGCCAAAGAGATACTCGGCGAGCGTCTTGGCGAGCTCGGTCTTGCCCGTGCCGGTGGGGCCCAGGAAGATAAAGCTGCCGCCGGGGCGACGCGGGTCCTTAAGCGGCGAGCGGCTGCGGCGCACGGCCTTGGCAACGGCCTCGACGGCCTCGTCCTGACCGATGATGCGCGTCTTGAGCACGCTTTCGGCCTGCAACAGGCGGCGGCTCTCGCTCTCGGTGAGCGAGGACACCGGCACGCCCGAGGTCACGGATACGATGTCGGCAATCTGGGAGACATCGATGGTGAGCGGGCTGGCGTCGAGCTCGGCCGTCCAGGCAGCCTTGGCCTCGGCGAGCTCAATCTCGGCAGCCTTCTGCTGCTCGGTGATCTCGGCGGCCTTGTTCATGTCGTCGTTCTCGGTGGCCTCCTGCGCGGCGGCCTTAAGCTCCTCCACGCGATGCTCGGCCTCGCGCACCGGCTCGGGCGCGCGGTTGGCGGCGATGCGGGCGCGGGCACCGGCCTCGTCAATGAGGTCGATGGCCTTATCGGGCAGAAAGCGATCCTGGATGTAGCGGTTGGAGAGGTTCGCGGCAGCTTCGATGGCACCCTGCGTGTAGCGCACGTGGTGGTGTTCCTCGTAGCGCGGCTTGAGCGCGGTCAGGATTTTGACCGTGTCCTCGACACTCGGCTCCTCGACATCGATTGTCTGGAAGCGGCGCTCAAACGCCGGGTCCTTGGTGAGGTACTTGCGGAACTCCTCGGCCGTGGTGGCACCGATAATCTGGAAAGCACCGCGCGCGAGCACCGGCTTGAGCATGGAGCTCGCATCGATAGAACCCTCGGCAGAACCGGCACCGATGATGGTGTGCATCTCGTCGATAAACAAGATGACGTCGTCGGCTTCGGTTGCCTCCTGGATCACGTTCTTGAGGCGCTCCTCAAACTCACCGCGATACTTGGCACCCGCGACAAGACCCGGCAGATCGAGCGTCCAGATATTCTGGTCCATAAGATTCTCGGGCACGTTGCCGGCAGCAATCTGCTGCGCCAGTCCCTCGACGATGGCCGTCTTGCCCACGCCGGGGTCACCCAGGATAAGTGGGTTGTTCTTGGTGCGGCGCGAAAGGATCTCCATCATGCGCTGGACTTCCTTTTCGCGGCCAATCACGGGATCGAGCTCGCCGTCGCGCGCCTTTTGCGTGAGGTTAGTGGCGAACCGCTTGAGCGTGTCGGCGCCGCTCCCCTTTTGCTGGGAGGCATCCGAGCCGCTAAAGAACGGCAGGCCTGCACCGGGACGACCGGCGCCGGCTCCGGCGAGCGGACGCTTCTTGTCCTGATCCTTGGCAGTAAGCTTTTCGATGGCCTTTTTGATAGAAGCAGACGACACGCCCAGACGCATGAGGATATCCATGGCCATGCCGTTGCCCTCTTCGACGATGCCGATGAGCAGGTGCTCGGTCGACACATACGTCTGGTTGTTCTCACGCGCCACGCGGAAGGAGCGCTCCATCACGCTAATGACGAGCGGCGTAAAGGCAAGCTTGGCAGCCTCGGTCTCCTCGCTGGGCTCGGGAACCGTGGTCTGGACCTCCTTGAGGGTGTCCATGATGTCGTCGTAGGAGATATCAAGCGAGCGCAGCGCCTCGGCAGCTATACCCTCGTCCTCCTTGGCGAGTGCGAGCAGCAGGTGCTCGGTGCCCACCTTATTTGAGTGTAGATCGAGCGCCTCTTGCTTGGCCATGGACATGACCTTGCGCGCGCGATCGGTAAAACGGTCTAACATGCTAGTTCCTCTTAGACGAGCTAGTTTTTCAAACGCAAAGCGCCGCCCCGCGGCAGCGCTTTGGTCTCTTTACCCATATGGAGTATATGTTAACCGTTGGGGCCTTTTCCGCATGGGGCCGCGCGACAACGTCTACAAAAAAGGAATCGCTCCGGTCTGTTTGGGAGTCTGGTTTTGAGCGCTGCCTAGCAGGCAGGCTCGGCGTCCATACCCTCGGAAATGCTGGCAACCTCCTCGGCAGCGGGAGCACCCGGCATGTGCGTGAGCTCCATGTGCGGCTCGGCAAAGACCGTGCCCATGGGGAAGGCGCAGCGGAAGACAAAACGAGCAACCGGACCGGCCACCAGCAGGTTCCAAGGAAGAGCCATAATAAAGTTGCGCGGGATGTTGATGAGCCACATCATCGGCAGCATCTGCAGGTTTGCAAGCGGGCCGCCGGGCATATGGAACAGGCCTTCGCACGCGCCGTAGAGCGACATGATGATGACCATGGGAACGACCATGCAGGAGCTGACGGCGAGCGTCATGGCAAGCGGCGAGCTCTTGCCCGGAGTAACCAGGAACTTGAAGGCGAAGCCTTTGGCCAGCGGACTGGCGATAAACCAGTCGCAGCACATGGCAAAGACGTAGGCAACGGGGAAGCCGAGCCATGCAGCGGCAACAACCTCGCCGTTGATGGCCCCATGCTGCAGGGCAACGTTGTAGATGCTCATCCAGAGCACCATGCAAAAGCACATGATAAAGGTGAACAGCAGGCTCTCTCGTTTGTTGATAGGCATAAAGGGCAGATTCCTCTCTGTGTTGCGCCGCGGTGCACAACAAAAACGGGCGGGCGAGATGGAGCTGTTGGGACTTCATCTCGCCCGCCCGTGATACGTGCGTCTGCGACTACTTATGTGGTGGAACCAGCCTAGCACGAAAACCCCGCGCTTCGTAAGCGTTGAGTTTATGAAGATGCAGGGCACCAATAATCCCCCGACCCCATAAGTTGCGGTGGAATACGGACTGTTTTGACCCTTTAAGCAGCAATTCAGTCCCTATTTCACCGCAACTCATTTGGTGCAAAGTGACCTGTCCCCCTTGCACCAATTAGCTGGTATGGCGCCAGCGAGGGTCGGTGAGCGTACGTGCCACACCCAGGCCAACGGGCAAAAACGCCACGATGAGCACTGCACGCACAAACCAGCCGAGCATATTGACCGTGTCGAAGGTGCACATGTAATACATTGAGCGATAGAGATACAGACCGGGCACCATAATGACAATCGATGGCACCGTGAGGGCGATACGTGGGTAGGTGAGTTTGATTTCAGCTAAGCTCGCGAGCAGCCCCGATACCAGCGCACCGATAAACGCAGCCGCCTCGGGAGGCATGCCCGCACTCAGTCCCAGGAAGGGAAGCATCGTCGGCGCATCGACGAGCGTAAGGCGCAAGGTATTGGACACGGCGCCGATGAGCCCTGCCGCCGCTGCCATCTTTACTGGGCTGTTGAACATAACCGAGAAGCCAAATACGCCGATAAAGCTCATCAGTATGCGCAAGAGCGTAAGAGCCAACGGTGAGAGGCCGAGCGGGGCGAAGTCATCCGGCGCCAGTCCCACGCACTCGGCAACCATCCAACCCACGAGGGTCGCCATCACAATAATCGACACAGCGTACGAAAGACGCTCGATACCGCTTCGCATGTCGAGCTTAGCGATGTCGAGGCCTGCCGTAATGAGCGGAAAGCCGGGAATCACAAAGAGCATGGCGCCGATATAGCCTTCTTGGTGCGACATTGCCCCCGGAACAACCTGGGCGAGGCCGAGCAATGCCAGCAGATACGAAACGCAAGCGAGCGCAACGCCGGTCGTCAGCGCGCTAAACTGGCCAAGACCCTGCTTGAGAATATGGGAGCGAGCAAAGTTGCCGACACCAGCGCCTACAAATGCGCAGGCCATCTCGATAGGGCCGCCGCCGAGCAAAAAGACGAAGGCGCCGCAAGCACAGGCTGCCGCAAGGCCCTGTTGCCAGGGAGAGTAATCGGGCTTTGAGCTCTCAACGGTCTTGAGCATCTCGTGGTACTCGTGCACGGTAAACCGGCGCCCGTAAATCTCGATTTCCTTTAAGAAGCTCTCCATCATCCAAATGCGATGAGTGTTGACCCCCGTTGTGGGTAGGCTGACGACCTCGTTAAA
Source organism: uncultured Collinsella sp. (assembly GCA_902496845.1). GTDB lineage: Bacteria > Actinomycetota > Coriobacteriia > Coriobacteriales > Coriobacteriaceae > Collinsella. The sequence continues at coordinate 14,715 of CABVCJ010000046.1, forward strand.
GCAGTGGCCATCTTCGATGCAGGTGCACTCAAACGATAGGAGACTCAGGTCGACGTGAATCGTGACGCCAAGTACGGCAGCAACACGATTCATGGTATCGCGCACGCGCCAGGCACCTGTTCCGCTTGCCAGCATAAGCATGCCGGTGCGGCAGATGATGGATGACTTATCGGTGAGCGGCGCGTCGACGGCAAGCTCATCGCCCGCCG
>CABVCJ010000047.1 GCA_902496845.1 uncultured Collinsella sp.
AAGCACTTAATGTGCTTTCCGTCTTGCGCAGGACTGTAGAGCAGCAAACTTAACCGCCCCGCCCGGCAGGCGAGCGTGCGGGAACGACATCCGTCCAATAATTCGTGCGAAACACAATGAAAAACAGTTTGATGTGAGTTAATATAAACAACGTCGTGAATCTGACTCCTGCCGCATACACGACAGGGGTTAAACACAAAAAAGGAGTCAATTATGGTTTCTGAGAAGGCTACCCTCGTTAATCCTCAGGGTCTTCACATGCGTCCTGCTGGTCTCTTCGCCTCCACCATGGGCAAGTACGCCTGCGACGTGACGGTCGTCACCCCCGAGAAGGAGGTCAACGGCAAGTCCCCGATGGCCCTCATGGCTGCTGGTATCCCCTGCGGCACCGAGGTCGAGGTCAAGTGCGACGGCGCCGACGAGGCCGAGGCTCTGGCTGCTGCCATCGAGCTCATCAAGAGCGGTCTTGGCGAGTAGAACTCAAACGGGTCGCATGTTGAACAATTAAGTTCATACTTGGGGGCGCAGTGACCTGTATTAAGGTAGCTGCGCTCTTTTGTCATGGATATGGCAAAACGCTTTATCACATGACACGGAGAGAGGAATGGGAATGTATCAGGGAGTCAACGCATCCGAGGGTATCGGTATCGGCACCGTCATGGTCGCCGTCGATCCCGACTTGACGTTTGAGCCGCACGAGGTTGCTGATTCGGCAGCAGAGAAGGAGCGCTATCAGTCCGCTCTTTCGGTTTTCTGCGAGAAGACCCAGGCTCAGGCCGACCACATGAAGGAGACGGTGGGCGAGGCCGAGGCCGAGATTATGAGCGGACACATTGTCCTTGCTCAGGATCCGGGCATGACTGACGCCATCAACGCCGCCATTGACGGCGGCACCTGCGCTGAGCAGGCGCTCATGGACACCTCGACCATGTTCGAGAACATGTTCCTGTCCATGGACGACGAGATGTTCCGTCTGCGCGCTGCCGACATCGCCGACATCCGCACCGGTATCCTTGCCGAGCTGCTGGGCAAGGAGGTCGTTGACCTCTCCGTCCTGCCCGAGAACACCGTCGTTGTCGTGCACGACCTTACGCCGTCTATGACCGCCACGATCGATAAGGCCCACGTTGCCGGTATCGTCACCGAGACCGGTGGCCGCACGTCGCACTCCGCGATCATCGCGCGCGCCCTCGAGATTCCGGCTGTCCTTTCGGTTTCCAACAGCTGCACCGCGCTGCGCAACGGCATGACCGTTGTCGTCGACGGTGGCAAGGGCATCGTTGAGGCCGATCCCGACGAGGAGACGCTCGCCGCCAAGGCCGAGGCCTTCGCTGCCGAGAAGGCGGCCCTCGAGGCTTTCCGCGGCAAGCCGTCCGTGACTGCCGATGGCATCAAGAAGATCATCGCCTGCAACATCGGTAACCCCGATGACGTGCCTAACGCGCTTGATCACGACGCCGAGGCTATCGGTCTGTTCCGCTCCGAGTTCCTGTTCATGGACTCCGCCGAGCTTCCCTCCGAGGAGGAGCAGTTCAACGCCTACCGCAAGGTCGCCAGCGCGCTCAAGGGCGCTCCCGTCATCATCCGCACGCTCGATGTGGGTGGCGACAAGGAGATTCCGTACCTGCACATGGTCAAGGAAGACAACCCCTTCATGGGCTTCCGCGCCGTGCGTTACTGCCTGGCCAACCCCGACCAGTACAAGGTCCAGCTCCGCGCCCTGCTGCGCGCCAGCGCCTTCGGTGACGTCAAGATCATGATCCCGCTCGTCACCTGCGTCGAGGAGGTCTTGGCCGTCAAGGAGCTCGTCGAGGAGTGCAAGGCCGAGCTGACCGAAGAGGGCCGTAAGTTCAACGAGAACATCGAGGTCGGCATCATGGTCGAGACGCCTGCCGCTTCGCTGCTCGCTGACCGTCTGGCCGAGGTCGCCGACTTCTTCTCCATCGGCACCAACGACCTGATCGGCTACACCATGTGCGCCGACCGTGGCAACGACACCATCTCCAACCTGTACCAGGTGTACTATCCCGCCGTGCTCCGCTCGCTCAAGAACATCATCGAGAGCGGCGTGAAGGCCGGCATCATGGTCGGTATGTGCGGCGAGGCCGCTGCCGATCCGCTGCTTGAGCCGCTGCTGATCAGCTGGGGCCTGGAGGAGTTCTCGATGAGCGCTCCGTCGATCCTGCGCGCCCGCAAGACCATCAGCCAGTGGACCAAGGCCGAGTGCGACGAGCTCGCCGAGAAGGCGCTCGCCTGCAACACCGCCGCCGAGGTCAAGGCACTGCTCGAGTCCGCAGCTCGCTAATTTGGTATCAGAGGTAACCGCGTGGTTGGAATGGGCCGGCCACGCGGCCCTCACATATACAGGGGGTACTGTAAATGTTCTACACGCTAACCGCTAACCCGGCTGTCGACATGACGGTTTCGAGCTCTCCGCTCGAGCCCGACGAGAACGTCCGCACCGGCTCGGCCAGCTACACGGCTAACGGCAAGGGCCTCGATGTGTCCTTCGCCTTTAAGAAGATGGGCGTCGACACCGTCGCGCTCGGCTTCTTCGCCGGATTCACGGGCAAGTTTATCGTCGAGGAGGTCATGAACCTGGGTTGCCTGTGCCGCCCGGTCTGGACCGACGGCATCACGCGTATCAACACCTACGTCAACGATGGCCAGCACGAGTACGGCATCCTTAACCCCGGCGCCCCGATTACGCCGGAGCACCAGAAGGAGCTCTACAACATCCTGGACACCGCGGGCGATCTTGAGTGCCTGATTGTCTCCGGCTCCGTGCCTCCCAAAGCTACGCCCGACTTCCTGGCCCAGGTTATGGAGCACGCTCAGGCTCGTGGCGCCGACGTCGTCCTGGACCTGTCCTCCGACAAGCTCAAGGAGCTCGCTCACAAGAAGCCGCTGCTCATTAAGCCGAACCATCACGAGATGAAGGCCATCTTCGGCGTGCCTGTCGACACCGACGACGAGGTCCGCGTTGCCATGAAGCTCGCCCACGACGCCGGCGTTCAGAACGTGCTGCTCACCCGTGGTAGCCGCGGCGACGCTTACTTCTCCAACGGCGAGGACATCTGGTACGCCAAGCGTGAGTTCAACATCAAGCTGGTCTCTTCTGTCTGCGCCGGCGACTGCACCCTCGCTGCGTTCCTGCACAAGTGGTACAGGGATCGCGACAACGTCGAGGAGGCCATGAAGCTCGCTATGGCTACCGGCGCTAACGTTGCCGAGTCCGTCGGCATCGGCGACTTCGGTCACGTCGATGAGTACAGCAAGCGCGTTGCTGTCCGCAAACTCGATCGCAAGTAAGCGAAACTCATTATTTTCGCGTGTACGGCGCCCCGGTTTTGGCCGGGGCGCCATTTTTGTATATTGTGGGCGAGCGACAGGACAAGGACCCTGTTTCTTTTGCCCGTCATCCCGCCGCCCTGCACGCGTTCTACACCGTTCGCCGAGTCACTATGGTCTTTTCCCGAAGCGTGGAATATACTTTCACTAACACGTTGCCTTGTGAAAGGAACTTACATGATTTACACGCTCACTGCAAATCCCGCCATTGACTACAACATTGCCTGCGACGGTCTTTCCGCCAACACCGTCACCCGCACTCGCAACGCGGTCTATACGCCCAACGGCAAGGGTCTTAACGTCTCGTTCACCCTCGATCACTACGGCGTCGACACCACGATCCTGGGCTTTTTTGCCGGTTTCTCGGGCGAGTTTATCGTCAAGGGCGCCGAGGCCCTGGGCGTGCCCGTCAAGCCCGTGTGGACCGACGGCATCACGCGCGTCAATGTCTTCCTCAACGCCGGTCCCGACACCGAGTACAACATGGTCAATGCAGGCGCTGCCATCAATGCTGCCAACGAGCAGGAAATGTTTGAGCTCATTGATTCGCTCGACGACATGACCTGCCTGGTCATTAGCGGCTCGCTGCCCCCCAACACCTCCGAGGGTTTCCTGGCCGAGGTACTTCGCCGTGTTAAGGCAAAGGGTGCCGAGTTCGTGCTCGATATCTCGAGCCATCAGCTGGCCGACCTCATTGCCATGGAGCCGTTGCTCATTAAGCCCAACGACGATGAACTGCTCGACATCTTTGGCATTAAGGTGAGCGGTGGCGACGACGAGTCCGTCAAGGGTGCGATGGCCGAGCTCCACGCCAAGGGCGCTAAGAACGTGCTGTTGACCCTGGGTGGCGCTGGCGCGTACTTCTCCAACGGAGAGCACATCTGGTTTGCCAACCGCACCTTCGAGGTCAAGCTGCTGTCGACCGTCTGCGCCGGCGACTCCTCGCTCGCCGCTTTCCTGTCCGTGTGGCACGACGCCCCCGAGCGCGTTGAGGACGCCCTGCGTCTCTCGATGGCCACCGGCGCCAACGTGGTGGAGTGCGCCGGTCTGGGCGATTTTGCCAAGGTGGACGAATATAAGAAGCACATCGAGGTTCGCCAGGTCTGCTAACCGCATCGATATGTCGTTGTCGAGCACCCGCTTTGGATCTCCGAGGCGGGTGTTTTTTGCGTTCTGGCCGCATGTGGCGCTTACTGTCCCGTTCGTTCGAATCGACGATACGATTGGATGTGCGCGCATGCTCGTTTCTTGCTAGACTTCTTGAGAACCATCGATTAACGTTTGCAGGCGCAGGAGGCCATAGCTATGTGCAATGTTTCGCTCAACGGTACGCAGCCAACCGATGCCTCCATCCGTGTCCTGCGTGCGCTCGAGGCAGCCGGTCTTGAGGCTTGCTATGTTGGCGGTTGGGTGCGTGATGCCCTGATGGGGCGCCCCAGCCACGATGTTGATATGTGCTGCAGCGGCTTGTGGCAGGAGTCCAAGGCGGCGCTCGAGTCGGCTGACATTGCCGTGGTTGAGTCGGGCATTAAATTTGGCGGCATCACGGCCATTTGCGATGGCGAGCGCATTGAGGTCACAACGTACCGCCTGGACGGTTTTTACACCGATGGCCGCCATCCCCAGAGTGTGGAGCGTGCGGCTTCGCTTGAGGACGATCTGGCGCGCCGTGACTTTACCGTTAATGCCATGGCTTGGCATCCCGATCGTGGTCTTGTCGACCGCTACGATGGCCAGGGCGACCTTGAGCGTAAACTTATCCGTGCCGTCGGAGATCCTAAGCGTCGTTTTAACGAGGACGCGCTTCGCATGCTGCGCGCGGTGCGTTTTGCCTGCCGTCTGGATTTTATGATCGAGCCTAAGACCAAACAGGCACTTACCGAATGCTCGCCGCTGCTCGATGCCGTGGCACGCGAGCGCGTGGGTATTGAGCTTGAGGGCATTCTTTCGACCGGCCACGGGGGAGACGCGATGCTGCGCTACCCCGAGCTTATTTGCGCCGCCGTGCCCGAGCTTGCTGCGGGAAGGGGCTTTGACCAGTGCAGTGTCTATCATGCGTTTAACGTCTACGAGCATATTGCCCGCGTGCTGACGGTGGCAGGGGAGCTGGCGCTGTGCGATGGCGTCGCGCCCTCTTCGAGCCTTATGTGGGCGGCGTTTTTGCACGATGTCTCCAAGCCCGATTGTTTTACGGTCGACCATGCGGGCAGCGGTCACTTCTACGGCCATCCCGAGCTTGGTGCCAAGAAGGCACACGCCATTATGGATCGCCTGGCGCTTTCGCACGATTTGGTTCGCGATGTGTGCCTGCTTATCAAGTACCATGACAAGCCGCTGCGTCCCGAGCGATCCTGCCTGCTCAATATGATGCGCGCGCTTTCGGGCGAGGGCGTCGATACGCCGCGCCTGATTGACGAGCTTATGGACCTTAAACGCGCCGATACGCTTGGCAAGGCGCCGTCGTGCTTCTATTACGTCGAGACGATCGAGGGGATGCGTTCGCTCGCCCACGACCTGCTTGAGGCGGGGGAGCCCTATACGCTCAAGATGCTTGCCATCAACGGCGGCGACTTGATCCACGCCGGCGTCAAGCCCGGGCCGGAACTGGGGCAGCTGCTCAACGCCGCCCTCGACGCTGTGATCGAGGACAATGTTCCCAACGAGCGCGAAGCCCTTCTGGCCCATCTCAACCTGGAATGATTTTTCTGGGACGGGGCTTAAAAAATCATTTCTGATTACCGAGTGATTCTTTAAGACTACAACTTAATACAAAATGATTTTTTAAGCCCCTTCCCAGAAAAATCATCAGCTATGGTGTTTACCTGCGTGTTCCATAACCTCCCGACAAAAATTTGGGCAATTTGGAATTTCTTCTTGCGCTCGCGTTTTTTGTCCCGTAATATATTTCCTCGCAGCACGGCAGTGCAGATGTCATGTGGCCCGTTCGTCTAGCGGTTTAGGACGCCGCCCTCTCAAGGCGGAGATCACCAGTTCGAATCTGGTACGGGCTACCATGTTTAGATACCCGGTCTTCATTTAGAAGGTCGGGTTTTTTAATGCATGCGGGCTGGTCTGTTAATCCCATTTGCCTCATAGCTTTACGTTTTGCTCTTCTCCCATACGGGTACAATAGGCCAGATACTTTGACGGTCAGAAGGAGCCTCATGACGGAGTCCTCTCAGCATAGTCCTAAGCCCCAGGTCGAGGTTTCTGGTGGCGATGACAATAAGAGCGCGCGTCGCGGCGCTATCTTTATCGGCGTTGTGCTGATCGGCTATATCGTCTATCTGGTCGTGACCGGGCAGATGGGGCAGTTTTGGGCCGCTATGTCCAGCGTTCAGATGCCCTGGCTCTTCGCTGCATGCCTTTGTATGTTTCTGTATCTTGTTTTTGGCATCGTGGCGTACGCAATTGCCGTTTGGCTCGACCCCGATTCGCCCGTCGGCATCCGCGACCTCATTTCGGTCGAGGCGAGCGGAATCTTCTTTGGCAACCTGACACCCATGATGATGGGCTCTACGCCTGCTCAAATTTACCGCCTTACCAAAGCCGGCCAAAACGTGGGCGAAGCGGGTGCCACGCAGTTCACCCGCTTTATCGTGTACCAGTTTGGCCTGGTGGCATGGGGTGCCATTCTTCTGCTCGCCCGTATGCCGTTTTTCGCCGAGCGTTATGGCGACATGACACTGCTGTGCGTCTTTAGTTTTGGCGGCCACTGCTGCATCCTGCTCGGCATCTTTGCCGTGGCCTTGATGCCCAGGACCGTCACGCGCGTCGCTCATTGCATCATCAATTGGCTCGAGCGCGTGGGCGTCTCGGCCACAAAGATCGAGGGCTGGCGCACCTTTGTCGATGGCGAGATCTACTCATTCTCCGAGAAATTCAAACTTTCTGCCGGTCATTTTTCGTCTATGCTGCTCACGGTCGTCATCACCATGCTGCAGCTGGCGTTTTTCTACCTGGTTCCGTACTTTTTGATGCTCTCCTTTGGCCACCACGAAGTTGACTTTTTCTCGGTCATGGCCGCGAGCGCCTTTGTCCAGCTGCTGAGCTCCGCCGTTCCGCTGCCCGGCGGCACTGGTGGCGCCGAGGGTGGCTTCGCACTTTTCTTGGGTCACTTTTTTGGCACGGCATCGACTGCCGGCTATCTACTGTGGCGTCTGATCACCTTTATCGCGCCGACCATTTTGGCTGCCCCACTGCTGGGCCTTAAGAGTGCTCACAACGAGAGTATTCATGCGCGCTGGGATCGTGTGATGCGAAAGCTTGGACGCACGCCTCAGACGCCCTCTGCGCCCGTTAAGGCGCATCCTGCGTACCAGGTTACCGTGGACCCCAATCAGCGTGCTCAAAAGGCTGCTGTGGCCTCTAAGCCGGCTCGCAAGACCTACGTTCGTCAGACTGGCGACGGTATCCGCGTTTCCCCGGCGGCGCTCAATAAAAAGAAGCGGCCCTAGGACTCAGTGGGCGAGTCGTGCGTTCTTGATGACGCTCGTCATTGCGATGTGAGTTGTAGGATAATCCTCTTACGTTGATTATCTCCCACATGTAGAGGACTTACAGGTGGGCTGTTGACATGAAGGGGACACGTCTATGGCTACCACCAAACCGCGCCTTGACCGTCGTATCGTCCGTAGTCGCAATGCGATTCTTTCGGCGTTTGAGCGACTGCTTATGGAAAAGCCCCTGGCCGATATTACGGTGAGCGCTATCGCGCGCGAGGCAAATGTCGACCGTAAGACCTTCTACGTGCACTTTGGCACGGTCGACGGCTTGCTCGACGCCATTGCCGTCGATGTGGTCGAGATGATTGTCGATTCGGTCGAGAAGACGCTTTCCTCCATGGGCGGCGACACCAACGAGCGCGCACTTGGCGCTGCGGCGTCCTTTTTCAAGACCGTTAACGAGGCGCTGTGCAACAACCTGGTGCTTAATCGCCAGTTGATCGAAAACATTCCGCTCGACGACTTTATGGCTCGTCTGCGTGTTCCGCTCGAGCACGAGATCGCTGAGCGCGATCTGCTGCCCGAGGGTCTAAAGGACGAGATGTTCGACTACTACCTGGCGTTTTTGCTGTCCGGCATTATCGGCATCTATCGCACGTGGGCGTTGTCCGATGGCTCGGTTCCCATCGAGCGCGTCTCGGCGGTCGCCAACGACCTGACTCTTAATGGCCTGTCGAGCTTGGAATCTCGTTTCGAATAGCACTAGCGCCTTATCCCCCCCCTGAGTTGCGGTGAAATAAGGAATGAATAGGCCTTTTAACAGCTTAAACACTCCCTATTTCACCGCAACTCAGGGGGGGATTGCATTACTGATAGCGCAGGCACTCGACTGGATCGAGCTTTGCGGCGCGGCGGGCGGGGTAGAAGCCAAAGATCACGCCGATGCCGACCGATACAACAAACGCGATCATCACGGTCGTAATGGAAAAGCTTGGCGTAATCGCCCCGGTGGCCCCAAACTCGCTCATGATGTCCGAGTTGGTGGCAAAGAACGTGAGCCCCCAGGCCAGCAGATAGCCAATTACGACACCTAAAATGCCGCCGGTGATGCACAGCGCCGAGGATTCGGCCAAAAACTGGGCCGTGATATCGCGTCGGCTTGCGCCCAGAGCGCGGCGGATACCGATTTCGCGGATGCGCTCGGTCACGTTGGTGAGCATCATGTTCATAATGCCGATTCCGCCCACAAGCAGCGAAATGCCGGCAACTGCGCCCATGATGAGCGAGAAGGCGCCCATAAAGGAGTTGAGTGCGTCGATAGCGCTCTTCATGGAGCTTGCCGACACGCTGTCGTACTCGTCGTCCTCCGAGATGCCCTTCATGTTGCGCACCTTGGACTCGATCGTCTTGCAGAGTTCATCCATGTCCGTGTCCTCGGCGGCGAGCGCCGTCACACTGGGAAACGACGGATTGTCATCGCCGTAGAGCTCGGCGATCGTTGCTCGGGGCATGTACAGGCTCAGTGAGCCCATGGAGTCGCTGCCGCCGTCGATGACGCCGATGATCTGCACGTCTCCACTCGAAACCTTGATGGTCTTGCCAATCGCGTCCTGCTCGTTGCCGTACAGTTGCTCGGCGCCGCCGCGGCCGATGAGCGCCACGCGCGCGCCGGACTTTGACTCGATGTCGTTATAGGTGCGGCCGGCCACGATCTTGCTGGCGCCCACGGCGTCGAGCATGTCACTATCGACGCCCTGCGCCATGACGGTATAGCTTTTATCTCCAACTCTGTACTCGGAATAGGCGCTGTCGACGATGCCGATCTGCTCAATTTGTGGCACCATCTTGCGCAGCTTCTCGACGTCCGAATCGGTGAGCTCTTGGGAGGAGTAGATCTGCACCATGCGGGCTGCGTTGAGGCCCAAGCTGTTAACCAGGCTGTTTTGGATGCCGCCGATGAGTGAGGTCATGGATATGACCGAGGCGATGCCAATGACGATGCCCAGGATGGTGAGTAGGCTTCGGCCCTTGTTCGCCTCGAGAGAGTGAAGGGCTTCTTGGACTAGATCGCGGGTGCTCATGCCTTCGTTCCTTTCGGCGGTGTAGAAGGTTCATCAATCGCGGGCAGGTTGCTGACAGCGCCGCGTAGCGTATTCGGCGCATGCGCGATATATGCGCCGTCATGGATTCGCCCGTCGCGAATTGTCACGGCTCGGTCGGCCTCGGCGGCAATGCCCGGGTCGTGCGTGATGAGCACGATGGTCTTGCCTCGTTCTTGGAGTTCGTGGAATGTTTCCATGACGAGCGCTCCGGTGACGGAGTCCAGGTTTCCCGTCGGCTCGTCGGCCAGGATGATGGGCGGATCGTTGACGAGCGCTCGCGCGATGGCGACGCGCTGCATCTGGCCGCCCGAAAGCTCGGATATGCGATGGTCCCAATGGTCGACCGGAAGCGTTACGGCTTGCAGTGCGTGCACGGCGCGCATCTCGCGCTGGTTGCGCGGCACATTGGTGTAGGACAGCGGCAGCATGACGTTTTCGATAACCGATAGACGCGGCAGCAGGTTGAAACTCTGAAAGACAAAGCCGATGCTCAGCGCACGCACCTCGGTGAGCTCATCATCGTCGAGTTCGGCGACATTGAGCCCCTGCAGGTAATAGTCGCCCGCCGTCGGTTTGTCCAAGCATCCCAGGATGTTCATGAGCGTCGACTTGCCCGAGCCCGAGGGGCCGGTGATGGCGACGAACTCACCGGGGTCTACCGCCAGGCTCACGTTGTGCAGGATGTGGGCGCAACCGGCCTCGCTCTCAAAGATGCGGTGCACGTTGCGGATGTCGATGACGGGGCGCATTACATGCCCTCGTCGGCAGGCATGCCGTCGCCGCCGTCTGCTGTCATGCCCGCGCCAGTATCCATTACGATGGTGTCGCCATCGCGCAGCTTGGTAACCGGCACGTCGGGGTTGATTTCGTTGCCCTGGTCGTCGCGCTTGACCTGCGTCTTTCCGACCACGGCGTCGTTGTCATTTTGCGTCACGACGGTCACCTTCACGCGGCGTGTCTCCTTGCCTTCGTCATCGGTGGCCAGATTGACGTAATAGTGCTCACCGTCCTCGGTCATCAGCGCCATGGTCGGCACCATGACCACGTCGTCAAGCTGCTCGGTCACCACCGAGACCTCGGCAGTCATACCGGGCTTCAGGCGGCTATCGGGTGCTTCGATGAGGATGTCGACGTTAAAGGTCACACTGCCGCCGCCACCGTTGGCGGCGTCGGAGTTTGCCACCGACGCGATAGCCGTGACGGTGCCCTGGCTCACGATATCGGGAAACGCGGGATAGGTAACGTTGGCGCTCTGGCCCACGGCGATTTTGGCGATGTCCTTTTCGCCCACCTGGACTGTCACCTTCATCTTGGAGAGGTCGGCGATTTGCATGCACTGTTTGCCGCCGCTCGTGTCGCCTTCGCCCATGACCATGCCTCCGGTCACCGTAGCACCTACTTTTGCGTTGAGCTCGACAATACTACCCGAGCTGGGGGCCTTAACGGAGCGCTCGGCCGCCTTGGCGTTTGCCTGGTCCAGGGTTGCCTGGGCCGAGGTGAGATTGCGCTGGGCGCTCGAGACGGCGCTGGCGTTAGCGGTTGCATCCGTCTGGGCGGTCGCTCCGTCGACATCCAGCGTCGGTGCTGCCTGTGCGGCGGCGAGCGTCGCCTGCGCGTTTTTCAGGTCTTCCTGGGCGGCCGCGACCGCGCGCTGCGCCTCGGCAACGGCGTTATCGAGCTCATCGTTTTTGATGGTCATGAGTACGTCGCCCTCGTTGACGCTCTGGCCGGCCTGCACGTTGATCTGTGCCACCGTACCGTCGACAGAAGGGGAGACGACTGAGGCCGAAATAGGCTTGAGCTGTCCTTTTGCCTCGACGGTTGTGGTAAAGGTGCCTTCCATGACCATGTCGGTTACAGGTCCGTTTGCAGATTGCGGCTGCGAATTGAGGATAACGCTCACGATAATGGCTATTAGGATCATACCGCCCACGATGCCGGCAGCGATGCCGCGGCGGACGAGCTTTTTGTGTCGCCGCTCCGCGCGCTTGGCCTTGAGCTTTGCGTAGGCCTCATCGTCGGATATCCCGGCGCTGCCTTGTTTGTTATCGTTTTGTTCTGCTGTGGGGGCGCTTGTGATAAGCGGCAGGGTATCAGTCGCGCCTTGCGGCGCGTGCCCGGAATCGTGTGGGCCCGGAGTGATGGTGGGGACTTTTGACATAGCGTCTCCTTTATAGAACATACCGCGATAAGTATATACGCCCGCCGGTTGGGGCGGGCGCATGGGCATGTTTCTTTCAACATCGAAAGGTAGGTGACGCTGGACTTTGTTGCATTGCGCGTGATGCGCTACGAGTGCACGACCACGCACAGACCGACGCTGATGCAGTCGTGGAGTGCCTTGGCATCGGCTAGGCGCAGATTGATGCAGCCGTGGCTACCGCACCATTTATATGACTCGGCATTATCGAAGCTCTTGTCGTTTTGCCACGTAGCGTCGTGGAAACCGATCATATTGCCCTCGAACGGCATCCAGTAGCTCACCGGGCTCTCGTATTTGGGCTTACCGGTCTTGGGGTCCTTGGCGCCGATAAGCTTGGTGGCGCCGTCGTTGCTGTTGATCTGCCACACGCCCTCGGGGGTGGCGTCTTCGCCCGGTTTGCCGGAAATAAAGTTGGCCTCCCAAACGATATTGCCGCTCTCGTCATAGTAGCGCGCGTGCTGCTCGGACAGGTCGACGTCGATATACGCCTTCCAATCGGGCTCTCCCTTGGCGGTAAAGGTGTCGGCCTTCTGGGAGTAATTGATCTCAATTTCGCCGGTCTGCTTGTTGTTAATAGCATCCTCGACCTGCTTGGCAAGCGTGCTGCTATCGATAGACCAACCAAAGTCACCGCCTTCGACGGCACATTGCTTGCCATCGGCGCGCGTCCACCAACGAGTGGAGCCCACGGTGTTAAAGCCATTGGCGAGGTCTGCTGCCCAGTTGCTGATCTGGGAGGTGTCGAGTGTGGGGTTCGCGGGGTCGGCAAAACTGATCCACTGCAGCACCGAGCTGCCGTCGACCTTGCCGGCATCGTTGCCGTTGAGCTTAAGGGTCACGTTAACGCCTAGGAAGTTGTTGGCGGCATCGCATGCGGCCTGGATCTGGTCGTTGGTGAGCGTGCCGTTGAGCGGCTCGTAGGCATCGTTTTCGAGCTTCGTAAGATCGACGGTCTCGGACAGCGACGCGAGCTCGATCTCCGCATATTTAATGACATGCTCGCGGTTGAGCTTTTCGTTGGAGCGGGCCTTCTCTATCGTGAACTTGCCCGCCTTCTCGTCGTAGGAGCTCGATGCCTCAAAGGTACCCGTGCGGCCCTCGTTGAATGCGTCGATGGCGGCACCCAGATCCTCCTCGAACTGCTTTTGGTCAAAGGCGTCCGAGAGCATGGACAGGTCGACGTCCTGTTCCAGGTCGATGGTACCGTTTTTGGTCGCGCTAACGTTCTTGCCGCCGAGCGAGGCAATCAGGCGCGAAGGCCACAGCAGCGGCTCGTTGCTGCCGATAATCTCGTGGGCAGCTGCCTCGCCGTCGACGATGGGCTCGTCGGAATCGGGCTGATAGGTCCAGCTAAAGTCATCTCCCGAAACGGTGAGTTTGTAGTGCTTCCAGGCGGAGTCGACCTTGGTAGCGGCGGATGAGGCGTTGGAAAACGAGATATCGACGCCGGCGATGGTGGTGTTGGGGTAGGCAATCTGCGAAAACGCCACGACGCCCACGATATAGACGATGGCGACGAGGCCGAGGACGACGAAGAACGCCGTCTTGCCGCCCGCCTTATTGCCCTTTGCGGAGCGGTTGTCGGCGGGGCTGCGGTTGTTAGAAACTCGAGTGTGCGAAGGGCCCTGGTTGTGACCGGTGCCATGTGCGGAACGCTGCTGACGCTGCTGATGCTGGCCCTGATTGGGGCGCGGAGAGGTATTTGCCGCGCCGTGCTGTTGACCATGGGCTGGCGCAATGGGACGGGGCGATTGGATGCCTCCGGGCTGCCTGCTGGGCTGTTGCGGATCGGGGATCAGTTGGCTGCGGTCGAGTTGCGACATCGTGTATATTTCCTTCGAGTTTCGCTTTACGGCTCATCGTGTTTTAACTGGGCTTGAATTATAGCGATTACGCAGTTGCTTGTGCTACGAAAACAGTGGCGATAAACGATAGGTGGGACATATGTCCCACCTATCGTTCGCTTTTGCTCACTATCCGCATATTCCGCATTTTGCGCACGCCGAGAGTGCTGCCGGAGCCTGCGCGATGCCGCCCTTGGCCGTCTCGCGCAACGTGGCGGGCAGGGCGTGGCCCACCGAGAGCATCACGTGCGCCATCTGGTCAAACGGCACCAGGCTCTTGATGCCGGCGAGGGCGAGCTGCGCCGAGCTGAAGGCCGCGGCCACGCCGATGGCGTTGCGGTTTTGGCAGGGCACCTCGACAAGGCCGCCGACGGGGTCGCAAACGAGGCCCAACAGGTTGCTCAGCGCGATGGAGCTGGCGTCGAGCGCCTGCTCGGGCGTGCCGCCCATCATCTGGACCAGCGCGGCGGCGGCCATGGCGGCAGCGCTTCCAACCTCGGCCTGGCAGCCGCCCTCGGCGCCGGCGACGCAGGCGCTCGTGGTGAGGTTGAGGCCGATGGCGGCGGCACAGTAGAGGGCGTCCATG
>CABVCJ010000048.1 GCA_902496845.1 uncultured Collinsella sp.
CTCCGTCGGGGTCGATCTTGTCCTGTATCTTCTTAAGGGTACGGCGCAGCAGGCGCGAAACCTGCACCTGCGAGATACCCAACTTCTTAGCGATCTCGATCTGGGTCATGCCCTTCACAAAGCGCAGCTCGATAACCTCACGCTCACGCGGCGAGAAATCGCGGATGGCTTCCTCGATCACCAGGCGGTCATCGGTAAAATCGAGTTCGTTGTCGTCATCGGCATAGCGGTCGAGAATCGAGGGGGCATCATCGGAATCGGACGCGCCAGGAGCCTCGATGGGCACCGAGGTATAGGCCGAAGACGATTCCATGGCCTCCAGCACCTCGTCGACGGTCACACCCAGGTACTCAGCGATTTCTTCAACCTTAGGCGAGCGCTGCAGCTCGTTAGTGAGCTTGTCGGTAGCTTGGTTAACCTTGGCAGAAAGCTCCTGCAAACGGCGCGGCACGCGCACGCTCCAGCCCTTATCACGGAAGTGACGCTTAATCTCGCCCAGGATGGTAGGCGTGGCAAACGTGGTGAACTCGAGTCCGCGCTCGGGATCAAAGCGGTCGATTGCTTTAAGCAAACCCAGGTATCCGACCTGCATCAGGTCGTCGAGCGGCTCACCGCGGTTCTTAAATTTGTTGGCAAGAAACCTTACCAGGTTCATATGGGACATAACGAGCTGCTCACGTGCGTCCGGATCACCGGTCTCTTTGTAGCGACGAAACAGCTCGCGGGTTTTCTCCTTGTCCCAAGCGGTCTTACCGCTCCGGGAACGTTCGGCCATATTAGATATCCGCCTTGAGGTCGAGGGAAAGCGTCAGGGGCGCCGCAGTCTTTTCGTAGGAATCGCACACGCTCGCTAAAATGAGCTCGGCATACACGGCAGCCTGGTCATCCTCATCGACAGTCGCCTGATCGCCAAAGGTAAAGGTCATGCCCACATGCGATTCGTCGACATCGAATTTAATCGAGATATCGTCGGAATCAACGGCCGTGCAGCCAAAGATGAAGGCCTCCTCGGCAGCCATACGGATGTCCTCGATGCGATCGACGGACATAGAGCACAGCGCACCGACATTTGCCGCCGTCATGCGCACGAGGCGCGCGAGACGCGGATCACCGGCAACAGTCAGCGTGATGGGGCAAGTTGCTTCGCTACTCATCGCAGGACTCCTCGGAGGTCTCGGCGGGCGTATAGGTGTAATACTGAGCAGGCTTGGCTGCAGGCTTCTGAGCCGCAACCGCACCATCGGCGGCCTCGTCCTCAGCCTCACCAATCAGAACGCGCTCGGTAGGCTGCTCGGCCTCGGTGGCGGCAGTGGCGAGCTTGCGATCGGCGTCGGCTGCAGGAGCCTTCACCTTGTTAAAGAGTTTCTGCACGGCACCGGCCGCAGAGTCGGTCACACTCGACACAGCATTGCTGGCCTCGGCCATGCTGCCCGTAACCTCGGAAATGTCGCGAACCACGGCTTCAACCTCTACGAGATTAGAAGTCAGGGCGTCGACGGCGGTCTTGCTCGACTTGAGGAGCGGCTCCATCTGGGCAAGCGCCGGCGTAAGCTCGTCGACAGCGCCGTCGAGTTTTGCCACCACGGGCTGAGCCTCGGCGATAGTGTTGTTAAGGTCGGTCACCGTCTTGTCGAGCGAATCAACGACGGTGCGGGTCTTTCGCAGCGTGAGCGCGAGCTCGATAACAGCCCACACGCCGGCAACGGCGAGTAGCAGCAGGGCGATTTGAATGGGACTCATACAAGCCTCCCGAAGGAATCGAAATACAGACGCTGTTCATGGTACCCCAAAGAAGTGGAAAGATACCCAAAGGGAAATTGCGAAGTCCCAAGGACCTACTTGGGCGCATTGCCGCTACGGTCGCGCTCGCTTTGCTCTACGCGCCACTCTTCCCAGCCGCGGCCGGCAGGCTGCCAAAACGCACCGCGCTCCAGCCCCTCGGGCAAATAGCGCTGATCGACCCAGCCTTCGGGATAATCATGCGGATACTTGTACACACCGTATTCGTCGCTGCCCGGGCGATGACGATCGCGCAGATAACTCGGCACCTCGCGGAGCCCACTTGAATGAATATCGGCCAACGCCGCATCGATCGAAGCCTCGCACGCGTTGGATTTAGGCGCCAGGCACACATAGAGAGCAGCCTGAGCCAGATTAATGCGGCACTCGGGATAGCCAATGACCTCGGCAGACTTAAACGCGGCATGTGCCACCAAAAGCGCCTGCGGATCGGCGTTGCCAACATCCTCAGAAGCCTGAATCATAATACGACGAGCGATAAACTTAGGGTCCTCCCCCGCGTCAATCATGCGCGCGAGCCAATAGATCGTGGCATCGGGGTCACTACCGCGCATGGACTTAATAAACGCACTGATAATGTCGTAGTGCATGTCACCGTTTTTGTCGTACGAAAAGCCACGACGCGGGTTGGCAATCTTTACGTCATCCACGGTGATGGGATAGCGCTCCCCCGCAGCCGGCGCTGGCGTTCCCTCGGTATCGGGGCGCGTGACGGCAATCTCGCTCGCAAGCTCGAGCGTCGTGAGCGCCGAGCGAGCGTCGCCCGCAGCCAGCGTGCAGATGGTCCTAACCGTATCCTCATCGGCCGAGAACTTGCCGTTCAAACCCTGCGGCGCCTCGAGCGCACGCTCAATCAGCGTGGCGATGTCCTCGTCTTTAAGATGCTCAAGCTCCACCACGCGACCGCGCGAGAGCAACGCCGAGTTGACCTCGAAGTACGGATTCTCAGTCGTGGCGCCAATCATAATGACGGTACGGTTCTCAACCGCATGCAGCAAGGCATCCTGCTGCGACTTAGAAAAGCGGTGAATCTCGTCGATGAACAGAATGGTGCGCCGGTCGTACGTATTCAGGCGCGTCTTAGCCTCGTCAATCACGCGACGAAGATCCTTTACGGTGCCCGTCACAGCGCTGACCTCGACAAACTCGCTCTTGGTATGGTTGGCGATAATGTGGGCCAGCGTCGTCTTGCCCGTACCGGCCGGCCCGTACAGAATCACACTCGACAGCACATCGTGCTCAATCGCGGCGCGCAACCAGGAGCCCTTGCCGACGGCCTTTTGCTGGCCCACGTACTCATCGAGCGAATTGGGGCGCATACGCACCGCAAGCGGCGCATTCTGAAAGGAACGCTCGCGCGTCGAGGCAGAAAAAAGGTCGTCCATAGCCATCCTGTGCGTCAATCAAAAACGTTTTCCACCAACAGTATACCGAATAAATACGAACTACCGTTCGTTAATATAGGTACGGTGCGGAAACTTCAATCCCGGGAACAACTTGCTCGTGAGCTCGCAGAAATAGCCGTCCGTCATGCTCGAGATGTAATCCACGACCGCCTGGTCCTTATCATCTTGCCAGGCATAGGTGCGATCGTAGTAGGAAAGCTGCTGCTCAACGCGCAAAATGTGGTGTTTAAAGATATACGAAGACTCGTCGCCTTCGTTTATATCCTGCAGGCAACGGTCGTAGAGCTTTTCGAAGGCCTCGCGCAGCTCCGCTTCGGAGTCGCCTTCAATGCCGCCCTTGCTATAGATCTTCTCGTAGTTCTCGCGCTTGGCTCGGCGGATCTCCTCAAACAGGTCCTCGCTCATCTCGATGCGTGGCTTACCATAGCTGTGCTCGACGATATCGATGGAGGCATGCGTAAGGATCCAGCTGTTGTATGCCCCGCCCAGGTCATCGTCAAAGGCGTCGGGTGACAGCAGACCCGCCGCAATGGCGTCTTGGCGATCGCGCCCCACGTAGGCAAGGATATCCGAGATGCGAACCACGCAGCCCTCGAGCGTCATGGGGCGCAGGTGCTCAATTGCACTGTAACCTGTGGCAATGCAATCCTCAACCGTAAGGTCGAACTGGTCAAAGGAGCTCATGTCCGAAAGCTCAAACACACGCTGTTCGTACTCACCGTTGTGGCATAGCACGCCATCGAGCGTCTGGAGCGACACGTTGCGGCCGTACAGCGCGTCGAGCACGCGGACCGACTGCACGTTATGGAAAAAATAACGACCCGTGCGCTCGTGATAGATATCGTTGAGGAATCGCTCACCGGCATGGCCAAAGGGCGTGTGGCCCAAGTCGTGGCCTAAGCCAATCGCCTCGATCAGATCGCAGTTGAGCCCCAGGGCACGTCCGATATCGCGCGCGATGCGCGAAACAAGCTGCACGTGCAGGCCGCGACGCGACAGGTCGTCGTTGCTGCGAAAACTAAAGACCTGCGTTTTGCCTGCATAACGGGTGTATGCGGGCAGATGCAAAATCTTTTCGGTATCGCGCATAAATGCCGGACGCATGAGCGTGCCCACATCTGCGGCTCGATCGAAACGTCGAATGACCTGGTCGTCACCACATCGATAGGGATTAACGACACCTGAGCCACGGTCGGCGGCGATACGCCCGACCAACTCGGGCGAAAACGCCGCGGGAATGCGATCCATACGCGCCTTAATGGCGGCTGTCTGTTGATTGGTTGCCATGGCATGCTCCTTAAAAAGGGCGCGCAAACGGTTACAGCGTACTACCCACAACCTCGATTATGGCAAATATCGGCACCAAAAACGGCAGCAAAGGCAGGGAGCGTGATTTTGCGATGAGACAGGCGCCAGCAAGGGCCAGGAGCGCAGCCGCAAACGCGACGATACCACCCAAGGGATCGAAGGTACAAAGGGCAAAGAGCGCCTTGGCGTCCCCCATACCAATGCCGGGAGCGTGGCGAACACGACGCCAGAGTGACTCAGTAAGCACAAGGGCAAGGCAGACGATGACCGCAAGACCGGCGTGGTCAAGCGCCGTGTTAACGCCCTTGTCGAGCCAAACGCCTGCAAACGCCGCCACCGCACACGCGCCGGCAAGCTCATTGGGAAACCGTCGCTCACGGGCATCAATCGCCGCGCCGGCAAAGATGCAAATCCAAAACGGAATATAGACCATCGAACACCTCCTTGGGCAGCAGCTCAAACGCAAAAACCACCACAAAGGTGCCTGTTCCCTTTGTGGTGGTTTTGATCGTGGTTATTTGGCGCCTTGCATGACCTCGTCGAGGGTAACGCTCACGGCGTGCTGCGTCGGCACCCAGTCGACCTTTAGGAACAGAGCAGCCACCGTAATGGGGATATAGCTGAACATAAAGATCGGGAAGGTAAACAGGTTGGTCACCAGACGCCACTTTTGCGCGCAATGAATGTGCTTGTACTCAAAGATGGTCGTGAGCAGCGCCAGGATAAAGAACGTCTGATACATCATGGCGAAGGTCAAAATGAGCGAAGCGGCGCAGGCTTGCATCTCGACTTCGGTAGCCAAAAAGCCATGCGAAAGACCGCCCACGATGAGGAACGTCGCATTGGCGAGCATCGAGATCAGCGATAGCAGCATACCCGGGGCGATCGTCATGAACATGTCGTAGGCGGCAAAGCGATGGTAGCGGAAGGTCGACTTGACCAGGTGCTTACCATACGTAAAGAACACCTGGTAGAAGCCCTTAGTCCAACGCATACGCTGCTTCCAGGAAGCTTTAAACGTCACGGGCTGTTCGTCAAAGAACTCCGCCGGCGCATAGCCAATGCGAATGCCGTGAATGGCGCAGAACGTGGTGAACTGAATATCCTCGGTCAGCGTGTGGAACTGCCAACCGTGCATGCCCTCGATAACACTGGCGGAGATGAGGTAGCCCGAACCCGAGACGGCGCAAGACGTCTTGCAGATGTTGCGCGCGTTGTTGAGAAAGCGTGCCTCGCGCAGGTACCACGTGGCATTAGCCGCCGAGATCCACGAGCTGCCGAAGTTCTTGGAATTACGATAGCTCGTGACCACATGGAAGCCCTGGTCAAAGGCATCGTTCATCTTGGACACGTAATCGCGGGAGATGACGTTATCGGCATCGAAGATAAAGTAGCCTTCAAACGTATCGGGATACTCGTTAAGGATACGGTCGAAACCAAAGTCCATGACCCAGCTCTTACCCTTACGGGCCAGGTCGTTGCGCTCATAGACAATGGCGCCCGCCTCGCGCGCAAGCTGTGCCGTGTTGTCGGTGCAGGCGTCGGCGACCACAAAGACCTCGATAAGCTCGGACGGATAATCCTGATCCTTGATGGAGCGAACGAGATTGGCGATCACGGCCTCCTCGTTATGTGCCGCGATAAAGAAGGCATAACGATGCAGTTTCTTGGCCTTAGGGGGCGCGACCTCGCCACGAAGAGCGCCAATGACAAAGAAGACCACCTGGTACAGAAAGCAGACCGTGAGCAGCGTGACGACAATCTGGTTGAAGATCACGATGGGTGTGTTGGTTTGTAAAAAGGCGAGCATGCAGGCTCCCAGCAACGCGTTACGTAAACAACCGTATATCTTACCGCAGGCTTACCGAGTTCAAGAAACCACCTAATACTGGCTAGGCTTCGAGCAGACCGAGCTGCGGGACGATTTCGTCACCGGCGGCAGTGCGGCCGAGCGAACGCGGGGCCAGGTCATCCAGAACCGCGGCAAGGTCCCACGGCAGCTCGTCACGGCACTCAATGCGCTCCCCCGTCACGGGATGATCGAACGCCACGCGCCAAGAATGCAGGAACTGCCTGGCCAGGCCCTGATCGGCACGCGCATCGCACTTGCCGTAGAGTGGGTCGCCCACGCAGGCATGGTTGATATGGCGCATGTGCACACGAATCTGATGCGTGCGTCCGGTAAACAGATGACACTCGACAAGCGTGTAGCCGTCGTCGAAACGCGTGGAATCAAAGCGCTCAAGCACCTTGAAGGTCGTGATGGCCTGGCGCGCAAAGGGGTCATCGGAAACCGCCATCTTCACACGGTCGCGCGTGGAGCGGGCGATACCGGTGTTAATGGTTCCCTCGTCCATGGCGATGTGACCGTGAACGAGCGTGATATAGCGACGGTCGAGCGTGCGCGTGCGGATAAGATTTTGAAGCGCGCGCTGGGTGTCGTCGTCTTTTGCCGCGAGCATAAGGCCCGAGGTATCGCGATCCAGGCGATGCACGATGCCGGGGCGATCCTCACCCTGCACGGTACCCAGATGATCGATGCCGCAGTGGTAAACCAGAGCGTTCGCAAGGGTGCCGCTCTCGTGGCCGTGGGCGGGATGGCACACCAGGCCGCGCTGCTTGGAGAGCACGATGAGGCAGTCGTCCTCATAGCGGATATCGAGGGGAATGGCCTCGGGAATCACGTCGGTCGGATCGTGCGGCTCGGGCAAGTCGACCGAGATACGGTCGCCGGAGCGCACGGCATATTTTTTTGATAGGCAGGTCTCGCCGTTGACGGCAACGGCACCGCCCTCGATCAGATGTGCGCAGGCAGAACGCGTGGGACAGCCATCGTTGGCGCCCAGATAGGCATCGAGACGCTGCCCAGCGGAATCGTCGGCAACAAGAATATGGATGTCGGCCATTAGCGCTCATTCCTTTCGCGAATCTTGCGGGCGTGCTCCCCACGTTGTTTAGCCTTGCGCTTGGCGCGGGCCTCGTCACGAGCGTTAAGCTCGGCGGTCGCATCGACCTCACGGGCCGCGGGGCTCAAGAACATGTACCCGAAGAGGGCGAGCACGACACCGACCGTAATGCCGATATCGGCCACGTTAAAGACGGGAAAATCGATGAAGGTGGTAGCAATAAAATCGGTCACGAAGCCAAAGACCAAACGATCGATAGCGTTGCCGATAGCACCGCCCGCAACCATCGCCATGCCCACAACTTCAAGATGGGCGAGCTGGGGCGCACGAACGAGGTACACGGCAATAGCGATAATGACCGCCAACGCCAGGACGGCAAACGCGATGCCATGTCCCTCGCCCATGCTAAAGGCAGCACCGATATTACGGACAAACAGAAAATCGATCACGCTGGGAATAACGGTCATATGCAGGGCATCGCCCACGGAACGAACCGCAAGCTTGGTCAGCTGGTCAACGAGCAACACAACGAGCGCCACGCCACCAGCAACACCCAACCGCCAACGCAAAGGCGGCGTCATATCCGCACCACGACCCAAAGAAATCCCCTACCCTCAAGAACAATCGAATTCCGTTTAACGCAGTAGATAATCATACATTGACGCAAGCAAGAAGCGACAAATCTCCCAAGAACGGAAACACCGCAGGTAGAGCATAAATGAGCGAGCGGGTCGCATTTGAGACAAGGTGACGTGAAATGAAAGGGCGCTGACCTTTCGGTCGCGCCCTTGAAATTGAACGTCAGATTGTCCAAATGCGGCCCGCGCAGCGTCGGCAGGTCCGCCGTTCGGTAGAACGGCGGAACCTAAAGGGCATCCGCGCAGCGCTTGCAGATATGCGCGTGGCCGTTGTACTCGCCGACAGTGGTGCGATAGTTCCAGCAACGGTCGCAGCACTCGCCCTCGGCAGCCTCAATAGCGACGGAGAGCTCCTCGCCCTGGGTCAGCTCAACATCGGAGACGATGTAGAACTCGGCCAGGTCGACGGCTTTGTCGCCGGTCAACAGCGCATACATCTCGGCGGGAACGACCGCCTTGACGCGAACCTGCTGGCTCTTGGTGAAGGTGCCGGCAGAACGGGCATCCTCAAGGGCCTTGGTCACGGCGCTACGGAGCTCGAGCGAAGCCTCGAGCACGCCCTCAAACTCATTGGCCTCGTCGACCGTGATGGGCGACTTGTACCAATCGAGCAGCGCGGCGTACTTCTGGTGATCGACGCAGCCGGCAGGCGCATAGGCCATGGCCTCGTCGACCGTGTAGGACAGGATCGGCTGAAGGTCGCGCATGAGCATCGAGAAGAGCTCGGCAAGCACGGTCTGGGCGCTGCGGCGCTCGAGCGAGCCGGGCTTCTCGCAGTACAGACGGTCCTTCAGGGCGTCGAGGTACACGTTGGAAAGCTCGGTAACCACGAAGTCGTAAAGCGCACGATAAGCGCGCGGGAACTCATAGCAAGAGTAAGCGTCGTCGACCTCGGCCTGGACCTGGGTCAGGCGGGCAACCATGAGCTTGTCGAGCGGCAACAGGTCGGCAAAGGCGACGCCATCGGTCTCGGGCTCAAACTGACCCTCGAGCTCGGAGAGCAGGAAGCGCAGCGTGTTGCGGAAGCGACGGTAGGCATCGGACGTACGGGCAAGGATCTCGTGGTCGATGGAGACGTCGGAGCTGGTGTCGACCGAGGCGACCCACAGACGGATGATGTCGGCGCCCATCTCGTCACAGACCTTGTTGGGGTCGATGACGTTGCCGAGCGACTTGGACATCTTACGGCCCTGGCCATCGAGCGTGAAGCCCTGCGAAACGACCGCCTTGTACGGGGCGTGACCATTGGCGCCCACCGATGTGAGCAGCGAGCTCTGGAACCAACCACGGTGCTGGTCGGAGCCCTCGAGGTACACGTCCGCCGGGTACTCAAGCTCAGGGCGATACTCGCAGACGGCCTTCCAAGACACGCCGGAGTCCCACCACACATCGAGGATGTCCTTATCGGCCTTGAGGTGATGGCCGCCGCACTTGGGGCAGACGCAGGCCTCGCCCAGGTAGCTCTCGGGCGCATCGGTGAACCAGGCGTCGGAGCCCTTCTCGTGGAAGAGCTTGATGACGGCATCGAGCGTGGCGTCGTTCATGACCTTCTCGCCGCAGTCGGCGCAAGTGTAGCTGGGGATAGGCACGCCCCAGTTGCGCTGACGGCTGATGCACCAGTCGGGACGCTGCTCGACCATGGCGCCAATGCGGTTGGCGGCGTGGGCCGGATACCACTTGACGTTCTCGCGGACCTCTTTGCCAGCCTGCTCACGCAAACCGGTCTTGTCCATCGAGACAAACCACTGGTCGGTAGCACGGAAGAGCACCGGGTGCTTGCAGCGCCAGCAGTGCGGATAGCTGTGCGTGATCTTCTTCTCGAGGACCAGGGTGCCGCGCTCGCGCAGGAACTCGATGATGTGCGGGTTGGCCTCATCGGTATCCATACCGCTGAATGGGCCACCGGTGCCAAACTCCTCACCGGTGTAGAACTTGCCGTCGTCATCGACCGGCATGCAGATGTCGGTGATGCCCTCCTTGAGGCAGGCAAAGTAGTCGTCGACACCGTGGCCGGGCGAGTTGTGGACGATACCGGTACCATCATCGACGCCGACGTAATCGGCCAGCAGCGCAACGCCCTCGACACCGTCAAAGATCGGCTGCTTGTAGTGGATGTGGTGGAAGGTCTCGGCGGGAACCACGTAGGGCTTGCCGTCGACCGTAACAGGGGTGTACTCCCAGCCAAACTCCTCACAGCACTTGGGAGCCAGGTCCTCAAGCATGACCTCGGCGCGGCCGTCATGCTCAACGGCGACGTAGGCGGCGCCGGGCTTGAGGGAAACTGCCTGGTCGGAGGGGATGGTCCACGGCGTGGTCGTCCAGATGATGAAGTCAACCGGGCCGTCGAAGTTCTCGAGGCCGGCGGGCTTGGAGGTCATCTCGAAGCGCACGAAGATGGAGGGGCTCGTCTCGTCGGAGTACTCAATCTCGGCCTCGGCGAGTGCAGTGTGGCAGTGCTTGCACCAGTGGACGGGCTTGTGGCCGCGATAGATCATGCCCTTGTCGAACATGGCCTTGAAGACCTCGATGTCGGCGGCGTCATGCTGGTGATAGAGCGTCAGATACGGGTTGTCCCAATCGCCGAGCACGCCCAGGCGACGGAAGCCGGCCTTCTGCAGCTCGATGTTCTCGACAGCGAACTCATTGCAGAGCTCACGAATCTTGGCCGTGGGGGTCTGGTTGAACTTCTCGGTGCCGAGCTTCTCCTCGACCTTGTGCTCGATCGGCTGACCGTGGCAGTCCCAACCGGGGACATAGGGAACCTCATAGCCCTGCATCATCCAGTAACGGTTGATCATGTCCTTGGAGATCTTGTTCATGGCGTGGCCGATGTGGATCGGACCGTTGGCGTACGGAGGGCCGTCGTGCAGCACGAATTTCTTATGACCCTCGTTCTTCTTCAGAACCTGCTCGTAGACCTTGTTGTCCTGCCAGTCCTTGAGTCGCTTAGGCTCGGACTTGGAAAGACCGGCACGCATGGGAAAACCGGTCTTGGGCAGATTCATCGTCTGCTTGTACTCGTTTGCCACGGTACCCCTTTCATGTCGTGGGCGCGCACGCCCGTTGGGCACCAAAAAAGCGCCCGTCCCTACAAGCTGGGACGAAGCGCCAAAAAACGGACTGTAAGCCCGCAAAAGCTCTTCGCTTAACCACCCAGCTTAGATGCCCTCGCCCGCGTATTCGCGCGCTCGCATCCGTTACTCGGCTGGCCTGTATCGACGACCATCTCGGCGATATCTACTAAGACGCGCCTATGCGGCACGTCCGTTGGGACCGCAGCTCCGGGGTGATTTTCATCGGTCGCATGCACGGGTTCTCAGCGCTCCCCGCTCTCTGTAGCATGCGCACGGCCGACTACTCGTCCCCATCAACGCTTATGCGCTGTATGCTAGCACGTTCCGCGCCGGCAAAAAACCCTCAACACTGGTTTTATACGTTCAAAATTTCTCGCGGCTGTGGACCTTCTCTTGGAGCAAAATACCTGAAAGCACTTTATCGAACGAAAGAAGGTTGCTATGCGCACGATTGGAATGAGCGACTACACCGTCGGCGAGGACTGCTTTGACGAGCTGCCCGGCACGCTGGCCGAGTACGGAGCGACCAAGGTCGCGATCATCGGTGGCAAGCGGGCACTGGCCGCAGCACTTCCCGGTATCGAAGCTGCGCTGGCAGGTACCGACGTCGAGATTCTGGAGACGCGCGTCTACGGTACCAACAGTACGCGCGCCAATATCGCCAAGGTCGTAAACTCCCCCGCCTGCCAGAAAGCCGACGTGCTTATTGCTTGTGGCGGCGGCAAGGCGCTCGATACCGTCAAGACGGCGGCCATCGAGCTCAAGAAGATCGTCTTTACGGTGCCGACGATTTGCTCCAACTGCTCGGCCGCGACCGCCATTGCCGTCGTGTACAACGACGACGGCTCGCTCGAGGGCTATTCGTACCCTAACCGCCCCGCGCACATCTTCATCAACCCCAAGATCATCGCTGAGGCTCCGGCGGAGTACTTCTGGGCCGGCGTGGGCGATGCCCTGTCCAAACAGCCCGAGGTCGAGTATGCCACGAGCGCCGGCAACCTGGAGCACACCGCCGGACTTGGCCTGGCACTCGCCCACACCTGCTCCGAGCCGCTGTTTACCTACGGCGTCCAGGGTCTTGAGGACGTGCGCCAGAACCAATCGACCGAAGCCGTCAAGCAGATCGCACTCGACATCGTGGTCAACACAGGCTACGTCTCCAACCTGACCAACCAAAACGACTACTACTACAACTCGAGCGTGGCGCATGCGTTCTACAACGCCACGTGTAGCATTCCGCGTGAGGGCTCCTACCTGCACGGCGAGGTCGTAAGCCTGGGCGTGCTGGTGCTATTTGCCTACACGGGCGATGCCGAGAACCTTGAGCGCTACGCCGCCTTTAACAAGCAGATGGGGCTGCCCGTGACGCTTGAGCAGGTCGGGCTTTCCGAGGCCGACATCCCTGCCCTGTGCGAGTACGCGCACGCCACCAACGAGTGGAAACAAGGCAACCCAGAGCCCTTCACCGACGAGAAATTCGCCGCCGCCATCAAGGCCGCCAACGCCTACGGCCACACCCTCTAGGCCAAGCCCAAAACCACCACAAAGGGGACAGGCACCTTTGTGGTGGTTTTTTATTGCTCAAGTATTTTGGGGTCGAACTCGCTAGCCGGAATGACGCGGTAGCCGTGACGCAGCAACAGATCGACGAAAACGCCGTTGCCCGCGGTGAGCGTACCGCTAAAGGTGCCGGCCGCCCGCCTGCTCGCACATGTCGAGCGCACGTTGAGCGCCCAGGCGGAATTCCCGGTCAACGGAAACGCCCTCGCAGGTACGGACTTCGCCGTTCACAATCTCGGACGGGTCGCGCGGCGTGGGCAGGCCGCCAAAGACCTCAGGGCACACCAAGAGGACCTCGGTCCCCGTACGCTCGCAAGCCTCGACCAACGCGCGGTGGTAATTATCGAGGCCGTTATACTTGCAGCTCTCGCCCATCAAACAGGCACTCACCACGATCTTCATACATATCCCTCCCAAGCAAAACGCCCCATTTGAGATAGGCACTCAAATGGGGCGTCGATATTTACTGACCCGAATGCAACGCTACTGTTGCTTTGGCATCAGCGGATTCTCACGCGTGAGGAGATTCATGAACTCCTCGCCCGTGATCGTCTCCTTCTTGTACAGATAACGAGCCAGCTCGTGAAGCTTAAACTTGTTCTCCTTCAGGATCTGCAGGGCGCGATCGTGCGCATCCTCGATCAACTTGGCGACAATTGCGTCCACGCGCTCGGCCGTACCGGGAGCGCAGGTGAGCGACGTGTCCTGGTTGAGATACGCATTCTGGACGGTACCGAGCGCCATCATGCCAAACTCATCGGACATGCCAAAGCGCGTCACCATGTTGCGGGCGAGCTTGGTTGCTTGCTCGATATCGTTGGCTGCGCCGGTCGTCATCTCGCCAAAGATGAGCTCCTCGGCGGCACGTCCGCCGCAGTAGACAGCGAGCTTGTCCAGCACCTCCTGGCGCGTGGTCAGGAAGCGCTCATCCTCCTCGACCTGCATGGTGTAGCCCAGAGCACCGCTCGTGCGCGGCACGATGGTGATCTTGGTGACCGGCGCAGAGCCCTTCTGGCGGGCTGCGACGATAGCATGGCCGATCTCGTGGTAGGAAACGACCTGCTTCTCATGGTCGGACAGCACCGTGGACTTACGCTGCTGACCAGCAATGACGACCTCCACCGACTCCTCAAAGTCGTCCTGGGTCGCTCGCTTGCGACCTTCGCGGACCGCGCGCAGGGCGCCCTCATTGATGATGTTGGCCAGGTCGGCACCCGAGGCGCCGGGCGTGGCGCGGGCAATAGCGGTCAGGTCAATCGGCGGCTCCGTCTTCACGCTCTTGGCATGCAGCTCAAGAATGTTCTTGCGGCCGGTCAGATCGGGCAGCTCAACGGGGATGCGGCGATCAAAACGACCGGGGCGCAGCAGGGCGGGATCGAGGCTGTCGGGACGATTGGTGGCAGCGAGGACGACGATACCCTTGTGGTTATCGAAGCCGTCCATCTCGGTCAGCAGCTGGTTGAGCGTCTGCTCGCGCTCGTCGTTGCCGCTAAAGCCGCCGCCATCGCGCTTTTTGCCGATGGTATCGATCTCGTCGATAAAGACGATGCACGGGGCCTTTTCCTTGGCCTGCTTAAACAGATCGCGGACCTTGGCGGCGCCACGGCCGACGAACATCTCGACGAACTCAGAACCCGAAATGCTAAAGAACGG
>CABVCJ010000049.1 GCA_902496845.1 uncultured Collinsella sp.
CAGTCGCTGCTGGTCACCAGTTTGATTACCCCGTCAGCTGGGGTATCGACTTGCAGACCGAGCACGAGCGCTTCCTGACCGAGGAGCACTTTAAGCGCCCGACCTTTGTAACCGACTACCCGGCAGAGATCAAGGCCTTCTATATGCGCATGAACGACGACGGCAAGACCGTCGCCGCCGCCGACTGCCTGGTGCCGGGCATCGGCGAGATCATCGGTGGCTCCCAGCGCGAGGAGCGCCTGGATCTGCTCGAGGCCCGTATCAAGGACCTGGGTATGAATCCCGAGCAGTACAAGTACTATCTGGACCTGCGCCGCTACGGTTCCTGCAAGCACGCCGGCTACGGTCTGGGCTTCGAGCGCTTGGTGATGTACCTCACCGGCGTGGGCAACATCCGCGACGTCCTGCCGCACCCGCGCACCGTGGGCAACGCCGACTTCTAATCGTCGGACGTTAGCTCGCGTCGCCACACGCCAACGCTCATCGCACAAGCGTCTCTCGACATCGGTCGAGAGACGCTTTTTTTCAACAGCATCCGTCAAGCTTTCGGCAAGTTTTTGGTCAGTTGAGCAGGGCTGTTGAAAACTCGGACCGCCGTTTGCCGACGACTACCGACCGCCCAGAGCGTCCTGCGCCCCTGGGATAACCCCGCGTCCTAGGCTCCATACCGTCGCCACCCAAAACGGAAAGGACGTGGGCACCATGACCGAAGCCGCTGTTGAAACCTACGACACCACAACGAGAGGCGCCGCCTCGATGGCAGCCTATCGCGCCGTTCGCATCCTGCAGCTATTACGCGAGAACACCGGCGAGGACAAGGCTATGCTTTCCGATGAGTTAATCCGGCGCCTCGCCCATCCCGACGACCCCGCCCGCATGCCCATCTCGGCGGCGCGGCGCAGCATCTACACCGCCATCTCCGCACTTCGCCATGCCGGATACGAAATTGAGTACAAACGCGGCGTGGGGTATCGGCTCTTGACCCGTCCGCTCACCGACGAAGAGATCATCCGGCTCCACGGCATGGTCATGCGCAACCGCTCTACGCCCATCGCCATTCGAAAAAGCATGGCACAGCACTTGGTCGCCATGGCGAGCGCCGATGTTCGCGGCTACCTCGATGCACCCGAGCCTGCTCCAAGCGCCGGCGGCAAATCCACCAAGGCCACGCGCACGCCCATCAAGCGCATCGACACCTGCGAGCTCGTCGAGCAGGCCATCGACCACGGAACCACAGTGAGTTTTGATATTTCGAGCGTCACGGCACGTGGCGAAACCGAAGTAGCACGGATGACGCTCCGCCCCTTTGCCATTAAGCAACGAGACGGCATCTCGTATTTGCTGGGAACGGTCTATGACGCCCGAGGCGCCGATGACACGTTGCGTACCGTAGAGATCGGGCGCATGAGAAACGTCACCACACGTCTCCTTGACGGCAAGAAGCTCTTCGCCGCCCTCGACGAAGAGGACGCCTCCGCCGCATAAGAACCTCCGCCGTCCATTCGACTACCCGTACCGCCCATCCGGTTCTGTATTAAAAAACCCGCCAGGTTATTGTAAAAATGGACATCCGCGCTACTATAGTTCCACTTGCACTTTGTTTGAGTGCAGTGTTTCCAGCCATTTCTATACTGGGGGTAACGATATGAAGGACATCACCATCAGCCGCAGGAGCCTTCTGGTCTCTGCTGGCCTGCTCGCGCTCGCTCCGCTCGCCGGATGCGGCGGCAACTCTGGTTCCGGCTCTGCTGCCGCCGGTTCCGACTACACCATCGGCGTTCTGCAGCTCACCGAGCACTCCGCACTCGACGCCGCCAACGACGGCTTTGTCAAGGCTATCAAGAAAAGCGGTCTCAAGGTCAAGATCGATCAGAAGAACGCCCAGAACGATCAGTCCACGTGTAAGTCCATCGCCGACAAGTTCGTGGGCGACGGCGTCGACCTGATCTATGCCATCGCTACGCCCGCCGCGCAGGCCGCCGCTGGTGCCACGGCCGATATCCCCATCGTGGGTTGCGCCATCACCGACTACGCTGCCTCCGGCCTGGTCCAGGACAACGACAAGCCCGGCACCAACGTCACCGGTGCCTCCGACCTCACCCCGGTCGCCGAGCAGCTCGAGATGATGCAGAAGGTCCTGCCCGACGTAAAGAAGATCGGCCTGCTCTACTGCACCGCCGAGTCCAACTCCGACGTCCAGATCAAGGCCGCCAAGAAAGAGCTCGACAAGCTGGACCTGGAGTACACCGACTTTACCGTCTCGAGCTCCAACGAGATCCAGTCCGTCGTCGAATCTGCCGTGGGCAAGGTCGACGCGCTGTACTCCCCCACCGATAACACCATCGCCGCGGGCGCCTCGCAGGTGGGCCAGATCTGCAAGGAGAACAAGCTTCCCTACGTGACCGGCGAGGAGGGTATGTGCATGGCTGGCGGCCTGTTCACCCTCTCCATCAACTACGAGGATCTGGGCTGCGCCGCGGGCGAGATGGCCGTCAAGATCCTGAAGGGCGAGGCCAAGCCCGAGGAAATGCCGATCAAGCACCTCTCGAGCAAGGACCTGGTCGTCGTCAAGAACGACGAGATGGCCGAGGCTCTGGGCATCGATCTTTCCGCTCTGGACGAGTAGCGCCATGCACGGTAGCGCGTCTGAGGCACGCACTCGGCCGTTGCCGTGTTATTCAATATCTGAGCCACAGGGGCGAACGCCAAAGACCGGCGTTCGCCCTGCTTGTTACGGATGAGACAAAACATCCGGCCGCAGCTCTTTTATGCATTGTTACCGCTATCATGGTGATTCACGTGTCCACCCTATCCTAGGAGGTATGAAGCATGCTTATTGCATTGCAGGGCGCCGTTTCGCAGGGCGTCCTCTGGGGCATTATGGTGCTTGGCGTGTTTATCACGTTCCGCCTGCTCGACATCCCCGATATGACCTGCGACGGCAGCTTTGCCCTCGGCGGCTGCGTCTGCGCCGTACTCATCGTCAATAACAACGTCGACCCGCTGCTCGCCGTGCTGGCCGGCATGTGCGCCGGCGCCATCGCGGGCGCGGTCACGGGCATTTTGACCACGGTCTTTGAGATTCCCGCGATCCTCGCCGGAATCCTGACGCAGATCAGTCTGTGGTCCATCAACCTGCGCATCATGGGCAAATCCAATACGCCCATCCTTGCCAAAGGCACTATCTTCTCGTCTGTCAGCAACATGACGGGCCTGCCGCAGTCCACCGTCGCCATCATCCTGGGCATCTTGCTCGCTGTTGCTATCGTTGCCATCCTGTATTGGTTCTTTGGCACCGAGATCGGCTCGGCACTGCGCGCCACCGGCAACAACGAGTACATGATCCGCGCCCTGGGCGTCAACACCAACTCCACCAAGATGATCGCCCTCGTGCTCTCCAACGCCCTCATTGGCCTTTCGGGCGCGCTCATCTGCCAGAGCCAGAAGTACGCCGACATTGGCATGGGCACCGGTGCCATCGTTATCGGTCTTGCCGCCATTGTTATCGGCGAGGTGCTCGGCCGCCTGCTGCCCGGCGGTCTCACGCAGTTTAGCGTTCGCCTGACCTCCGCCGTCTTTGGCTCCGTGGTCTACTTCCTCATCCGCGCCATCGTGCTGCAGCTGGGCATGGACGCCAACGACATGAAGCTGCTCTCCGCTGTGATCGTCGCCGTGGCCCTGTGCGTGCCCGTGGTTTGGGAGCGCTATAAGCTCCGCAGCTCCTACACGAAGGGGGATGAGGCAGATGCTTAAGCTCTCACACGTCAAGAAAACCTTTAACAAGGGCACCGTCACCGAGAAGTGCGCGCTCACCGGCGTCGACCTCACCCTTAACGACGGCGACTTTGTAACCGTGATCGGCGGCAACGGCGCCGGCAAGTCCACGCTGCTCAATATGATCGCCGGCGTGTATCCGCTCGATTCGGGTGTCATCGAGCTCGACGGCACCGACATCTCGCGTCTGAGCGAGTCGCAGCGCGCCAAGTACCTGGGTCGCGTGTTCCAGGACCCCATGCGCGGCACCGCAGCCGACATGCAGATTGCCGAGAACCTGGCCCTCGCCAAGCGCCGCGGCCAGCGTCGCGGTCTTTCGTGGGGCGTCACCAAGGCCGAGAAGGACGAGTACGTTGAGCTGCTCAAGCGTCTGGACCTCGGTCTGGACACGCGCCTCAACGCCAAGGTCGGTCTGCTTTCGGGTGGCCAGCGCCAGGCACTCACCCTGCTCATGGCCACGCTCACCAAGCCACGCCTGCTGCTGCTCGACGAGCACACCGCGGCGCTCGACCCCAAGACGGCCTCTAAGGTGCTCAATCTGACCGAGGAAATCGTCGACGAGCACCACCTGACCACGCTCATGGTCACGCATAACATGAACGACGCCATCCGTCTGGGCAATCGCCTGATCATGATGCACGAGGGCCACGTAATCTACGACGTGGCAGGCGACGAGAAGAAGTCGCTCACCGTTGCCGACCTGCTGCAGAAGTTCGAGGAGGTCTCGGGCGGCGAGCTCGCCAACGACCGCATGCTGCTGAGCTAACGACCTAGAAAACCACCACAAAGGGGACAGGCACCTTTGTGGTGGTTTTTGTTAAAGAGTAAGGAGACTGCCATGAAAAGACTCCCCCGCCTTGCGTTAGCTGCCGCGTTGTTTGCCGGCGCGCTCACAGGCATCCCAAGCCTCGCTTTCGCGGGGAACCTGCCCGCCGCTATTGACGGCGCCGTAACCGTCATGCACACCAACGACATCCACGGCAGCTACAAGTACAGCTACAACGCAAGCAAGGGCACGGGCACCATTGGCTTTGACGGGCTGGCGGTTCTCTATAGCGCTCAAAGCAACGCCCCCGACTTTCTGCTCGATGCAGGCGACACCTTCCACGGGCAGTCCTTTGCCACCATGAGCGAGGGCAAGAGCATCGCCGAACTCATGAACACCTTCTACGCAAACGGCTACGACGCGACCACACCGGGCAACCATGACTGGAGCTACGGCGCGGACAAGCTTCGCACGATGGCCGGCAATGGTGCCACCAGTACACCTTTCGCCATGCTCTGCGCGAATGCAACGTCCTCGAACGGCGTATGGAGCTCGAGCATCACCAAGACGCTCAATCGCACTTGGAAGGACAGCGAGGGCAGCCCCACGCTTAACTACAAAATTAAGGTCGGCGTCGTCGGAGCCATGGATGAGTCGCTGGGCTCCTCGCTACGCGCGGACCTGGTCGCGGGCACGTCGTTCTCGGGTGCGGCGGACGCCATCAATGCCGAGGCCAAGCGACTGCGCGAGGATGAGGGCTGCAACGTTATCGTCTGCATCGCGCACACGCTCAACGCCAAGACCTTTGCCGCAAAGCTCGTTGGGGTCGATACACTGGTCGCGGGCCACGAGCACATCAACTTAGACGAAAACGTGACGGGGGCCGACGGCAAGCCGGTCCGCGTCGTCGAGGCAGGCAGCGCCTTTGCCGAGGTTGGTCTGCTTTCCATTCCCTATGAGTACGACACCAGGGGTACCGAAACCACCAACGACGACATGGTGACGGTCTCCGCAGGCAACAGCGACGAGAAGCTCTACACCGCCAAGGACGTCGACGACCTTTTGGCAGACCCTAACAACCAGAACATCCTTGACGAGGTTCGCAACAACAAAATCAAGCCACTCGACGATGCCTTTGAAAGCGAATCGAACAAGGTGCTCGGCACATCCTCCACCAACTATTTCTACGGCGAGGACGCCGCGGGTACGCATGGCTGGGAGATGGTGCGCACCACCGATCTGCGTCCCAGTAAAGCGGGCGACGCCACCAAAGCCCAGACCATCGGGCATGTTATCTGCGGCTCCTATCTTGCCCTGACGGGGGCAGACCTCGCCATCGAAAACGCGGGCGGCATCCGCGGCGGCATCGCGGCGGGCGATGTGACCGCCGGCAACGTCGTCGCCATCTCGCCCTACGGCAACACCGTGGAGACCTGGGGCATGACCGGCGCAAACTTCCTCGCAGCGCTTGAGCACTCACTGCAGATCAGCGACGATTGCAACGACAGCTACGAGCTTCAGCAAGCCTATGTGGCAGCCGGCCACACCGAGCAGGAGGCGCAAGACAAGTACAAGTGGCGCGATGACTCTGGCAGCGTTCTCTCCTTTGGCGGCATTAACGTGACGATTGATTGGACGCAGCCCGAAGGCAAGCGCATTGTGAGCGCCACGCTCACCAAGGATGGCAGCACGCTCGATCCCGCCAAGAACTACACCGTCGCCACCAACAACTACATCATTACCAACACGACCGACTTTCCCACTTTCGCAAATGCCACCAAGCGCACCGAGTGGGGCACATGCGAGGCGGCGATCAGAGCGCTGATCGGGAAGAGCGACTGGGAGAACAAGATGGCCGGGCTCGCCGGCACCATCAGCTTCAGCTCCGCAGCCGTGGACCCCACGCCCAATCCGAATCCAACGCCTAAGCCCTCGCCCAAGCCCGGCACGACTACTACGACCACGAAAACCAGCGCCAAGAAGACAACCGGCAAGCTTGTCGCAACGGGAGACCGCACGCTGGCCGTGGTCGGCGCATGCCTCATCGGCGGCATCATCGTCATCATGCTCGGCATTATCTGGATGCGCCGCCGCTAAGCTACACCGCCGGGTCTTGCAGCCCCTCCATGCAAACCTTATATCGAGCACAGAAGCCCGTCCGATGTGATCGGACGGGCTTTTTGGTGGGTATCATGGTTGAATAATCATTAGGAGGTTTTCCCTACATGGAATTGTTTGAGCCGATTCTTCATTTCTTTGAGCAACGGTGGGTCCACAACATCATCTGGGCCGTCATCTTGGCGATAGGCACCGCCGTCGCCGCCAAGGTCGCATCCAAGACTCTGCGTCACCTACTCAACCGCGACGATAACCCGCTTCCGGCATCGAGCATCTTCATCAACATCGCTCGCGCCGTTATCTGGATGATCGGCGGCAGCTTTATCCTCGACAACTGCTTTGGCATTAACGCAAACGCGCTCGTCGCCGCTCTTGGCGTCGGCGGCATCGCCATCTCGCTCGGCTTTCAGGACACGCTGTCAAACCTTATCGGCGGCATGCAAGTGACCTTTATGGGCATCATCAAGCCCGGCGACAATATCGAGGTCGGCGGCGTGTCCGGCGTGGTCCAGGACATCACTTGGCGCCACACGACCATCGAAGATGCCTGCGGGCAGACCGTCATCGTCCCCAACTCCAACATTTCCAAGAACACACTCGTGCATTTGATGCCCTTTGGGCGCGTGGCTGTGCCCGTTGCCGTAAAGGACACATCCAAGTGGGCCTCGCTCGACGCGCTGGCAGACGAGCTGACCAGCGCCACCAAGGCCGCCGTGCTTCCCATCTCGAGCTTTGACAAGGAGCCCTACGTGCTCTTTAGCGAGATCGGCGACTTTGGCATTAAGGGCAAGATCATCTTTATCGTCAGCGACGACAGCACCACTTTCACGGCGGCCGACGCCTGCATTCGCGCCATCGCCCCCATCATCGCCTAAACCACCACAAAGGGGACAGGCACCTTTGTGGTGGTTTTCATTCGTGATACCATGGTTCATATAGTTGTTTAAACGACTAAGGGAGCAAAACTATGGAAGAGGCCTATCGTCAAGCACGCAAGCGCGGCGAGCAAGGACGTCGACGCGCCATTAGTCAAAGCGAGCATCCGTATCTCACGGACCTCGATAGCTTGGTTGCCCAGCTCCCCTTAGGCCAGCGAGAGAATGTCGGCCTGAGAGACATTCCACTCGAAATGGTCGTCGGTACGGTTACCAAGGGCCGTCAGTCGGCCTTTTCATGCAACTTTATGCCCTTGCTGCCGTTTAGCACGGAGTTCGCCCGCAAGTGGTCCAACCTCTACGACATCCAGGTGACCGAGGGCTATCGCGATCCCGTCATCGTCACCGAGTTCATGCATCGGTTTTACGTCCAAGAGGGCAACAAGCGCGTCAGTGTCCTCAAATTCCTGGACGCCCCGACGGTTTCGGCCAAGGTCACCCGTCTCTACCCAGGCACATGGGATTCCGTCGAAAGCCGCCTGTACGGTGAGTTCTGCGCGTTTTGGCGCGTCTGCCCCCTATACGAGATCGAGTTCTCGCGCGAGGGAAGCTACGAGACGCTCTCCAAGATGCTCGGTCAGGACCTTATCGAAAAATGGCCGCAGAAAAAGGTCGACTACCTGCGCCACACCTTCCTGCTCTTTAAGCGCGCCTACCTTCGCGCGGGCGGCGACCACCTGGACATTACGCCCGCCGACGCTATGCTCGTCTACCTCAATGTGTACAACCAGGACCGCCTGCTGGATACGCCGACGGATATCGTCGTAAACCGCCTGTGTAAGATTTGGCGTGAGCTGGTCATTGCCGGCAAAAATAACGAGGACAAGGTCGATCTTGTCGAAGCACCGAGCGTCGATGAGGAAGAGTCACCCGCCAAGTCCACCTCCGGCGTGCTCAACTTCTTTATGGGCAAGACCGTCTATTCGGCGGCCAATCCCCTGCGCATCGCCTTTATCCATGAGTTCCCCTGTGCGACGTCGAGCTGGGACAGCCTGCACGACCAAGGGCGTCAGTATCTCGATGAGCATTTTGGCGGTATCGTGCGCACCGAGGCGTTCGAGGACTGCCACGATCCGGACGTGTTCTACGCCGCCGTGGAAACGGCTGTCAAACATGGAGACAGCGTCATCTTCTCGACCTCGCACCGCCTGATGGAATACACGCTCAGAGCAGCCGTTGAGCATCCCCAGTTGCGGTTCCTCAACTGCTCTATCGGCCTTCC
The DNA here is from genome assembly GCA_902496845.1 of uncultured Collinsella sp. Classification (GTDB taxonomy): domain Bacteria; phylum Actinomycetota; class Coriobacteriia; order Coriobacteriales; family Coriobacteriaceae; genus Collinsella. The sequence continues at coordinate 8,816 of CABVCJ010000049.1, forward strand.
CCATCAAAGCGTGCGCTCGTATTTTGGAAAGATGTACGAGGCAAAATTTCTACTGGGCGCCCTTGCGGCCAGCATGGCGGACAACCACCGCATCGGTTACCACGCGTCGGTCTTCGCCTCGGGCGCACTCAGCGAGATCAACGCCTTTGCGATTGGCGCCTCGCTGCTCGACCCCCGCGCGCAAATTATCCTGACCTGGGGCGATGTGCCCGCCGGAGGCCTTGCCGACGCCATGCGCCGCGAAGGTGTAAGCGTCATGTCCGGCGCCGACATGTCAAAGCCGCTCGAAGACCCCACGGCCTACGGACTCCACCGCTTGGTCGATGGCAAGGTTGCCGGCATTGCCATGCCGGTATGGAACTGGGGCCGTTACTACGAGCTTATCGTGCGAAGCCTGCTGCATGGCACCTGGGATGAGACCAGTGACGACAGCCAGGTTCGCGCCGTCAACTACTGGTATGGCATGAGTTCGGGCGTTATCGATATTCGCTACGCTCCAGGCCTGCCCTATCAGACGCGCAAGCTCGTTCAGCTACTGCGCAATGGGATTGTCGAGGGCTCCATCAATCCATTTGGCGGCGAGCTCCATAGCCAAGACGGCGTGGTGCAGATCGAAGGCTTTCCCCCACTGCCGAGCACGCAAATCGTCGAGATGGACTGGCTGGCAGACAACGTGGTGGGCACCATTCCGCAGCCCGACGATGAGCCGAAGGTCCGCGCCCTATGAAAATCCTTGCCATAGCCGATACCGAAGAACGATGCCTTTGGGAGTGCTTTCGCAAAGAACGCTTTGAGGGTGTCGACCTGATTTTGTCCGCTGGCGATCTGGACCCGGACTATCTTGAGTTTTTGGTCACGGTCATCAACAAACCGCTCATCTACGTACGCGGCAATCACGATGACCGCTACGCACGTCATGCACCGGGCGGCTGTATCTGTGTCGAAGACACCGTGTACGTGTATCGCGGCGTCCGCATTGCGGGGCTTGGCGGCTCCATGCGCTACCGAGATGGCGCCAACATGTACACCGAGCGCGAGATGGCCAAGCGCGTGCGAAAGCTGTCCCGCAAAGTGAAGATGGTCGGCGGCTGCGACATATTGCTCACCCATGCGCCCGCCGCCGGCGTGGGCGATCTGGACGATCTGCCACATCGAGGATTCGAATGCTTTAACACAGCGCTCGAGTCCTGGAATCCCGACTACATGGTGCACGGGCATGTGCACCAATGCTATGGTCGCGACTTTCAACGTGAGCGTCAGCACGCATGCGGGGCAACGATCATCAACGCCTGCGGCTATACGCAGTTTGAGCTGGACGAAGCGCGCTACCCCATCCGTGGCTGGCAGGCAGCCTGGCTCAATTCGCAAACCATGCGTCGCGAACTCAAGCGCCACGAGGCTATCGAGTCCTCAACCGCTAGAACACCCTGGTAACCACCTTAAAGGGGGCACTGTCCCCTTTAAGGTGGTTTTAACGCGATAGCAAGAAACCCGGTCCTGCACGAGACAGAACCGGGTTTCTTTAGCAATGCTTGCTTTGCTCAGGCAGTAAATAAAAGTTACTCAGCCAGGAAGTCGCGCTGGATAGCGGGATCAACCTTGATGCCAGGGCCCATGGTGGAAGACACGGAGATGGACTTAACGTACTTGCCCTTAGCAGAAGAGGGCTTGACGCGCAGGATCTCGGTGTACAGGGCAGCGTAGTTCTCGACGAGCTGCTGCTCGGAGAAGGACTTCTTGCCCAGGGGCACGTGGCAGATGCCGTAGCGGTCGGCGCGATACTCAACGCGGCCGGCCTTGAGCTCGGAGACCATCTTGGCGACGTCCATGGTCACGGTGCCGAGCTTAGGGTTCGGCATGAGGCCACGGGGACCAAGGATCTTACCGATGCGGCCAACCTTGGCCATCATGTTCGGCGTAGCGATAGCGGCGTCGAAGTTGATCTCGCCCTTCTGGATCTGGGCGACGAGCTCGTCGGAACCGATGATGTCGGCGCCGGCAGCCTCGGCCTCGCGGGCCTTCTCGCCCTCGGCGAAGACGGCAACACGAATGGTCTTGCCGGTGCCGTGGGGCAGGGAGATGGAGCCGCGGATGTTCTGGTCGGCCTTACGAGTATCGACGCCCAGACGGAAGTGGGCCTCGACGGTCTCGTCGAACTTGGCGGTGTCGAGCTCCTTGATGAGCTTGGCAGCCTGAAGGGGGGTGTAGAGCGTGGCGCGGTCGATCTTCTCGGCAGCGGCGTTATAGCTCTTACCATGCTTAGCCATGTGCATTACCTCCTGTGGTTAAACGGGCGCGAGCCCTCCCACATCGTATCGTGTGCCCTATTGCACACATTTAACGGGCGCCCCGGTTGGAGCACCCGTCGTTACCAAAAGAAATCGCTACTCAGCGATGGTGACGCCCATGGAACGGGCAGTACCGGCGATGATCTTCTTGGCGGCGTCAATGTCGTTGGCATTGAGGTCCGGCATCTTGATCTCGGCGATCTTGGTGAGCTGCTCCTGGGAGAGCTGACCAACCTTGTCGGCCTGGGGCTTAGCGGAACCAGACTTAAGGTTCAGCTCCTTCTTGATGAGGTGAGCCGCCGGCGGGGTCTTGGTGATGAAGGAGAAGGACTTATCCTCGAAGACAGTGATCTCAACGGGGATGATGTCGCCCTTCTTGTCCTGCGTCTCGGCGTTAAAGGCCTGGCAGAACTGCATGATGTTCACGCCAGCTGCGCCCAGGGCGGGGCCGACGGGAGGAGCGGGGTTAGCTGCACCAGCAGGAATCTGGAGCTTAATGACGTTGGCAACCTTCTTCTCAGCCATGGTCATTCCTTTCGAATCACGAGTGTGAAGTACTTGCTATATCGTAAGCACGCACGTGTTAGAAGCACTCCTGAGATGAGCAGTCACAGAAGAAGCACGCTCGCGCGAACGGACGAAAACTTAAGCGATGACAGCGACCTGGTTAAAGTCGAGCTCGACCGGCGTCTCACGGCCAAAGATCATCAGGGTGACCTTCAGCTTGCCTGCCTCGGTGTTAACCTCGGAGACCTTGCCATCAAAGTCGGTAAGCGGGCCATCAGTGACGCGGACGGACGTGCCGACCTCAATATCAACCGAGGTGCGCTTGGGCGAATCGCCCTTACCGGGACGACGAGTCATCTTATTGTACTCGTCGCGGGAAAGCGGAGCGGGCTTGCCATTGCCGCCCAGGAAACCGGTGACACCGGGCGTGTTGCGAACACACGTCCACGCATCGTCATCCATCTCCATGCGAACCAGGACATAACCCGGGAAGATCTTGGAATCCTTGGTCTCGCGCTTGCCACCCTCTTTGATCTCGGTGACGCGCTCCATAGGAATCTCGATATCAAAGATACGGTCCTGCATGCCCATGGTCTCGATGCGATGCTCGAGATCGGACTTAACGCGGTTCTCGTATCCAGAGTAAGTGTGAACGACGTACCAACGCTTAGACATGGTTTAGCCCCTCAATCCAGAGAACAGAGCAAGAGCCTCGCCAAAGCCAGCATCGAGCAGAGCGATGACGACGCCGACGACGATCAGAGAAGCGCAAACGACGACCGAGTAGTTCACGAGCTCCTTCTTATCGGGCCACGTGACACGCTTCATCTCGGACTTCACCGAAGCGAAATACTTCTTGGTGCGGGCGAAGAAACCAGGCTTCTCATTCTTCTTGGACTTCGCAGCCTTCTCGTTCTTCTTGGCAACGGCCTTCTTGGCCTCAACCTTGGAGTTGGCGGCAGCGTTGTTGGCAGGTGCCGGCTGCTGAGCCTTCTTCTTGTTCTTCTTGTTGGCCATTTGGGTTACCTCCGCGCAATGCGCTTATACATGAGTAAACCGTAAGCCCCCAATTGGGAGCTTACGGAATAATGACTGGCACGCCAGGAAGGACTCGAACCCTCAACACTCGGTTTTGGAGACCGATGCTCTACCAATTGAACTACTGGCGTATGTGACTAGAGACTAGCGAGTCTCTTTGTGCAGCGTGTGGTGACGGCACCAGGGGCAATACTTCTTGATCTCCATACGATCAGGCATGTTCGACTTGTTCTTGGTGGTCGTATAGTTGCGGCGCTTGCACTCAGTGCACGCAAGAGTAACTAGAGTACGCATTTATCCTGAACCTTTCATTTCCGCCCCGTACGGGCACGAGTTGGTACTTTATCAGCTCTACGTAAGTGCTGTCAATGAAAACCTCGAATCAATTGGTTCTCGCTGGATCCATTCATATTTGGAACACATCAATGAAGCCAGCGAGATCTAATCGATCCCTCACGCTCGGCTTAAGAGCGAGCGAAGCGCAATCGGCAGGGAACAAGCCCCGCGTAGAAAAGAACCCGGCACCCTATAAGTGCCGGGTTCTCTAAGTCAGCTATATCAATGAGCTAATTTACTCAATGATCGTGGAGACGATGCCCGAACCGACGGTGTGGCCACCCTCGCGGATAGCGAAGCGCAGGCCCTCCTCCATGGCGATCGGGTGAATGAGGTCGCCCTCGATGGTGATGTGGTCACCAGGCATAGCCATCTCGGTGCCCTCGGGCAGCTTGACCGTACCGGTAACATCGGTGGTACGGAAGTAGAACTGAGGACGATAACCATCGAAGAACGGGGTGTGACGGCCGCCCTCCTCCTTGGTCAGAACGTAAATCTCGCCGGTGAACTTGGTGTGCGGGGTAACCGAACCGGGCTTGCAGAGAACCTGGCCGCGCTCGATGTCCTCGCGCTTGATGCCGCGGAGCAGCAGACCGACGTTGTCGCCAGCCTCACAGAAGTCCATGGACTTACGGAACATCTCGATACCGGTAACGACGGTGTTCTGGGTATCCTTGATGCCGACGATCTCGACGGGCTCGTTGAGCTTGAGCTCACCGCGCTCGACACGGCCGGTAGCAACGGTACCACGGCCGGAGATGGTCATAACGTCCTCAACGGCCATCAGGAAGGGGAGGTCGTTGTTACGAGCAGGCGTCGGGATGTACTCGTCGACAGCCTTCATGAGCTCGCGGATAGCGTCCATCCACTTGGCGTCGCCCTCGAGAGCGCCCAGAGCGGAACCACGGATGACGGGGATGTCGTCGCCGGGGAAATCGTACTCGGAGAGGAGCTCACGGGTCTCCATCTCGACGAGGTCGATGAGCTCGTCATCGTCGACCATGTCGCACTTGTTCAGGAAGACGACGATGTAGGGAACGCCGACCTGACGAGCGAGCAGGATGTGCTCGCG
>CABVCJ010000050.1 GCA_902496845.1 uncultured Collinsella sp.
TGGTGGGGCGCGTTTCTAACGAAGCCGTAACGGCCGTTGGGGTCTTATATATGTCTGGACTCTCTATGCTCGCGCTGGATAGACATCGCCAGAACGGGTATAGTATCGAAAGTTTTGTCGTTTACCAGCGGGGGAGTCCTGTGGGCATCAAAAAGAAGATCAAAAAGGAGCTTATCGGCACCTCCGATTACCCGTCGAATAAGATCTTTACGATCTCCAATTTCATTACCTTCACGCGCCTGATCCTCACGCTGGTCTTTCTATACCTGTTTGTGACGGATAACAATCGCGTCGTCGCCATCGTCATCTATGCCATCGCCGCCTCTACCGACTGGATGGACGGCCAGATCGCCCGTATGACCAAAACGGTCTCGTGGCTCGGCAAGGTTATGGATCCCATTTGCGACCGCGCGCTGCTGTTTACCGGCGTGCTGGGCCTGGTGGTTCGCGGCGAGCTTCCCATCTGGGTCTGCGTGCTCATCATCGGGCGCGATATCTACCTGGGCATCGGCACGCTCATCGTGCGCCATTATCACCGCCGTCCCATCGACGTAGTGTTTCCCGGCAAGATTGCCACGGCGCTGCTCATGACCGGTTTCTCGCTCATGCTGCTGGGCTTTCCCACTGTGGATGGCTGGCATCTGCTGCCCGCTACGTTCACGGCCTTCCCGGGCCTCAACGGCAGCCCGGTACCGCTTGGCATCTTCTTTGTGTACGGCGGCGTCATCTTCTCCATGCTCACCGCTGTCATCTATTCCGTTAAGGGTGGGGCGGCCATTAAACAGGCTGTCGCGCATCCCGAGGACGAAGACATCGACTTTCTTAACCCCGAAATCGAAGACTAAGCCATTGGGGTATGATTACGTACAGTTCATTCTTTGCGGCATGTCCGCGTTAAGTTAGGGGTTGTCATGGACAACATGGTTAACAATATGCCTCAGAACGATAAGGCCTCAGACGCCACCTGCGTTTTCCGCGTTCCTTCGAGCGATGTCACCGTTCCCGACCTCATGGCCAACGTGCACATCACCGCACCCGTCTTATCTATCGTCAAAGGCCCTCAAACCGGTGCAGCCTTTGAGCTCGAGGATAATGTGACCACCATCGGCCGCGATCCCGCCAACGGCATCTTCCTCAACGACATGACCGTGTCGCGTAGCCACGCGCGCATTATTCGCGAGGGTCTGGGTGCCCGCATCGAGGACCTGGGCTCGCTCAACGGTACGTGGGTTGATGGCGCCATCGTCAACGGCGCACCGCTGCACGATGGCTCTTCCGTCCAGATCGGTACGTTTACGCTCATCTACCACGAGAGCACGCCGGAGCGCATCGAAACCGGTGAGTAGGGCATGGCCGAACGCAATTATCTGAGTATCGGCCAGGTCGTCAATCTACTTCGAGGCGCATACCCCGATCTTTCGAACTCAAAAATTAGATTTCTCGAAGATGAGGGGCTCATCACCCCTCATCGCACGCCTAAGGGCTATCGTCAGTACTCCAAGGAGGACGTTGACCGCCTGGAGGTCATTCTGCACCTCCAGAAGACTCGCTACATGCCGCTCAACGTGATCAAGCAGCGCCTGGAAAACGCCACGGACCTGTCTACGCTCGCCTACGAGGTGGGCCTGTTGTCCGATGTTCCGCTCAAGACGGAACCCAAGGAGACTAAGCAAAAACTGCATCCCATCGAGACCATCCCCGATATGCTCGGCGTCGAGATCTCGTTTATCCGCTCCCTGGCCGAAAACGACCTCATTCGCATCATCAAGAGCCCGCAGAATCGCGAGCTTGTCGATGGCCGCGATTTCCCGATCATCCGCTATTGCTCCGAGCTTTCGCGCTTCCATATCGAGCCGCGCAACCTGCGCCAGTACGTATCGTCCGCAAACCGCGAGTCCTCGATGTTTGAGCAGGTTCTCGTGAGCATGCTCGGTATGGATACTTCCGACGACGAGCGCGATGCCAAGCTCGAGCGTGCATTTAAGAAGCTGCATGACCTCACCGAGGGCGTCCATACCGCTCTGCTCAAGAACCGTGTATTCGAGTCACTCAACGCCGTGGTGGAGGATGCCGATATCGATGCCCTCGACGAGGAGATCGCACGCTCCGAGTCAACCAAGGCCAAAAGCGAAGAGACATCTACCTCCGCGGTCCCCGTGCGTGAGGAATCCCTCGTGCAGCCGCTCAAGGTTGTCGCCCCCTCACGCGCCGGCACCGCCAGCGCGGCCAAATAGACGCTGCTACAAACCAGCCTCCCCTGAAAGGTCATGCCATGTACGACTTCGAATCTCACATCGTCGACATCCCCGACTATCCCGAGCCCGGAGTCATCTTTAAGGACATCACGCCGCTCTTTGGTAATCCCGAGGCGCTAAAGGCCATGGTTGATGCCCTGGCTGAGCATTTTGCCGGCATGGGCATCACCAAGGTCGTGGGTCCCGAGGCCCGCGGCTTTATGGTCGGCGTGCCCGTGGCCGTCGCCCTGGGCGCTGGCTTTGTGCCCGCACGCAAGCCGGGCAAGCTGCCGCGCAAGACGGTAAGCGAGAGCTACGAGCTCGAATATGGCACCGACTCTATCGAGATCCACGCCGATGCCATTACCTCTAAAGATACCGTGTTGATTCTGGATGACTTGGTCGCGACGGGCGGAACCGTCGAGGCAACAGGTAAACTGGTGCGAGATATGGGCGCAAAGCTTGTGGGTTACGGTTGTATCCTCGAGCTTGCGTTTCTCAACCCGCGCGAGAAGCTCACGCCTTCCAACGAGGACGTTGAGCTCTTTAGCCTGGTAACGGTGGACTAGACGTTACCCTTAGATACCGGAAAGGAAGCTCCATGCGCACAGCAAACACGCATAAAAACATGGCACGCTGCGCTGCTACGGCAACCCTCGCTTGTGTTTTGGGCCTGGGCCTCGCGGCTCCTGCCTATGCCGATACCGCATCCGACCTTGCCGCCGCTCGTACCAAACTCGAGCAGATCGGCACGCAAACCCAGCAAATTCATGAAGAACTCTCCGCACAGACGCAGGAGCTTGATCAGACTGCAGGCGAGATCACGCAAAAGCAGCAAGAGATTGCCGAGGGCCAGGCAAAGCTTTCGAGCTACGTTGCCGGTGAGTACAAGACCGGCGGTCTGAGTCTCCTTCAGGTTCTGACGGGCGTCGACGATCTGGGCGACATGCTCAACCGTCTGTTCTATTACGGCAAGGTTTCCGACAAGCAGGCCCAGACCATTCAGGATGTCAAGGACCTTAAGCAGCAGCTCACCGATAAGCAGGCCGAGCAGGAGAAGAACGTCGCCGCGACGCAGAAGAAGGTCGACGAGCTCAACGCCCAGCAGGCTGAGGCCCAGAGTGTCGTGAGCTCCCTGGACTCCCAGCTGCAGGCCGAGCTTGCCGCCGAGGCTGAAGCCAACGCAGCACTTCAGGCCGGCATTAACGCCAGCACCGCCGAGAAGGCTACGGTGAGCAACGACACCGCCGGTACGACTGAGAACACCAACGATGGCGGCAATACGCCCGCGCCCACTCCTACGCCCGCTCCGGCCCCTACGCCGCAGCCCGCCCCGGCTCCGGCTCCGGCTCCGACGCCTTCCGCACCGAACCAGTCTGTTGACGGCGGCTCCGTTGTTTCGCGTGCCTACAGCAAGCTGGGTTGCGCTTATTCCTGGGGCGGCATTGGACCGGACAGCTTTGACTGCTCCGGTTTTGTAAGCTACTGTCTCACGGGCCGCTACTGCCGTCTGGGCACCACCGGCACCTTCATGGGTTGGACCCGCGTGTCCGACCCGCAACCGGGCGATGTCGTGGTTAACTCCTACCATACTGGCATCTATATCGGTAATGGTCAGATGATCCATGCTTCCGACTACAAGACGGGCGTCATCATCAGCTCCGTCGCAGCCGGCATGAACAACAACTACATTTTCGTGCGCTACTAAGTCACTCTGTATAGCAAACGAATGTGAACCTCGTGGCCTTTGGGCTGCGAGGTTCATTTATTTGTGACCGTGCTCCATACATGACCCCAATGAGCTAGTTTTCAATACTAGATGCACGTTTCAAAGGTAAGCAAGATGGCTATAATAAATGAGAAACATCTAGAAAGGACCCTCTATGAGCTGGGCACTTATCTCCGATTCGAGCTGCAACCTCCGCGATTGGCAACCGACCGCGCCCCATACCACCTTTGCATTTGCACCCCTCAAAATTCGAGTGGGGGAGCGCGAGTTCGTCGATGACCTCACGCTCGATGTTCACGAACTCAATTGCGCCGTGCAGGCGGAGTCGAGCGCTTCTTCGAGCGCCTGTCCGAGCGTAGGCGAGTGGACCGAACTCTTTAGGCTTGCCGACAAGACGATTTGCATGCCCATCTCCGAGGGAGTCTCGGGAAGCTACAATGCCGCGGCCACCGCACGTGACATGGTGCTTGCCGAGGAGCCGGACCGTCAGATTCATTTGGTTAACTCGCGAGCCGCAGGTGGCAAAATGGATTTGATCTTCCTGCTGTTCGACCGCTATCTTGCAAGCAACCCAGATGCCTCCTTTGAGGACGCCTGCGCCTATTTCGATAGCTTGGAGCAGAACAGCAAGATCCTCTTTAGTTTGTGCAATTACGAAAACCTTGCGAAGGCCGGACGTATCCCTAAGGCGGCCGGCGTTATTGCTAACAAGCTCAATATCCGCATTTTGGGCACGGCGAGCGAAGCGGGCAAAATTGAACTCGTTGGTCACACCCGCGGCGAAAAGAAGATGCTCACCAAGATTGTCGACACCATGGAGGCCGAAGGCTTTACTGGCGGCGAGGTCGTAATCGACCATGTCGAAAATGAGGCGGGCGCCCAGGCACTTGCCAGCCGCATTGTGGAGCATTGGCCCGGTTCCAAGACCATCATCATGCCCTGCAACGGACTGGATTCATACTATGCCGAGATGCACGGGCTCATTATCGGCTACGGCATGGTCGTTGCTTCGGGCCGATAAAATCCAACTAAACAAAAACACGGGCGGGACAAAGTGTCTGATGACTCTTTGTCCCGCCCGTCTTGTACGTCGGCTAGCTATTAAACCCGTTGAACTTTAGGTAGCTCATTAGATACGCCTTCGATACAAAAGACGATACCGCGCTGCGTACGAGCAGCGACTCGCGTGTGACCTGATGAGCCGTATCGGGTACAGGAACCTGCTCAATGGAAAAAGCCGCGCGAATCGATGCCTCGAGCTGATCAATCACATAATCAAAGGCGGTCGGTGCATCATAGCTCAGGCGCTGAATGTTAAAGAGTGCCTGAACCGCTGCGATGGGCAGCACCTGCTTAAAGATACAAATGGAGATGAGACGCGCAATCTGCTCGCGACCATATTGCTTTTTAACCGGAGCGGGAACGAGGCCGACCTTTACGTAGTTATTGATCATCGATGGCGTAATGACGGGCTGCTCCACACAAATCGAAAGCGGCTCCATCCACTGCGCAACATATTCGATAACCTGATCACGATAGAGCGATACGTTAGGCAGCTGGTCATAGCGCGGCAGGCTCAACGCGTTGAGTTTACGCACCGTATCGGACTGAATAAATGCATCCGGCAGCACCGTCGGCTGAATATCCTCCGGCTTAATGCCGACCGATGTGTCGGACATCGGGATAACATGTTTGACGTGGTTCATCAGAGGCCTCCGTTCGTTTACTATATTGTATTCTAGATAATCTAGTTTTGCATACCACATTGCCGCTAAGTAAAAGTGGTTGGACAGCACATTGACGCACCGTCCAACCACTTTGTTTAAAGATAGCAACCTTACATAAGATATATTATCGTACTTATCCGCGTAGAAAAGCGTATGCGCTGGTAGCCGCTATGGCTCCGTCCGAAACGGCGGTCACAACTTGACGTAAACGCTTGGAGCGGATATCGCCGGCGGCAAATAAGCCAGGCGTGCGGGTGGCCATCGATTCGTCGGTCACAATACCGCCGTCGGGCGCCAGATCTACCAGATGCTCTACAAGCTCGGTATGGGGCTGCGTGCCAGCAAAGACAAAAATGCCAAACGAACCAGGATCAAAGGACTCGGAATAAGTGCCACCCGTAGCGTTGTCCTTAAAGGTGATAGTCGTGGGCATGGCCTCGCCCGAAAGTTCCACAATACTAGTTTGGTACCTAACTGAAATATTATCTTTTGCGAGCACCTTTTGAACTACGCCATCGGGAGCACGGAACTGATCGCGGCGCAAGACGATGCTCACGCTGCTGGCGATTTCTGACAAGAACAGGGCTTCCTCGCAGGCAGCATTACCGCCACCGATGACAAAAACCTGCTTGCCGCGAAAGAACATGCCATCGCACGTCGCGCAATACGAAACGCCACGACCGCGATACGTATCCTCGCCAACAAAACCAGCAGATCGCGGCGTGGCACCCATGCAAGCGATAACACTCGAGGCCAGCGTATCGCCCATATCGTGATGCACCGTAAACAGCGCCGCATCCGCATCGTAATCGATACCCGTAACCATGCTCCATGTAACCTGTGCTCCCAGGCCCTCTGCATGTTGCTGAAACCGCTCGCCGAGTTCGGCGCCACTCAAGAGCGGAATGCCCGGATAGTTCTCGACCTCATTGGTTGTGGCGATCTGTCCTCCCGACATGCCTTGCTCTATCACGGTCGTCGTTAGGTTGGCGCGCGCCGCGTAAATGGCTGCAGCATAGCCCGCAGGCCCGCCGCCGATAATCGCAACATCGATCGGCTGATGAGTAGTCATGAAAAGACCTCCTGTCGAAAGATTGGCGTTCTTTGCGCTCATACCCAAATTTATGCGAACGTGACACTCATGCACTACAATGATTCTCTGTGAAACAAAGATGAAGGGGAGATATCGATGGATCAGACGCAGACGAGCGACGACGCTCCCCTGCCCGCGCAAAGCACTCCCCAATCGGAACAATTGGTGTTGTCATCTGAACAGAAACCTTTAGTAACCATTGTTCACGCATCGGTCGGTTCGGGACACAAAGCAGCAGCCAACGCAATTGCACAAGCATTCGACCTCATCCGCGGCACCAAGGAAATACCACAGGATGTCGAGATTGAGGTCCTGGATATCCTCGATTTTGGACGCATAAAATTCGACGGCAACAAAACGGCCGCCTCGTTTACCGGCGCCACGCGCCCAATTTATGACTTGACCTGGCGTTATACCCTTACCGGACACCTGCTTTGGGGCGGTGGCACGGCATGGTCGCGCATCATGTTCCCCGCATTTAACGAATACGTTCGAACTCGCAGGCCCATTGCCGTGGTAGCCACACATATCACGGCAGCCAACGTCGCCGTCGGCGCGCGCGTCATTACGGGCATCGACTATCCCGTCATTTGCGTACCGACCGATTACGAGGTCGAGGGTTGGTGGCCCCATAAGGACACCGACCTGTTCTGCGTGGCAAACGAGTTTATGGCCGAAACACTCCGACCCCGTAAGGTTCCCGAGGCAAAGATCCGCATTACGGGCATCCCCATTCGCGCCGGGTTTGATACGGACTACAATCGCGAGGAAGAACTCAAGAAGTTCAATCTCCCCACAGACAAGCTCGTTGTGCTGGTGATGGCCGGCGCCAGTTTGCCTCAACCGTACGTTCGCTTTCGCGCGGAGATGGACCGCACCCTCCCCTTCCTGCGCAGCTTCGAGGACATGCACTTTGTCTTTTTGCCGGGCAAGGATGCCGAATATGCCACCCGTCTCAAAACGCTTTTCGATGCCATGAAACTCGAGAACGTCACGGTTCTTGACTACGTCGATGACATGGCAGCGCTTATGCACGGCTGTGACCTGGCAATCCTCAAATCTGGCGGACTCACTGTTACCGAATGCCTGTGCGCACACCTGCCTATGATTCTGCTGGGCAAGTCATATGGCCAGGAAAAGGCCAACACCACCATGCTCACCGGCATGGGTGCCAGCATGCATGTCACCACCGCACGCGAGCTCATCGTGACGCTGCGCCATCTCCACGATCATCCCGAGTCGCTCAAGGCGCTGCTCATCAATGGCGAAGTGCTGCGCCGTCCACGCGCAGCCGAGGACATCGCCATTGCAACCATGGAGCTTGCAGGCAAGCTCCAAAAACGTAAACGAGCCTTCTGCCGCTTCTACTGGGGCGGGAAGCCTGCGCATATCCGCTAGCGTCTTAGCGTCCGCTTACCTGTGGGAGGCCCCTATATATCATCCCGTGCTCAAACATTCTCGCTTTGCTGCGAAACTGCGCGCGGGACGATATATAGGGGCCTCCCACAGGTAAGCTGCGTTTATGCACTAGCAGCTATGCCAGATTCCCCGCCACTAGAACCTGCAAAGGCGAAACCGGAAAAGGAAAATACAGTTAGCCGACGCGACAAAGAGACTATTCCTTTGTCGCGTCGGCTAACTAGAATGTAAATATTTATTCAAGCGAGTAGCCGCCCGCCCGCCTCTCTCACATATCGTTCCACGCGCAGTTTCGCAGCGAGCGAAGCGACGCGAGAATGTTTGAGCATGGAATGATATGTGTGAGAGGCGGGCGGGAGGGATACGAGTGCCCCTAGGCGACGCCGCTAGAACCGAAACCGCCGGCTCCTCGATCAGTTTCGTCTAGTTCGTCTACTTCTACGAGATTGACTGTGGGGACTTCTTGAATGACGAGTTGGGCAATGCGGTCGCCTTTGTTGATCTGGATATTGTTGGTGGGATCCAGATTGATGAGGATGACCTTAAGTTCGCCTCGATAGTGGGCGTCGATGAGACCGGGCGTGTTGACTATAGACAGGCCTTGCTTAATGGCTAGGCCGCTACGGGGCTGGACAAAGCCGGCGTAGCCATCGGGTAGTGCAATGGCTAAGCCAGTGGAGACCAATCGGCGCTCAAAGGGCTTGAGGGTACAGTCTTCGTTGGCACGGAGGTCAAGGCCGGCATCTGTGGGATGAGCGTATTTGGGAAGCTCGACCGTGGGATCGAGACGCTTAATGTTAACGGTAATGTTGGACATGAAATCACCTTAGCTTGTCGAGCTCTTGCAAAAACTCGTCGACGTCTTTGAAATCGCGATAGACCGAGGCAAATCGAATGTAGGCAACCTTGTCGATCTTGGCCAAGCGCTTAAGCACCATATCGCCCAGTTCGTGGGACGTTACAGCCGTCAGCGTACGGGAACGCAGCTCCACCTCGATATCATCGATGATCTCGTTGAGCTTTTTCGTGTCGATATCACGCTTGATCGTGGCGCGCATCAGGCCGACCAGCAGTTTGTTGCGATCGAACCGCTGCTTTGACCCATCGGACTTGATGACCTCGATAGGATCTTCGCAGCGCTCGAACGTCGTAAAACGATAATTGCACGAACAGCATTCGCGACGACGCTTGATAGTGTTGTTCGACTCCTGCATACGGGAATCGACAACGCGGGTATGTGCCTTGCCGCATTTAGGACAGCGCATGGAACCTCCTCTTAAACGATAACAAGGGTACCATGCGACCGAGCCGAAATCTTACGAACGAGCCGGAACTTTCAGAACTGCACCAGCATCAAGAGAGCCGCGATCGAGGTGATTGACGCTACGAATCATGTCGGAAGTCTCCTGCGTAGAAAGGCCATCGACGGGATGCTCCTGGGCAAGCGACCACAGGGAATCGCCGGACTGCACGCGAACCGTCTCGTAGGTAACGTTGACTACGGAATCGGCATATGCTGCGTGACGAGCAGAAAAGACTGACGTGGCGAGCACGAAGAACAGGGTGAACGCTACGGCAACAGCAACAATCGTCGAGGCCTTCAGGGCAACAGGAGCCAAAGCAACGGTCGCACGCTGGGTGCGAACGGGTTTAGTGGCCACGGCCTGAAAATGAGAGCGTCCGCCCTTCACGACCGTAAAGGCAGGCGTGGCGGGCGTCTCGAGCTTAAGGGCGAGGTTTCCCTGGACCATATCCGCTGCGTTCATTCTGTTCTCCTCTCGTTTGTTTTGACGAGAACTGTTTTATCAAGCCGCGGGGACAAAAAAGTCTAGCGCGGGAACGAGTGTTCGGTTATTATTATCTTCGAACAGTTGTTCCTGTCAAGCAAAAATAGAACATTTGTTTGGTATGGGTAGAGAGGAATCCCTGATGGCTCGCAAAATTACCAAGCGTCAGCAGCAAATTTACGACTTCATCAAGGAATATCAGCAGGAAAAGGGCTATCCGCCCAGTGTGCGCGAGATGGCTTCGGCTGTGGGCCTTTCCTCCCCTAGCACCGTACATGCACATCTCTCCGCACTCGAAGCACGCGGCCTGCTCAAGCGTGACGCCACCAAGCCTCGCGCCCTCGAGCTCTTTGACGAAGACGGATCTTCCGTCTCCATCTCAAAGTCCGATGAGCCCACAGCACCCCGCGGCACCGTATCGCTGCCTCTCGTAGGCCGCGTCGCTGCAGGGATTCCTATCCTTGCCGAGCAGAATATCGAGGACACCTTTACCATCCCGACTGAGATCGCAACGGACCAGGGGTCCTTTATCCTCGAAGTCCACGGCAATTCGATGATTAACGTCGGCATCTATAACGGCGACTACATCATCGTTCGTGAGCAGAAGAGTGCCATGAATGGCGAGATTGTCGTGGCCATGATCGATGGTTCCGCAACAGTCAAAACGTTCTATAAGGAGCAGGGGCGCGTTCGCCTGCAGCCCGAAAACGACACCATGGAGCCTATCTACGCGACAAATCCCACGATTCTGGGCAAGGTCGTCGGTTTGATGCGCCGGTTTTCGTAATGCAAAAACGCATCACGGTCTTTGATACCATTCGCGGATTTACTATGCTGTCGATGGCGGGATTTCATGCCTGCTACGACCTTGCCTACCTATATGGTTGGAAGATGCCCTGGTTTACCCAGACCATCTTCCAAGACATCTGGCGCGCCAGCATCAGTTGGGTATTTTTGTTTATTGCCGGCTGGATGTGCACTCTCTCGCGCAACAACATCAAGCGTGCCGCCAAATATGCCGTTGCCGCTTTGGTCGTATGGATTGCAACGACGCTCGTCTCAGTCGATGACTCGGTAAACTTCGGCATCATTTTCTGCATGGCGGCATGCACAGCCATTGTTGCACTCGCGCGCCCGGTTCTCGATAGGGTACCTGCAGTATGGGGTATAACGATTTGCCTCATACTCTTTGCCTGTACCTGGAGCATTCCTAAAGCGGTCTACCCTATCCCCTATCTAGCTTGGCTGGGTTTCCCAGATCCAGACTTTGTCTCCGGTGATTACTATCCGCTCATCCCATTCTATTTTATGTACCTCGCAGGCTTCTTTGCCGCTCGAACGGCACAGGAATCAAACTGCGAGGCACCAGTATGGGCCTATGAGAATCCCATCCCCGTGCTCGCAAGCCTCGGACGCCATGCACTACCGTTCTATCTGCTTCATCAGCCCGTTATATTGGGCGTACTGGAGCTGATTTATTCCGTTCGGTAACGCTCAAGACGTGGTGCGATACGGGCCGGCAGCTTTGCCACAATACGAACGCCGCCCTCAAGATATTCCTCGTGCAGAAGGGTTCCCTGTTCGTGCACGAGCGTGATTAAAGCGCCCTCTCGATACGGGATATCGGCCGAGAGCAACACGTCTGTAGCGGCCGCTTCACGAGCGATGCGGTCGACTAAGTCATCAAGACCCTCACCCGTCTGAGCCGAGAACAGCACCGCCTCGGGATAGCGTCGGCGGAAGCTCAAGCGGTCGACGCTATCGAGCAGATCAATTTTATTGAACACAGTAAGCGTCAGGCGCTCACCGGCACCAATCTCGTCAAGGACACGATCAACCGCCTCGAGCTGACGCTCGTAATCCTCATCGGAAGCGTCTACAACTTTAAGAATCAAATCGGCGCCGAGCACCTCGGAAAGCGTAGATTTAAACGCGTCGACCAGGCCATGGGGCAGCTTTTGAATAAAGCCGACGGTATCGGTGATCGTCATGCCACGGCCACCGGGCAAACGGTACGAGCGCGTTGTAGGATCGAGCGTGGCAAACAGCTTATCCTGCGAAAGTACCGTGGATCCCGTCAAACGATTAAGCAACGTCGACTTGCCGGCATTGGTGTAGCCAGCCAACGCCACGCGAAACGCCGGCGATTCAATACGGCTTTTCGATTGCACATCGCGACGTTGTTCAACCTGTTTCAGTTCGCGTCGAAGCGCAGCGATCTTATTGCGAATCAGGCGACGGTCGACCTCGAGCTGGCTTTCGCCCTGGCCAAAACGCGATCCAATGCCGCCACGCGTCTGTTCCTTGGCAAGATGGCTCCACATACCTCGCAGACGAGGCAGCAGATACTGCAACTGTGCCAGCTGAACCTGTAAGCGGCCCTCACGCGTCTGGGCATGCAGGCCAAAGATATCCAAAATCAACGCCGTACGGTCAATAATCTTGACCGGTTCGCCCACGGCTTTCTCAAGATAGGACTGCTGTGAGGGCGTCAGGTCGTCGTCGAAGATAACAACATCCGCATCCATGCGATGCACCAAGCCGCACAGCTCCTCGACCTTGCCAGAACCGATAAACGATTTGGGATAGGGTTTGACCAGGCGCTGAGACAAGCGTGCCACGCATTGGGCCCCAGCAGTGTGGGCTAGGCGCTCGAGCTCGTCGAGCGAACGGTCGAGCGGCCAGGCGTTATCGCGCCACTCGACACCAACCAAGATGGCGCGCTCAGGTTCAGGCGCCGTGGGGACCAAAGGGAAACGAGCCATTAGGCAGCCTAGATGCGACGGTAAATATCATTAACGACCTCATCGATCGTAAACTCATCCATATCGAACCACACGATGCGATCGTCACGCTTAAACCAGGAAAGCTGGCGCTTGGCATAGCGACGTGAACGCATCTTGATAAGCTCACGGGCCTCATCCATGGTAATAGCGCCACGCAAGGCATCAATAATCTCTTTGTAACCAATTGCCTGCATCGACGTGAGCGCATCGCCCAGGCCCTGGTCCATAAGGCCACGGACCTCATCAACCAGTCCCTGCTCAAACATAAGGTCGACACGCAGGTTAATGCGCTCATAGAGCACTTCACGACTACGCGTCAGACCAAACCACAAGGCATGATAACGCTCACGCGGAACACTGAATTTCGACTTCTGCTGGGCATATGACACGCCATCATCGTGCATCTCGAGCGCACGAATCACACGACGCACGTTATGGGGATGAATCACGGCAGCTGATTCGGGGTCGCGCTCGGCAAGCAGGGCATGCAATGCTTCCTCGCCAATGCGCTCGGCAAGCTCCTGATAGCCCACGCGGCGTTCGTCCTCGAGTTCTCCCGAAGGAAAATCCATTTCATCGAGAGCGGCCTTGAGATACAAGCCCGTACCGCCGCAAAAGACCGGAAGACGCTGCTCGCCAAGCAAACGCTCGACATGTGCTCGGGCGTCCGACTGGTAGAGCGCAGCAGAATACGCGACGCCGGGATCCACGATATCGATAAGGCGCAGAGGTGCCGAGCACTCCTCAGGCATCATTTTGGCCGTACCGATGTCCATGCCGCGATAGATTTGCATCGCGTCACACGACAACACTTCGGACGAAAGACGAGCGGCCAGGCGGTCGGCAACATCGCTTTTGCCGACCGCCGTCGGACCGACAATCGCTACGGCAGAAAGGCTTGCACCGGGGGAAATCATTAGCGAGGCTCGCCCACGACGGAGCCAGACAGATACCACGTCTTGGCGACATCAATATCAACATCGACGATCTTGCCGATAAGCTGATCGATGCTATAGCCAGCAGGAATCGGCGCATGCACCGTCTGGTTCTTAGGGCTCTTGCCCAGAAGGACAGCGTCGTTCTTCTTGCTCGTACCCTCAATAAGTGCAGGCACCACGGTGTGAAGTTCGCCCTGGTTATACTCGTGTGCCGTCGTCTCGATAACCTTGACCAGACGG